>NZ_JBDUUI010000001.1:0-527501 GCF_039938915.1 Devosia alba | reverse complement strand
CTGGCGGGTCACTTCTCAATGACAACCCCGGGTCAGTTCCAAGCGACAATCAACATCCAGCAGTCAACCAGTGCTGCAATGGTCAGATGGTGACACTTCTGACGCCGATAATTACTGTATTTCGCAGTCGGATGCTCGAACGCTAAAACCTTCGTAGCCTTCTGAACTCAGGATTGCGGTGACTTCGTCAACCGTCATTTCACACTGCGGGCCTAGCACAATTTGCTCGATTGCTCGGCGTGCATCTGTTCCGTTATTACTATGCCGGCCGAACGGAAACTCGAAGTAGCTCACTGTGCGGCCCCGCGACTGGCGGGCCAACGGCTCCCGCCATTCCACTATTGAGCCGTCAGGATGAGCACTTACCATCTGTGTCAGTATCTCACCAGGTTCTGGCTTTTCGTGTCGTTGATTAAAGATCATGCGGACTTCACGCTCATACGCCCAAGTGCGGTGCTTAAGTGAGGTGAATGTGGCGAAGGCTTCCGATGCTGCTAGCACCGATGATAGTGTCCTTGGCTTGCCCATAGTCAATGCGGCCCTGATGGCCGCCTCTCTGAACACGGCTGGGGTGGTCTCGTCTGAGTATCGCACCAGCTGCATGCGGCCGGGTATCGCGTTCATCGCTGTTGGACGGAAGCCGATGCTGACGCCGGTGCCGCCGGCTGCATATTCACGCCACATAGGAAGCTCGTCGCCAGCCAGTCCGAAGCATACCGTATAACATGTGCTGGTTCGGCTAAGGCGTAGGATATCGGCTAGGAACGCAGCCATATCGCGTCGATTAAGCAGAGGAATGTCATCTTCCGTAAGCGCGTTCACGGCAGCGGAGAACAGCTCCCGTCCCATCCGGATTTCTCGGGGATCGTTGGAGGCAGTGACATCGGTCAGCCATAGCCTCTTTGATCTGACAATATTCTCAAAGGACTCGACATCGGCGTAGTAAAACAGGGGGGTTGTCGGCTTGTACTCAAAGTATGCCATGGACCGATTATCTACTTTTCGAGCCGCCGCGAGTGGCGAAAACGGTCATTACGGTGGCAGAAGTCCGCGTTTTCCACCACTGATTCTTTGCCGGTCGTCCCAATGTCGTCCCAGTCGCAAGTCGTCCCAGTCGGGCGGGGTGACGATAATTGATTTTATTGAGGTTTCTGGTGCCGGCAGCAGGATTCGAACCCGCGACCCCCTGATTACAATCAGGAGGTGAACTGGCAAAACGGGGGGAAAACCTCAGGATTTCTGCATCTTGGTTTACACTGTCGGTCGATATCGATGACCGATTTGTGGGCGTCTCCCGTATCGGCTGTAAACCAATCGACTGCCTCGTACACGGTCTTGGTCGCGCCGTCGGCGGTGGGGCATGACCTTCTTTGCTTTCACGCATAGCGAACCTGTCGAGACCCGTCAGCGTCTCAGGGACCTCCCGTGCAGAACTTGTCCCATAGTGCTTCCTTCCATTCCATGGAAAATAGTGCACCATCAAAATCCGGGATCAAACACCTAGGCTCCCCCCTATCATTGTCTAATGCGGGGCTTGGTGGTCTGGTCGCGGCATGCTGAACATCTCCGAAGAGACCTGGTATTCCCAGTAGCCGCAGCGGGCGATGGTCTGGGCAGCGACGTTGTCGAATTGACCATCGCGCAGGAATGCTTCGTTGATGTGGATACCCACCACCTGGGCGATGGCCATCACGCGATCACCCACGTCGCCGTTCAGATCCTTGACCGGCACGATGTCGGTTACCTTGCACTCCAGCGACGCCGGACTTTCGGCAACACGGGGTGCCGCGACGATCTCACAGGGGGCCGGTGTCAGGCCCGTGACGTCGAACTCATTGATCCCGGCAGCGTGTGCGCGCGACGTCTCGTTCAGCTGTGCTGCCAACGGGCGGGTTGCCATGTTGACCACGAACTCACCCGTTTCCATTGCATTGGTGATGCTGTCCTTGATGCCCTCGCTTGAGAACATCAACAGCGGTGGCTGTCCGGACAAGGCATTGAAGAAGCTATAGGGTGCAAGGTTGACCAATCCCGCATTGGAGATCGACGAAATCCAGCCGATTGGACGCGGGGAAACGATAGCGCGAAAGGGGTCATGGGGCAGGCCGTGGCCGGCCTCTGGGCGGTAGAACATGCATTAAACTCCGGGGTAGCAAACTCGGGCGCATAGCTTCATTGGGAGCCCGAGTTGTCAACTCGCCTGCCGAACGGTCAGGTCGGCGGTTCGGTCGTGGTCAAGCAGGGCAGGACGCGCTGCCGAATTTATGAATCCACAATGGCAGGATCAGTTCAACAGGCTGTCTAGCAAGGGAAAAAATACCTCGTACGGTCCGCATTTGGCACGGCCTGTACGACACTGGGGCTACGTGAAATGATCTGTCGCAGCAGTCTCCAAGGCTTTGGGCGGCATCGCAAACCATCTGTTCGCATATTGCAACGATGGGTCGGTAAGAGCAGCCTGATATCGACGCTCAGATGCCATGCCAGAGATTGGTTATCGCTCTCGTTGGCGTAGTCAAGATATTGAAAACAAATCATTTCGGCCGATTCGAGATGTAACGATGAGCAGGAGGACTGCGTCTGAAGTGGTGCAGTTCGCGGTGCTGTGCCCCCGCTCAAGCGAGGCCCTCGCCGATGTTCCGGCTATTGCTCACGCCCCCAGGATCGGCAAGTAAGGTCCATGTTCGCGCTGTGCAGAACCCGACGGGGTACAACTTGGGCCGCGCTGTGAGTCGTCTTTTGAGGAGGTATGCAATGAAGAAGCAAATTATCGGTGCCCTGGCTCTGGCCATAACCCTGACCGGTGCGGCCCAGGCGCAAAATCTGCGAATGATCGAGAGCTGGCCAGAGTCCAATGTTATGGCCTACATGCCGGCGGTCCAGTTCAAGAAAAACCTTGAGGCATCCTCGGTCGGGCTGACCGTAGACATCTTCGGGCCTGAAACCGTCCCTGCCTTCGAGCAACTGACACCGACAACGGCTGGTGTATTCGATCTGATCTATACCTACCCGGCTTATCACTCCAAGGCGTTGACCATTGCGACCAACGCAATGGAGCCAGACATGACAAAAATTCGCTCTTCGGGCGTTTTCGACGTGATCGACAGTTATTTCCAGCAGGAACACAATCTCAAGCTGCTGGCCAATGTTGCCGTTGGCACGTCGGGCTATCACTGCTATCTGCGTGAACCACTGAGCGCGGATGGCGACTGGGCGGGTCGCAAGCTGCGTGGCGTTTCGACCTATGTGCCCGTGATCGAGGCACTGGGGGGGGTGGCCGTCAACACCGATATGAGCGAAGTCTATTCCGGTCTGGAGCGCGGTGTTGTCGATGGTGCCTGTGCCCCGCGCAGTGTGTTTCTCTCCACCCGCCACTACGAAGTAGCCAAGTACCGGGTCGAACCGGCCTTTGGCCAACTGGTCTCCTACATCGCCATGAACCTAGATACCTGGAAGGGTCTATCGAGCGATCAGCAACAGGCCGTCGGTGCCGCCGCCATCCAGACTGAAATTGACACCATCCAGATTGGCAATGATGCCGCCGCCATTGATCTGAAGGCGCTCGAAGATGCGGGTGTCGAGGTGCAGACCCTGTCTGACGAAAACGCCATGAAGGTTGTCGGTGCCTACTATGATGGCGTATGGGCGCTGGCTCAGGATTGCTGCGGTGAGGAAATCGCCAATTCGCTTCGTTCTCGTGCGTCGGAGGCTGGCCTGACCCGCTAGTGCGGCGCCAGTCCGGGGAAGAGATGAACTCAGTCTTTAAACACATGGGGTCAGCGCATGATGCGCTGACCAAGGCAGGTTTCGTTCTTGCGCAATTGTGCCTGCTCACCATCGTGCTGTCCTATAGCTACGAAATCGTGGCCCGGTATTTCTTTAATGCCCCCACTTGGTGGTCCAACGAAATCGTCGCCTATGCCCTGTGCATTGGAACCTTCCTCACGCTTCCCGAAGTGACCCGTACCAAGGGGCACATCGCCATTGATTTTGTAATCGGCATTCTCGGGCCGAAGTCCCGTCGTACCACCAATATTGCGATTGCGCTGTGCAGCGCCATCACCTGCCTCATCCTCGCCTGGCTGTTTTTGCAGGCCAATATAGCTCAGTTCCAGCGCGGCGAGATGATGGTGCGTGTCAAGCCGATTCCCAAGGTTTGGCTCTCGGTATGGCTGACCTATGGATTTGCCAGCGCGGGCCTACATTTCCTGCGGCATTGCTTCACTACTGACCAAGAACCAGAATCGGGCATTGTCTGATGGAATGGTGGATTATTATCGTTGGCAGCCTATGTGGTCTGCTTGCCATCTTCCTGACCGGTGCGCCGCTCTTTGTTGGCTTCCTCATCGTCAATTTGCTCGCGGTGGTGATGCTGATCGGCGGCAGTGGCACCCTTCTGGCAACCAATTCGATCTTCGACTCGTCCAACATCAGTTCGCTTTCGGCAATTCCGTTGTTCATCCTGATGGGCGAAATTCTGACCCGTTCAGGGTCGGTCGAAAACATGTTCAAGGCAATTGATGGCCTGGTTGGCCGGATTCGAGGGCGCCAATATGTTCTGACTGTTATCGTCTCGGTTGTCTTTGGAGCATTGTCCGGCGCTGCCATGGCTGTTGCGGCAATGTTGGGCAAATCGCTCTACCCGACCATGATGAAGCGCGGCTATGACAGCCAGTTGTCCATCGGGGCCATTCTCGCTGGAGCCTCACTTGCGCCCATCATTCCGCCAAGCGTGCTGGCTGTCGTCATTGCAACGCTGGCCGATGTGTCGATAGGCGAAATGCTGATTGCGGGCGTCGTGCCAGGCCTGATCGCTGCGGGACTGTTTCTGGCCTATATCTTCACGCGGGTAACACTACGGCCTGAACTGGCGCCCGAGGCTGATGCGTCGGAGATGGAACGGAAGGGCGTTTGGCATTCACTGCTGCTGCTGCTGCCCTTTTCGATTATCGTCTTTGCTATCATGGGTTTGATCCTGTTGGGCATTGCAACGCCTGCAGAGGCGGCCGCAAGTGGTGTCATTGGCTCTGTCATTGTTGCCATCGTCTATCGCCAGTTTTCCCTGGGGATGTTGCGCGAGGCGTTCAAGAGCGCAATGCTGATAACGGCCATGATCATGGTGATCGTAGTTAGCTCCAACCTGTTCGGCCAACTACTGGCATTCTCGGGCGCGACCCGTGACTTGGTGGCATTTGGGGCGCAGTTGTCCGGTTCACCCTATCTCCTGCTGTTCATGCTGATGGCGATTGTGTTTGTCATGTGCATGTTCATCGATCAGATTGCTCTACTGTTGATCCTGGTGCCCATTTATAAGCCCCTCATCGAGGCTGCGGGATTTGATCCGATCTGGTTCTGGGTTCTGGTCTTGCTGAATCTCGCTGTGGGAGGGATCACGCCGCCCTTCGGCTACACCCTGTTTGCCTTCAAGGCGACCAGCGGTGAGCTCGATCTAAAATCCGTCTATCAGGCGGTCTGGCCTTGGGTAGGGGTCTTCTTTGTGCTGATGGTGATTGTTGCCCTAGTGCCGCAAACTGCGACCTGGTTGCCCTCCATAATGCGATAATGCGTGCCGCGGAAACCGGGTCCATTCCACAATCAGCGGCGCCCAAAATGGTTTCGATCCACGCCCCCCGCGCGCGGACGAGTCCCAAAGCTCATCGTCGGACACGGGAGAACATCTCTTGCCTGGCGCGCAATCGCAAACTCGCGGGAGCCGAGAGCGTGTCCAATAAAGGGTGTCCGCAAGTCGAGGGGCGACAGCGCCATTGGGACGCGCCAGCACGGGGGAGGGGAGGGAAGCCGTGGGCAAGTTCGTTGCCGCCCGCGCGGCGGCGATCGTTGCTTCCCGCACCGGCAAGCACTGGGTTCCGCTTCTCGAGCATGTCGGCGATAGCGTGCCAGCGGTGAAAGCTGTTTTCACCCGGGACCTGCGCACCGCCATGATCAGGCTCAAGGCTTCGGCCGGCAGATTACACCCCTTTCACATCTACCATCGCCACATGATTTCGGCGCTGCACCCCTGGTTGGCGTTCTGGCTGCTGGCCAAGGCGCCAAATGGCAAGGCCCCGCACAAGCGCCTCCCTTGAAGTTCTGCGCGCAAACCTGACACTGCAAGTGTTCTGCCTCTGGCTCATCCGAGAGCCAGAGGCAGATCGTGTCCGTTACTCCGCTCAACCAAGCGGTTTCGGGGTAACCGCCCCGAAGAGGCCGGCAAGCCGTCCTCTATCCCGGATGGAACGGATCGGGGATCCGTTCAAGGATGCCGTCCCGGCAGCCACTCGTTGATAAGAAAGAAGACCCGAGCCAGGGGTTGACGCCGGAGAAGTCCGCCTATCCTCACCCACCCCAGCTGCATGGCAGCTGAGGACCGCGCCGCAGGCGCAAGTGGACAAATCCGGGGTCAAGTCTGCCTCCGGGCCCCAAACTCAAAATGTGGGCGACAGCGCAAGCGGCACCATCTTCCCCTTCTGGTCCAGCCGTCGCGGACCCGAAGGGGCCGAGCGGCATTATGAGAAAGGGAGCGGCAGATGACCTCGATCGTGCCCCTCAGCGTGGTGGAACTGAGGCTTGGCCTCCACGCATTTCTGGCTTGGCCGTGCTGATCAGCGCGCGGGTACTGCCGGCAGGCTGACGAGGGGATCGCTCGTTGATGTCGCGAACGAGCTCCAGACAGCCCTTCATCCGCTCGCCGACGGCCCAAAGGAAGAAGCGGCCCACGAGGTCCACTGCAACACGCACCAAAAATGGCCTGAAATTCGGGCGGCGTCAGTTCCCCCAGAGCATTGCATCGAGATTTGGGGCGATCGTATATCCTTTGCCGCTGGCTGCGACCAGCGCTGCAATGGCGGCGCGGATATCGTCGGGCAACTGGCGTCGCGCCCAATGAATCGGACCGCCGAGATAGGCAGGAAAGCCGAAGCCATGAACCAGCGCCAGGTCGATCGATTCGGTATCGCGGGCCACCCCGCTTGCGACAAGCCGGGCGCTAGTATTGATCATTGATGACAGCAGCCGCCACTGAATTTCGGTCGGTGTGAAGTTGGCAGGGTTGGTTTGTGTTTGAAGGATCAGACTCTCTACGAGTGGATCAGGGGCACCCCTATCGCTTACGGAATAGTCATACCAGCCTGCACCCGCACGGCGGCCGAATCGCCCCATTTCGCAAAGTTGGTCGGCCAAAGACGAGTAGCGTGTCGCCGGGTCGCGTTGCTCGGCCAGACGTCTGCGTCGGGCCCAGGCGATGTCCAGACCCGCCAGATCAAATACGGCAAACGGTCCCATCGGAAAGCCGAATGCTGTCATGGCGGCGTCAATCTGCTGGGGTAGGCAGCCTTCATCGAGCAGAAACTCGCATTGCTCTCGGTACGCGGCAAAAATCGCATTGCCGATGAAGCCTTCACCCACACCGGTGACGACAGGGACCTTGCCCAGAACGCGTACCAAGCCAAGGACGCTGGCCAGCGTTGTCGGACTGGTTTGGGCGGCATCAACAACTTCCACCAGACGCATCAGATGGGCTGGATTGAAGAAATGCAGCCCCACTACGCGATCGGGCCGTGTGGTCACTGCAGCAAGAGCGTCGACATCGAGATAGGAGGTGTTGGTGGCCAGAATAGTGCGGGCCGGCATCACGGCATCGAGCTGCTGCAGCAGCGCCTTCTTGGCCTCCATATCCTCGATAATTGCTTCCACGACCAAGTCCGCGTCCACGAGATCCTCGGGCCGTACCACCGCAATGTTGGCCAGAACGCTGTCGACTTCCTTGATTCGTCCCCGCTTTTCCAGGCGGTCAGCTTCTGTTCGGATGGCGATGAAGCAGGCGTCACGTGCTGCCGACACGTGATCAGTGATTTGAACCTGCTGTCCACGACGGGCGCAGGCCAGTGCTATGCCCTGACCCATGCGCCCGGCACCCACCACACCTATTTTTTTAGCAGGTGCGGCCCCTTCGCTGACGGCGCGTTTGAGGGCATGGCGTTCGGCAAAGAACAGATAGCGCAGCGCTTTTGATTGCGGTCCCATGCGTAGCCGCAGAGAGACTTCACGTTCCGAAGCGAGCGCCGCGTCGGCGGGCAAAACCAGTGCCCGCTTGATGGCGGCCACCGCCTCCGGAACGGCATCTTGTCCGCGGCCGCGCCGCAAAGCCGCCGCTTCGGCCGCAGCAATTGCCTCATCGGTTGCAGGTCGCGGTAGCAGGGTTCGCAATAGCCGCTTGGTGGGCGCCCTGTCGAAATATCCCAGGGCGTCTGCGAGCAAGTCATTTGATGCCAGCTGATCCAGCAGGCCCATCTCAAGCGCCTCCGGCGCCTTGACACGGCTGCCACTAGTGATCAGGGCAATTGCCGCTGCGGCCCCGATTAGAGGCAAGGTGCGCAGTGTTCCGCCGGCGCCCGGTATCAGCCCCAGCGTAACCTCGGGCAATCCAACCACAGCCTCGCGGGTCGCGATGCGGGCGTCGCAGCCCAGGGCAATCTCGAAGCCCCCGCCCAGACAGGCCCCATCAATAGCGGCGATCACCGGCGCCGGGCAGGTTTCAATTGCCGCAATTAGCTCTGGCAAATGGGGGGCTACCGCCGGATGATCGAATTCGCGGATGTCGGCCCCGCCAACAAAATTGCCGCCAGCGCCGCGTACGATCACTCCAGCCAGCCGGTCCGCACACGAAGCGGCCTGCACCGCATCAAGCAGCGCATGGCGCATGGCTCGGGATCCCGCATTGATCGGCGGAAAATCGATGGTCAGTATGGCAATGCGTCCAGCGGCGCGTTCGGCCCATTCGGTATGCACCTGCCCTGGCAGATCGGAAGTCATGGTCATGTCATTCTTGTCTCAACGGCCCTTGAAGACTGGCTTGCGCTTTTCGACAAAGGCGGCCTGAGCCTCTCTGGCGTCCTCGGTCTTTGACAGAGCCAGCGTCAGCCCCTGCTCGTAGCGATAGGCGTCACGGACCGGCATCTCGGCCACCGTGTTGAAGGCCCGCTTGGCCGAAGCCAGCACGACCGGGCTTTTGGCGGCGATCTCGCGCGCATATCCCATGGCTTCGGTCATCAACTGGTCAGCAGGCGTCACCGCCTCGATCACCCCCAGCCGATACAGTTCGGAGGCCGGGTAGCGGCGGCCGGTAAAATACATCGCGCGGGCACGGGACTTGCCGAACACCTCGCCGATGAAGGCGGCGCCACCGGCCAGGCCAACGTCGACTTCAGGCATCTGGAAAAACGCGGTGTCTGAGGCCAGCATGATGTCGCAAGCCAGCATCAGTGCGAAACCAGCGCCGATCGCCGGACCATTGACGGCCGCAATCACGGGCTTCTCACAGTCGGCGACTGCATAGAAGAATTCTCGTACCAGTCGATTATTGCGGATGTATTGGCCCTGGCTGGCCACCATGTTGACGCGTTCCTTGATGTCGGCGCCGGCGGAAAAGGTCGTGCCTGCCCCGGTCAGGATAATGACGCGCACAGTGTCATTGTCGCTGAGCCCGTCAAACAGCTCAATCAGCTCTTCGCGTGACTGCTTGGTTTGGGCGTTGACCGGCGCACGATCGGCGGTAACGACAGCGATGCCCTCGGCGATCTCGAGGCGGTGGTGGACAAGTGTGTTTGTCAGGGCATGGTCCTTTCCTGAAAGCGGTGAGCGGAGCCCGGGGGGCGAGCTCGAACTGGAGGATAGGGGAAAGTGCGGGCCGCCCGCAGGCATCGCACCTGCAAAGCATGTTTGCGGCATACTGAAAGGTAGCGGGTAGATTTCGCGACGCGCCGGACTAGGGTGTACTGATTGGATGGCTGAAAGCTATGGAATCGCAATGTTCAGAATTGGGGCCTTTGAATTGACCAGTATTCTTGATCTGGTGGTCGAGGAACCCATGTCACTGTTCCCGGGCTGGAATGATCAGGTGCTCCAGGATTATGGTGACTGGTTTGATCCAGCATTTTTCAACGCCAGCGCGGGGCACTTCAATTCCAGCATCCATTCCTGGCTGGTGCGCGGCCCCAGGCAGACGGTTCTCATCGATACTGGCGGCGGCAACAATAAACCACGCCCGGCCTCGCCGCGTTTCGACAATCTGAAGACCAGTTACCTTGCCAGCTTCAAACGGGCAGGGGTGCATCCTGAAGAGGTGGATTATGTGATCCTGACCCATCTTCATGTTGATCACATTGGCTGGAACACCAAGTTGGTCAATGGGCAATGGGTTCCCACCTTTCCCAACGCGCGCTACTTGATGACACGGGCCGAGTACGATCTGCGCGACCCCGCAAACGGCGCACGCGACCGACCCGCTACGACGCATCTTCCGTTTATCGACAGCATTGCGCCACTGCTGGCCGCCGGCGTCGTCGATTTCATCGACAGCACAACGACCGCTGAACTTGACGGCATAAGTTTTCTGCCCAGTCCGGGCCATGTCCGCGACCAATTGGCCATATCGCTGCGCGCCGGCGATGCCGAAGCGTTCTTTGCCGCTGACAGTCTGCACCAGCCCATTCAGGTACGTTACCCTGGCTGGAACAGTAAGTATTGCGAGGATGGCCCAACCGCCATCGCGACGCGTCATAGGCTGCTGGCACATGTTGCCGAAACCGGCGGACTTCTGTTGCCCTCTCACTTCGCGCGCCCTGGGTATGTGCGGGCAGATGGCACTGGCTACACATTCCACATGGCCGAGGAGTTCTAGAGCTGGCTGCTAAAAGCCACTCGCGGCTGCGTTTGATCGTGGTTCCTGTTTGGACCGCCCCTGTTAGGCAAGAGGTAGTTTGACGCGTTGATGGTGAACTGGGTCAGGTTCATTCATGTGCCCGGCCTGTTCACACGGATGGCGCGGCCGGCGGCGAAATCGCCATCGGCGCGCTCAAGGGCTTTCTTGACGTCCACTGCGGCGCCCGCGCCGGATGCGCCGAGTTCTCGTGGCAGGGCTACGACAATAATGGTCCAGCTTGCTGTCGTGGTTGGCTCCTCATCGGCACCGCAGGCCGCCTAGTTGGCCACTTCTTCATCCGCAACCCCGACAACTCAGGCTTGGTCTGCGAACTGGTGTAACTTCGTCAACAGCACGTCAGGTTCCGCGGAGTTGCCGAACCTGCTATTTGGCAGACGCCACTGGCGCCGATGCACCCACATTGAGCTTGCGAAACTCCTTGCTCAGAAAATCCACAAAGGCCCGGATCTTGGGCGGAAGGTGTGCGCTCTTCTGAAAAACCGCGTAGACGCCGTTCTCAAACTCGCTAAAGGTGACTTCATAGTCCGGCAAAACGCGCACCAGCCGTCCAGATGCCAGATCCTGTCGCACCGTCCAGTCGTTCATGATAGAGATGCCAAGGCCGTCGCACGTCGCCTGGAAGATCGCCTGACCGCTCTCCGATTTGAACGCGCCCCCGACCCGTAGCTCGATGTCAGGGTCGCCCGACCTGCGAAAGCGCCAGACGGCCTCACCATCGGTAATCCGGTAGGTCAGGCAGGAATGGACCAGCAGATCCAACGGCGTTTCAATGGGCGGATGAGCCGCTAGGTATTCAGGCGAGGCACATAATAGTCGCTCGCTCGGGGCCAGCTTTCGCGCGACCAGCGAAGAGTTCTCCATGGACCCCATGCGAATATCAATGTCGATACCCTGCGCAACGATATCGACTGCATAATTCGATAGCTGCAGGTCGATCGATATCTCGGGATATATCTTGAGGAAGCGCTTGAGCGAAGGGACTACAAGCTGGTGCCCTACCACCATCCGCGAGTGTATGCGTAGCAAACCACGGGGGGCACTGCTCAGATTGGTCACGGCGGCTTTGGCATCGCCAATTTCATGCACGATCGCCAGTGTTCTCTGAAAGTAGATGTCTCCCGCTTCAGTCATGCTCAGCCGCCTGCTCGTCCGATTGAGCAGTCGCGCGCCCAGCGATTGTTCGAGATCGGATATGTGACGCGAGATCGATGCCGGAGAATAGCCCATCCGCCGTGCAGCCTCAGACAGTGATCCAGCACGCACAACGGCATGGTAGATCTCCACGGCACGCAACCATTCCATGCCAAGGTCCTTGAGCGAGAGTTGAAGTTATCTTTACGTATTTCAGAAAGATGCTGCGCGGTCTATCTCGTTTTGCCGCCACGTCATGTGACGTAGAAGCGGACCCAAAGCTATATCAAAGCCGGGCGTGCAAGTTGCGCTACCGACGGTGTTTGAGGGGGTATGAGAGCATGGCAGGCGCATTGTCGCATCTACGAGTTCTGGACCTGTCGCGGGTCATGGCCGGTCCTTGGGCCGGTCAGATACTGGCCGATCTAGGGGCCGATGTGATAAAAGTGGAGCGTCCAGGCTCGGGAGATGACACCCGTAGCTGGGGACCGCCATTCCTCATGGATAGTGATGGCAATGAGACCGGCGAGTCCGGCTACTATCTGTGTGCCAACCGGGGCAAGAAGTCGGTTACCGCCAATCTGAGCACGCCCGAGGGTCAGGAATTCGTCCGTGAACTGGCCAAGTCAGCGGACATCGTCCTGGAAAACTTCAAGACCGGTACACTCAAGCGCTACAGCCTGGACTTTGAGAGCTTGCGCGCGATCAACCCTAAGCTGATCTATTGTTCCATCACCGGCTTTGGACAAACCGGGCCACGTCGCCAGCAGGTTGCATACGACTTCCTGATCCAGGCGATGGGCGGGATGATGAGCATCACGGGCGAAGAGGACGGTCGCCCCGGGGGGGGGCCACAGAAAATCGGCGTACCCATGGTCGATCTGACCACCGGCATGTTCGGCGTCATTGGCGTATTGGCTGCGTTGTCGCGTCGGGCCGTCAGCGGGGAAGGTGAATATGTCGACATCGCCATGCTTGATGTGCAGGCGTCGTTGCTGGCCAATCAGGCCATGAACTTCATGCTCACCGGGCAACCGCCCCGCCGGTATGGCAATGGTCATCCAAATATTATGCCGCAGCAGGTGTTCGCTTGTCGCGATGGCAAAATGGTACTGGCCGTAGGCAATGATGGCCAGTTCCAGCGCCTGGCTGTGGCCCTTGATGACACAGAGATGGCCAGCGACCCACGATACACCTTCAACAAGGGGCGCGTTGAGCATCGCGATGAGCTTCTGGCGCGGCTCGCCGAACATTTTGCTGGTCATGATCGCGCCGATCTGCTTGCCAAGCTCGACGCAGCCGATGTCCCGGCCGGGCCGATCAATTCCATTGGGGAAGCACTTGAAGAGCCTCAGATATTGGCCCGCGACCTCGTCGGCACCCTGCCTCATCCGCTTGCCGGGGAGGTGCCGCAAGTGTTCAGCCCGATTAGACTGACCAATGCCAGCTTCCGACCCGAGACCGCAGCGCCTCTGCTGGGTGAGCACACCGAAACCATGCTGAAGTCTCTCGGATACTCGACCGAGCGTATCGCGCAAATGCGCTCAGCAGGCCACATATGACAGGGCCAGTCTGAAGTGACCGACAATCAGCCTGGCCGACCGTTTCGGTTTGCCTGCAACAGAAGGGCATTGCCAATGGAAAGCTATGATTTCATCGTCATCGGGGCCGGCAGCGCGGGATGCGTGCTGGCCAACCGGTTGTCGGAAGATCCGCGCAACAAAGTGCTGCTGCTTGAAGCCGGCGGCTCTGACAACTACCACTGGATTCATATTCCCGTGGGCTATCTGTACTGCATCGGCAATCCACGTACCGATTGGCGTTTCACCACTGATCCTCTGCCCGGGCTGAATGGTCGCACGATTGCCTATCCCCGAGGCAAGGTGCTCGGTGGCTGTTCGTCGATCAATGGCATGATATATATGCGGGGCCAGGCACGCGATTATGATCACTGGCGCGACCTGGGCTGCACTGGCTGGGGCTGGGATGACGTTCTTCCTATCTTTCGCAAGCATGAAGACTTCTATCGCGGCAGCGATGACCTGCATGGCGCTGGTGGCGAGTGGCGGGTCGAGAAATCCCGCGTCCGCTGGGAGGTCCTGGATACCTTTCTCGATTCGGCCGTTCAGGCCGGCATTCCACGTACGGCGGACTTCAACACCGGCAACAATGAGGGGGGTGGTTACTTTGACGTCAACCAACGATCGGGCATTCGCTGGAACACGGCAAAGGCGTTCCTGCGGCCTGCGCGTCACCGAACCAATCTGCACGTCCTCACCAAGGCACACGTGCGGCGGCTGGTGATTTCCGAGGGCGTCGTGACCGGTGTCCAGTACACGCGTAAGGGCGCCGCCCATACCGCCAATGCCAGTAGGGAAACCATTTTGAGTGCCGGCGCAATCGGCTCCCCGCATATTCTCCAATTGTCCGGCCTGGGGCCCGGTGGCGTGCTGCAGGCGGCCGGCATCCCCAGCCTCAGGGATATGCCGGGGGTCGGCGAAAACCTGCAGGATCACTTGCAGTTGCGCATGGTCTACAAGGTAAATGGCGTCCGCACGCTCAATGAGCAGGCTTCGCGCCTGATGGGAAAGGCCGCCATCGGACTCGAGTATCTGTTCAAACGGACAGGGGCGATGTCCATGGCCCCCAGCCAGTTGGGTATCTTCACCCGATCACGCCCCGAGGAGCCGACGGCGGATCTTGAATTTCACGTTCAGCCCGTGTCGTTGGACAAATTTGGCGACCCGGTGGATAGTTTTCCGGCCATTACAGCCAGTGTGTGCAATTTGCGACCGGAGAGTCGGGGCTCGGTCCATGTTCGATCTGGCGATGCGGCTGTGCCGCCGGCGATCCAGCCGAACTACCTGGCGACCGAACGGGATCGTGACATCGCAGCGCAATCTATTCGTCTGACTCGCAATATTGCCGCCCAGCCCGCATTTGCCCGTTATAGCCCCGAGGAGTATCGCCCCGGTCCCGCCTATAACAGCACCGAGGATCTCGTTCGAGCAGCCGGCGAAATCGGCACCACCATCTTCCACCCTGTTGGTACCTGCCGCATGGGCAGCGATACCGAGAGCGTAGTGAACGAGCGGTTGCTGGTACGGGGCGTTGGGAGGTTGCGCATTGCCGACGCTTCCATCATGCCCACCATCACTTCGGGCAACACCAACTCCCCAACCATCATGATCGCCGAGAAGGCAGCAGCAATGATCCTTGAGGATGCTCGGGGGCGCTAAGTGTTTAGTATCGGAGTTTGGTGGATCGGAACTAGCCTGAATCTTTCTGGCTCCGACGTCCAGATTTTGCAGATGTACTCATAGGGTGTGAGGCCCTTCAGGGTCTTCAGCCGTCGCCCATAATTGTAGGCGTTGATGAAGTCTACGAGATGGGCCTCGAACTGGCCGTGGCTGTCATAATGGAAGCGTTTGACAGTGGCTTCCTTGATGGTCCGGTTCATGCGCTCGACCTGGCCGTTTGTCCACGGATGCTTGATCTTGGTCAGCCGGTGCTCGATGCCGTTCTCACGGCAACGCATGTTGAACATGTGGGTCATGTAGCGAGCAGTCGGTCCGTCGGCGTAACGGGGCGGGAAGGTGAACTGGATGCCGTTGTCGGTAAGAACGGTGTGGATCCGGTGCGGTACCGCTTCAATCTGGGCCACGAGGAAAGCAGAAGCCGACGCCCGGCCAGTCTTCCTGACGACCTGGACGACGGCGAATTTTCTCGTGCGATCAATGGCGACGTAGAGATAGAGCTTGCCCTTGGCGGTCTGCACCTCGGCAATGTCGATATGGAAGTAGAAGCCGATCGGCAGGAGATTGGTCTTCTGAGCTTCGAGCCAGGTGCGTGCCGCCGCGCCCTGGCACCGGGGACAATGCCGGTTGCGACAGGAGTTGTAGGCGATGCGCTGATGCCCGCAGTCAGAACAGGCTTCGACGTGACCGCCAAGTGCCGCGGTGCGGCAGGTCTCGATCGCTGACATGACCTTGAGCTGGTCCAAGCTCAGATGCCCGGCACGGGCGCTCCGATAGGCGGGGCCAGCAGCACGGACGATATCAGCGACCTCGATGGCGGCGCGCACCGGTTCAAGGGTCGGGTGGTACCTCCGTCGGAACGAAGATGCCTAGACGGTCGAGCGGACTGGTGACGGCGCGCATCCAGCACCATGCCTACGGATAAGACCAGCCATCATGCATGACCCGGAAAACACGTAGCGGGGCGCCTGCTTTGCTCGGGTCGGCGCGCAGGTAGAACACCGCCCGCTGCTGCTGGCCGAAATTGACGAAGTCGACATTGATGGTGATCATGCCGCGCAGCATGGGCTGGTCGGGGTCGGGCATCGGCTCGTCAACCGAACCATCGAAGTCCTGGGCGCCATAGAGTGGATGGGCGCCGACGTCGCCGGAAGTGAGCCAGGCGACAATATCGTCCGTGAAGTAGCTGTGCGCCACGCCCGGATCCAGTGGGGCGGCCATGCTGGTGCCCTCGGACAGGAATTGGCGTTCATAGATTTCGCGTACCAGGTCCTGTGCCTGAGCGACCGGATCAATATTCGGGTCCGCAGCGTAAGGTTCATCGGCGGGCTGCCCGCTGGCCACACTTTGCTCAGGGTAAGTCGCGTTATCGGGCATAAGATAGCGCTGGGCGACCCAACCGGCTTTGCTCATCGAATGGTTGCGCATCAGGCACCAGCGCGGCGGCAGCGCGTCAATCTGGGCCTGCGTCATCGCCATGTAGTGGGCGGCGTTGTAAAACGGCACACAGGTGATCTGCTGCAGTCTGCGCTCATTATGGGCGAAGGCCTCAATTATAGGATAATCAGTGCCCGGGCCCATGCGGGCATTGAGCCGATCGCTGGCAGCGACCCCCGTGACGCGCCAGGCGTCGGGCCCGTGACCGTCGATCTCGGCATGTGCCGCACTGACGGCAAGGGCGAGCGCAGCCGCAGCAATGATGGTCCGCAGCGCCTGAAGGGTGATCGCACACTCTCGATTGCCGGCCATGGCTATTCCACCTCCAAAATGGCGCGACCAAGTACCTGGCGACCACTGACGTCGAGGAAGCGCACCTCGTAACGGCCCGGCTCGTCCGGCATTTTCAGCTCTATCGTACTTTCCGTCCCCACCTTCTGGGCCGAGATCCAGCTGAAGTCAGCCTGGTCGGCGCGCGCCAGCGAGATGCGCTGGTCGGCGCTGTCGGTGCCACCCGCCCACGATATGGTGATGGTCTCGCCTGCACTGGCCTGCGCGGGCGCGCTGAGAGAGGCACCATCGTCGAGTGGTGCATTGGCGTCGACGACCTCGATGGCATGGCTGACCATGGTGCGCCGACCTTCCTGAAGGACATAGCGCACCTCGTAGAGACCCGGCTCGACCGGCGCCGTCAGCTTGTTCTCCTTCAGGTCCCGGACCCGGAAATAACCGCCTTCCGACCCCTCATCGGCACCAGCCGGCACCATGGTGACATAGTCCTGCGGGTGGATGGACGCCGACCAGCTCACGGTGAAGTCTGTCTCAGCCCGAACGATATCGGGGGCGTCGAGGGCAATTTCGGCCTCAATCACCTCCACCGGCGCGGACGCCAATGTGCGCCGGCCTTCCTGGAGTACATAGCGCACCTCGTAAAGACCCGGCTCGGCGGGCGCCACAAGCGTGTTCTCAGCGTCATCGCGGACGCGGAAGTAGTTACCCTCCGACCCCTCATCGGCCCCGGCAGGGACGATGGTGACATAGTCCTGCCGGTGGATCGAGGCCGACCAGGTCACCGAAAACTTGGCACCGGTTGTCACCTGCTGCGGCGCGGCAATGCCCAGTTCCGCCTCAAACACCTCCACCGGTGCAGATGCCATGGTGCGCCGACCTTCCTGGAGCACATAGCGCACCTCGTAAAGGCCCGGTTCGGCTGGTGCCACCAGCATGTTCTCAGCGTCGTCCCGGACGCGGAAATAATTACCCTCCGACCCCTCATCGGCCCCAGCGGGAACGATGGTGACATAATCCTGCCGGTGCATCGAGGCCGACCAGGTCACCGGAAAACTGGCACCAGTCGTCACCTGCCGGGGCGCGGTTATGCCGATTTCAGCGTCGACAACTTCCACGGGCACTGCGCCAAGCGTCCGCTTGCCATCCTGTTGCACATAGCGCACCTCGTAGAGGCCGGGCTCGGCCGGCGCGACCAGCGCGTTCTCGGCGTCATCCCGGACGCGGAAGTAGTTTCCCTCCGACCCCTCATCGGCCCCAGCAGGAACGATGGTGACATAGTCCTGCGGGTTTATGGAGGCCGACCAGGAGACGGGGAAACTGGAACCGGTCGTGACACTTGCTGGCGCTACAAGCTCGATCTCGGCTTCGGCAACCGGTTCCGGCTCTGGCTCGGGTTCAACCGGCGGTGGTGCCATCGGCTGCAGATCCATGACCGACTGCACCTGCGCCAGTGCATCCTTCAGTTCTGCGGCGTTCTGGGCCGGCACAAACACACCGCCGGTGTTTTCGGCAATGCAGGCGAGATCGGCATGGGCTTCATCCTTGAGATCGAAGCCGACAACATGGGTGGTGAACTTCACGCCCTGCTGCGCCAATTGCGCGGCCAGCGCGCAGGGGTCAGCCTGGCAGGTCTCCACGCCGTCCGAAATCAGCACCACGGTTGCGGGATTGTCGCGATAGGAGAGGAGCTCGGCCGCGTGCTGGACTGCGGTCGAGATGGGCGTCTTGCCCCTGGGTCGGATGGCGTTGACCGTATCGATGAAGCTTGCGCGGTCGAGCGGCCCCGGCTCAATCAGGGTTTCGATATCGCCGCAATCGCCTTCCGAGCGGTGACCATAGGCAACCAGCCCGAGATTGGTGCCATCTGACCAGCCATTGACCAGGTCCGCCATCACCTCGCGCGCGATCTCGATCTTGCTGACGCCATCAATCTGGCCCCACATCGAGCCGGAGGCGTCATAGACGATCACCACGTCTTCGGCCGCACTGGTCGGAGCGATGGACATGGCCATGGCGGCCGCAGCAGCCAGCACTTGCAGAGCTTTCATCATGATCTCCCGGTCAGAAAAGTGGTCTAGGCGGTGGGTATGCTGGTCGCATGGGGGGTAGGGGCTCCCCCCTGGCCGAGCGCCCGCGCTTTCAAATTGCGGAACTTGGCAGACATCTGTTCCAGCCTTGCCTCCCATTCGGGATCGGGCTGCTGGCCTTCAATGGTCTTGAAATAGACCTGCATCAGGCAGGCAAGAGCGAAGGGCTCGAGCAGCGCTGCCTTGAAGCTCCAGGCAAACAGCAGCGCGAAGACCAACCCGCCAGCGGCCCAAGCCCCCGGCATCAGGTAGACGAGCAGCGCGGCAGGGGCCAGCATGATCAGGAACACGAGGAAGCTCAGCAGATAGACGATGGCCGCCAGCCAGGCGGCGTTCTTGAGCATCACCTTGTAGTTCTGACCATAAAGGACCAGCGCTTCCTTGGCCGAACGCCACGGGTTGGTCGAACCGGTCCGGATGGCGTAGGCGAGGATGACCTCGTCAACAAAGCCGATAGCGACCCGCAGGAAAGCATGCAGGATGCCCGAAATCTGGCTCTTGCCAGGGATAGGGAGGATAGACAGGATACCGCGCACCAGCCCGGTGATGGCGCCAATCACGCCCTTGATCAACTGGTCGATGGCAAACAGCACGCTGGCCTGCGCAAAACGCTGCTGCACCACCTGGGTGGCATGAGTGATCTGGGATTTTCCCTCCGGCATTGGCTTGCCATCGATCAACTCGACCAGAACGGCGATATGACCGGCCTTGACGATATAGAGAATATACTCGCGGGCCCAGTACATGATGGCGCCAAAGATGCCAAAGCCCGCAAAGCCGCCCCACAGGGTCGAGCTTGCCTGGAAGTCGCCGTCACCGAAGCCGCCGATACCATAGCCGATGCCCGCGCCGGTTCCCGTCACCAGGATATAGCCAAGGGTGATGCCGAAATAGACCGCCATGCGCAAGACAATGAACGGCATGGTGCGCAGCATCATTCCCAGTGCGCTGCCAATGTTGAAATCCCACATGCGTTTTCTCCCGCGAGTCGTAGTTGGCGCAGTCTAGCGAGAGCATGTCCGAAGCGCCCCGTTCGTTTGAACGGGGACATTGCAGAAAAACGCTATAGGGTGTGGACTATACGTCCGTTTTCGAAGCAGCGGGTGGGCTGGATGCAAGAACAAGACGGAGGATGGTAGACTTGTTGAGAATATGGACGGAGCCAGGCATTCTTGTTGCATTCCTGGCGGTCAGCACACCGGCAATCGTCAGCGCTGGGGAGGTCGAAAGACTATCATTGCCTGACGACGCACTTGTTCTGGAAGTGCAGGGCGCCATTGCCAACACCAATGTCGATGGCGCTGCGGTGTTTGACATGGCGATGCTGAAGGCGCTGCCGCCGGTCGCGCTGGAAACCACGACGGCGGTAACTGACGGGGTACATCGGTTCGATGGCTTTCTGATGCGTGACCTGCTCGAACTGGTCGGCGCCAACGGATCGGTCGTCACGGCGGCTGCGCTGAACGACTACGTCATCGATGTGGATATCGAAGAGTTCTATCGGTTTGACGTCGTGGTGGCCTACGCCATGGATGACGAACCGCTACTGGCCAGCGACAAGGGGCCGCTCTGGATCGTCTATCCGCGCGACCAGCATGGCGAGCTGCAGGACATCCGCTACGATTATCGCTGGGTCTGGCAATTGAACCGGCTTGAGGTCAGATGAACAGATCGATGCGCACCCTGGTCGGTGTCATCTTGCCGGCCCTCACTATTGCTGTTTTCATTGTCCTGCTGGCGTTTTCCCTGCTGCGTCTTGCCGGCATTGAAAGGGACATGCGCATCGAAGCGTCCCAGAACATGCTGTGGGTAATTTCACGGGCACATGTCGCCAGCCTGCAATTGAGTAAAGCGGCCGCCAGACACACCGCAGACGAAACCGGCCGTTCCGCGTTGGCGCTGCGCTACAATGTGTTCCTCAGCCGCGTGGCCTTGCTCTACGATGGGCCGCAGCGCCGCCAGATGGAAGATCTGGGCTTTGCCGATGCGCTGGACAGTTTTCGCCGCGACATGCCGGAGTTGGACGTCCTTGTGACGGACCGCGACCGGGTTGACATTCAGCGCGTCGATGCCTTGCTCGAACCCTATAATGACATGCTGGGGCAGGCCGCCAACAAGGCCATGATTACCGAGTGGGACAGTCTGGGCGGCAGGCTCGACAGCTCGCGCGCGCAACTCTGGCAGATCATCGTTTCGTTGCTCGGCATAGCGCTGGCTGGCGCGGTGCTGTTGATCCACTTCATCATGGCAATACGCGATGCCAGGGAACGCACACGCCTGCTCAACAAGGAAAAGGCGTTCTCCCAATTACTGATCGGCTCCAGCGGCGAGGGCATTGTGGCCGTCGATCTCGACCGCCGCTGCACCGTCTGGAATGACGCTGCTGGACGCCTTTTTGACCGGTCTGCCAACACAATAATCGGCCGCACGCTCGGCGATGTCTCCGGCTTTTTCCAGATCGACCGGATCGCCCAGGCGATCGACGAGTCCCTTGAGGGCCGACCTGCCGCGCTGTTCGATCAGCCATTCTTTCCCTCCGGGCAGAGCGAACCGCGCTATGTGGACCTGCACTGTTTTTCCCTGCGCGATGGCGCGCGCATCATCGGCTCGATCCTGCTAGTGTCCGACGTCACCGAACGGCGGGCCACGCAACAGGAAATTACCGATCACCGCGACCATCTCGAGCAATTGGTGCACGCCCGGACGCAGGAACTCGACGCTGCGCTGACGCGCGAACGGGCCACGGCAGAGCTCTATCGCAATTTCGGCGCGATGATCTCACATCAGTTCCGCACCCCACTGGCCGTCGTCGATTCTGCCCTGCAACGCCTGATGCGACGCAGCGACAGGCTATCGCCAGCCGAAGTGCTGGAACGCGGTGGCAAGGCCCGTCAGGCCATCGCCCGCCTGATCAAGCTGGTGGAAAGTACGCTGGACGCCGCTCGTCTCGATGCCGGCCAGATCGAGATTGCCAGCCAGCCTTGTGATCTGGGCCTGCTGGCGCGTGAGGTCTGTGCCCGCCAGGCCGAACAAAGCTCGGAGCGGCGGATCACCGTCGCGCTGCCACAGGGACGCTCCGCCATCGCTCATTGCGACCCCGTTCATGCGGAAAACATCCTGATCAATCTGCTTTCCAACGCCGTCAAATACTCACCGGCAGGTTCGGCGATCACCGTCACTGTCAGGACGACCGAACACGACATTGAGTGCGCGGTGCGCAATCAAGGTGCACTTGCCTCACCCGCCGAGCGTGGGGCGCTGTTTGAGCGGTACTTCCGCGGCAGCAATGCTGAGGGCCGACCGGGCATCGGTATCGGGCTTTATATGGCCAAAACCCTGGCGCGGATGCAGAGTGGAGATGTGCAACTGGCCGATGACAGCGACGGCCAGATAACCTTCACTCTCATCCTGCCGCGGGCTGATGCGCTGTCGGCGGACTCGCACAGGCCCGCCCTGGCGTCGGAAAC
The DNA here is from genome assembly GCF_039938915.1 of Devosia alba. Classification (NCBI taxonomy): domain Bacteria; kingdom Pseudomonadati; phylum Pseudomonadota; class Alphaproteobacteria; order Hyphomicrobiales; family Devosiaceae; genus Devosia; species Devosia alba. The sequence continues at coordinate 505,111 of NZ_JBDUUI010000001.1, read as the reverse complement.
GATATGACTGACGCCACCACCTCCCAGCGAAGCCAGGCGGTCATTCTGTGTGTGGAAGATGAGGACGATCTGCGCCGTGACATTGCCGACGAGCTCGCCGAAGCGGGCTACCGGGTCATTGAAGCCAGCGATGGTGAAACCGCGCTGGCGCGCCTGGATGCGACCCGCCCCGATCTGATCCTGTGCGACATCTCCATGCCGGGCCAGAATGGCTACGCGGTGCTGCGGGCGGTGCAGGACATGGCCCCCGACTATGCCGATATCGCCTTCGTGTTCCTGTCGGCACTTGGCGATCCGCGCGAAATCGTCGAGGGAAAACGCCTGGGGGCCGACGATTACCTGGTCAAGCCGATCGACTACGATCTGCTGCTGGCGACGGTCCATGCCCGCCTGCGCCAGATCGCGCGCATGCGCACGTCGTTTCCCGCAGACGCGGCGGAAACTGACGACGCGACGCTGATTGACGCACATGGCCTGACACCAGCGGAGGCACGCATTGCCGTGGCTCTCACCGAAGGTCAACCATTAGCGCAAATCGCCGCCGATTTCGGCGTATCGCGCACCACCGTCGCCTTCCATATGCGTAATATATTCCAGAAGACCGGCACAAGTCGGCAGGCGGCACTGGTTTCGCTCCTGCTCAAAAGCCGCTGATCTCGCCGTCTGGCGCGTGATCGACATGACGCAGAAGACCGCCTGAAGGAGCAGGCTGACAGCAACCCCCAATCTGGGCCGCACGAGCACGACCCGCAGCCCGCTATGTGCGCGCGCTGGATGTTTCTCGTGCTAACTCAATGAGCTCGTCCAGATCGCGGCGGAGCTGCTCGAGGGCAAATCCGAGCCCGAAAAGACGCTCGAGCGCTGCGGTCGAAAGCGAATTCGTCACACCGGTTCGTCGCATTTCGTCTACCGCTACCTTATAGCCTCTCACGGCTGGGGCCAGGGTGTTGAAGTCCTCTGGTACCGGCTGTCCCACAAGAAGCTGGCTTGTGCACGTTAGTGTGGCGGCGGCGCATCTGGCGGCGTACTGCCAAGTCGTGGCAGCGCTGTCGCGCAGTGCATCGCTACCCACTTCGCGCGCTGCGCGGCGGAGTACATCGACATCGTGGCGTACCCGTCTCAGCGTCAAGAGCAAATTCTGTCCTGCAGGAGCTAAGACGCGCCACTGCAGTCGTTCCTGGGCAGTCTGGTCTACAAGCGCTGCGAGCCGAATGAGTTTTCTGCGGGTTTCGGACGACTTGGTGTTGAGAACTGCATGGTCCGCGAGATCACTGGATGCCAGCGCCTGCAACTGTTCGCCCATGAGGCGTGCGATCTGGCTGGCCGTCTCGCCGACCAATCGAGAAGCCCGGGCAGGCGCGATCAGGACAGACACCAGAAGGGCGATGCCGCACCCCAAAGTCACGCCAGCAATGCGATAGACGGCAAGGCCCGTTGCAGTCAGGTCCAAACCGGATCCGCCCAGCAGTACCACAGCGGCGGTGATCGGGGCGACCAGAAAACCCGCTGAACGAGTCGCCAGGATCGTGAGGGGTGCCAGCGCAATTCCCAAGGCTAGGGCGGTCGAGAGAGCGTCATCAGGCGCGATCGCCAAGGCGATGCCAGCCGCGTAAACGGCGCCGAACAGGGCGCCGATGAACTGATCAAACGCCCGCCTGAGCGAGCCCTCTACATTGCTCTGGGTCACCAGAATGGCGGTAATGGTCGCCGACAGCCCTTCCGGCAGGCCGAGCGCCCGGGCCAATGCAAAAGCGGCCACCCCGCCCAATGTCATACGCACGGAATGGACGAGCAACCATCGATACCGGGAGTGCAGGTTTGCCATCTCAGTCACTGTACTTCTTGTTGCTGCTCCAGCTACTGCCCTGCGGGTCGATGATCACCAAATTGATCCCCGCTGCAGTTGCGGGCCTTTCGCCTGGTTGTGCTTCGTCTCCGTTAGCACACACCGGTTTGCTCTCCCAACACGGCAACTTGACCTGAGCAATCTTGCAGCGCAATGGCCCCACTGCAAAGTGCACATCCACGCGCCAGATGGTTGGCGAACAAGACACCCGGCAACCTCGTACCGCCCGCTGCGCGCAAATGAACGGCGACATGACGGCCCACGGAGCGGGCTATCAAGAGTTTGGACTGGCAGTAGTCAGCACGGCTTTTAGCGACTAGCGTGAACTTTGGTGGCTGCGCCGCGGACGTGGACATCAGTTTTCCTTGTTGAGGAGAGGCATATGTCTGGTTTTCCAACGGAAATGAGCCGTCGCCAACTGCTGGCGATGATCGGTACGGCGGCCGGCAGCGTCGCAATGTACAACGCCATGACGAGCCTAGGCTTTGCCCAGGAGTCAACCTATTCCGGCCCTATCAAGCTGGAGGGTGATCCCAAGGGCGCAACTGTACTTGTTCTGGGCGCTGGCCTCGCGGGCATGACTGCAGCGCTCGAACTGCGTGACGCAGGTTACACGGTCCAGATTCTGGAATATCGGGAGAAGGCCGGTGGCCGCTGCTGGACATTGCGTGGTGGCGACAAATATGTCGAGCTCGGCGGGGCCGAGCAGGAAGTCCAGTTCGCCGACGGCAATTACATCAATCCCGGTCCGTGGCGCATCCCCCACCACCATTATGGTGTGCTCGACTACTGCAAGCGGCTGGGCGTCAAGCTCGAGCCGTTCATGCAGGTCAACCACAATGCCTATCTGCACAACACAGATGCCTTTGGTGGCAAGCCGCAGCGCTTCCGTGAAATCGCGACCGACTATCGGGGCCACGTCGCCGAACTGCTCGCCAAGGTCGTCAATCAGGAAGACCTGGACGAAATGGTGACGGAGGAGGATGCCCAGTTGCTGCTGGACTCTCTCAAGAACTTTGGCAGGCTTGACGAGAACTATGGCTATGTGAAGAGCGAAGCGGCATCAGAATATCGCGGCTGGGAGAGACCTCCCGGCGGTGGCGTTGATGGTGCGCCGATACCCTCAGAGACGATCGGCTTGAGCGATATCCTGCAGTCGGGCCTGTGGGCCAATTTGGTAACCGGCGATTCGATCGATCATCAGGGCACCATCTTCCAGCCGGTTGGCGGCATGGACATGATTGCACAGGGCTTCGAGAAGGTGGTTGGTGATCTGATCACCTATAATGCCAAGGTCACCAAGATCGACCAGAACGACACTGGGGTTACTGTCACCTATGTTGACAGCAGGGGCGCCGAGGGTGAACTGACGACCAGCGCAGACTACTGCATCTGCACTATTCCGTTCTCCATTCTGGGGCAGATTGAACACAACTTTTCGGGCCCCATGACGGGCGTCATCGACTCCATGTTCTATGAGGGTTCGATCAAGTTCGGCCTTGAATTCAAACGCCGCTTCTGGGAGCAGGATGAGCGGATCTATGGGGGTATTACCTATACCAACCTGCCGATCTCGCAGATATCCTACCCCTCGAACGACTATTTCAGCGACGGCCCCGGCGTGTTGCTGGGCGGCTATAGCTGGGGGGCCACTGCCTATCAGTTCAACGCCCTGGATCCAGAAGATCGTGTGGCCAAGGCCGTGGAATATGGCGCTCAGATCCACCCGCAATATACCGAGGAATTTTCCAACGGCGTGTCGGTGAGCTGGCATCGTGTGCCGTGGGTGCTGGGCTGTTATGGCATCTGGGCAGATAAGGAAACCCAGTACGCCACGGCCGCCGCCATGGACGGTCGCACGCTGATGGCGGGCGAACACATCTCCTATCTGCCGGCATGGCAGGAAGGTGCCATCCTGTCCGCCCTCGACGCTGTCACGCGCTTGCACAAGCACGTTGTGGGCGCCTGATCACCGCTACCAGAAAGGACTTTTGACATGGAATCGCTCAAAATTGTCGTAGCGGCCGTTCTCGCGCTGATGGTATCACCTGCTATCGCCCAATCGGACGCGGAGTTGATGTTCGCCAATCCGAGCAAGCTGACCCAGACGGATGGCGAGGATGTCTACAACGCCATCTGCGCTGGCTGTCATATGCGCGACGGGCAGGGCGCTGTGGGAGCCGGCATGTACCCAGCCCTCGCCAACAACACGAACCTCGAATTTCCGGGGTATCCAATCTATCTGATCATACACGGACAGAAGGCCATGCCGCCGCTTGGCGATGTGCTCAACGACGAACAGATCGCCGCGGTGGTCGACTATATCCGCACCAGTTTCGGCAACAACTACCCCGAAGAAACGCCTGTTCAGGACGTCACCGAATCCCGCTAACCGATCCTCGTGGCGGGCGTGCGCGCCCCGCCGTCAACTTTTGCAGGAGGGTAAGATGCCCAAGAATTTCGTGATCGCCATCGGATTCACCCTGATGGCAGCCAGTGCGGGCTTTGCGCAAGATGTGGTGCGCCACACCAATCCTGGCTCCAACTTTCCCATTGCACGGGCCGTGGAAGTTCCAGCCGGCAGAACCACCATCTATCTGAGCGGCGCAGTCCCCTCGGTTGTCGATCAGGCCGCCGATCCCTCGACCGTGGCCGCATTTGGCGACATGCAGGCCCAGACTGTTAGCGTGCTAAACTCGATCAACAAGACCTTGGACGATCTCGATCTTGCCATGGGTGACGTGGTCAAGATGCAGGCCTTCCTGGTTGCGCCCGAGGGCACGGTTGACTTTGAAGGTTTCATGCCGGGCTATACACAGTTCTTTGGTACGGACGCCCAGCCCAATCTGCCATCGCGTTCTGTGGTGACGGTCGCCGGCCTGGCCAATCCGGGCTGGCTGGTGGAAATCGAAGTCACAGCAGTGCGGCCTTGACAGGCAAGAGGGAGAGTGAACATGGAAGCCAAACCGCTGGCACTGCTGCTCATTGGCGCCGTCACGCTGCCAGCACAGGCTGACGGGGATGCCGCCAAGGGTGAAAAATATTCAAGAAGTGCTTTGCCTGCCACGCTGTCGGCTACGGCGCCCGCAACAAGGTCGCTCCCGTGCTCAACGACATCATCGACCGTCAGGCCGGCACTCTTGCCTGCTTCAATTACTCCAGTGCGATGGTCGAAGCGGGCGAGGGCGGCCTGGTTTGGGATGAAGGCAGCTTGAGTAAATACCTTGCCGCCCCCCAAGCCTTCGTGCCGGGCTCCAGAATGAATTTTGGCGGCCTCAAGAAGGAAGGTGATATCGAAGACGTCATCGCCGATCTAGCAACGTTTTCGGAATAGTGGTGGGCGGTGAGCGGCAGTTGGTCCAGCGTTCTTACGACGCAGAGCAGCGGGTTGGCATCTGATCGGCTCGGCATAAAATCAAGCGCTGGCTGCTGCGAGATGGGGTTGGGCAGAACGGCATGACAAGGCATCCATCGGTGTCAGGAAGATTAACATGAACAAGCTTCTACCCGGCCAGTGCCGTGCGGCGCGCGGTCTGCTCAACTGGTCACAATCGCGGTTGGCGACAACGTCCAATCTCAGTGAGGATGTTATTCGGGACTTCGAGATGGGACGAACCGTTGCGAGTAGCAACAGTCTCGTGGCCATCAGCACGGCGCTGGAGGCAGCCGGCATCGAGTTGATAGCCGATGGCCTGGTCTCGGGTGCTGCCGGCATAGGTGTGCGGCTGCGATTCCCCGCGCAGATCGTCAAACGCATAGACATTATGGAAAATGAGGGCGGGCCGGTCGGCGAGGATGACAGGGCGCCGTAGCCATCGCGGTGACCATGGACATTGCCATGGGCGGGACATCTCGGAATACTCACACTCCGCTAGCTCGGTCTTGCGTGAGCGATGTTCCGTCCCCACCTTCCGTCCTTTTGTTAGCCACGAGATTCCGCACCGGTTGATGTCAGTGCGGGAGTTTCTCCATGGACGCTCCATTGGAGCTTCTCACAAATGTCGGGAGGCGGAGCCGCAATTGGCTGTGACCCGATGAGGTGAAGGCGCGGACTGTCGGCGAGAAGCCCCAAAGCCTGGTCTGCGGCTGCAGCTATTGCCTGCACCGCATTGGCGAGGATATCTCCGAGCGGCTCGACGTGATCCTGGCCAAGTTCCGGTGATCGTGACCCGTCGCCCCAAATATGCCTGCCGCTCATGCACGGATGGTGTGGTGCAAGCCCCCGGCACCCGGACGGTTGACCCCGGCGGGATGCCACCGTTCTTCACGCCGATATATGCCTAAGGCCGTCTTTCGCCCGCCTCGATGCGGATGGGCAGAACATTTTGCGCCGGGGGCAGCGGACAGACCGCGAAGTCAGTATAGGCACACGGCGGGTTGATGGCCTTGTTGAAGTCGAGAACAATTGAACTGTCGGTGACCTCTTCGCCATAGACGAAGCGGCACGCGCCATAGGTGCTGTCACGCGCGGTAAGGTCGCGGATGACGAATTGAGGGCTCTCCGGCGTGCCATGCGTCGCGAGGAGTCCATAGGTCGTGCCATCGCGGGTAAACACCGCCTTGTGCGTTGCCTCGACCTCGGTCTGGATAGACCGCGAGGTGTCGATGGTCAGTTCGAGGGGCGTGTCGAGGGCCACCCATTTGGCAACAATGCGCCAGCTTGGATCGAGCTCGAAATAGGCAATGTCGGGGAAGATCGCGGCCGCCGTGGACGCGGTATCGCGAACCCGGAGCGCATTCTGGCCGTTGAGCGTGGTGACTTCGAGCAGCAGGTTACCAGCGGTGAAGCGCGGCGGCTTGTATTTGGACAGCTCGAGCACAACTGGCGTCGCGCCATCGGCCGGCTCATAGGTCACCCCGCCTCGTTCATCCTGGGTCAGCGTGCCGACTCTCTGGGGTCCGGTGGGCAGGACAATGTCGTTATCGGCCGCGCTGCCGACGCTGACCGTGCCTGCCGAGAGCCAGTCACGCGCAACGATATTGAGCCAGCCATCGGCCGCTTTGAGCGCAGCAAGGCGGCGGGTTTTCCAGTCGGCATAATCGGCTTGGTAATCGCTCATGGTCATGTTTCCTTCAAAGTCAGGCGCGGTACGCTGGCCAGCAGGCGCTGCGTATAGCTGTGTTGCGGAGCAGCCAGAACATTGGCCGTTTCGCCCTGCTCGACGATACGGCCGTGTTCGAGAATGACGATGCGCTGGCAAAGTGCGGCGACCACGCCGATATCATGCGATACGAACAACAAGCTCATGTCCTTGCTGAGTTCGGCCAGCAGTTCGACGATGCGAATACGGGTGGTCAAATCGAGTGCGCTCACCGCCTCGTCGGCGAGCAGCAATCGGGGTTTGGCCACGATGGCGCGGGCAATGGCGATGCGCTGGCGCTGACCGCCCGAAAACTGGTGGGGATAGCGCTTGGCTGTGTCCGGGTCGAGGCCGACCGCAGCCAGCGCACTGGCCACCGCCACGGCATGATCGCTGGCAATGCGCAGCGAACGCAGTGGCTCGGCAATGATCGAGAAGACTCGCTGGCGCGGATCCAGTGACGAGTAGGGGTCCTGAAAAACCACCTGCGCTTGGCGGCGAAACTGGCGCATGAAGGGGCCATTGCCGGGATCGAGCGGCGCACCATCGAAGCTGATGCTGCCCGCGTTCGGTCGCTCGAGGCCGAGCAGCAGCCGCAGCAGCGTGGTCTTGCCCGATCCTGATTCACCGACCAGCCCGATCGTGTCGCCGGCGGCGATGTCGAGCGACACCCCATCGAGAATGCGGCGGTCCGCGGTATAGCCAAAACTGACATCGTCGACGCGAATTAGGCTCATCGCTTGCCCCCCAAAGCGTCGTCAAAGCTGCGTGCTGCCTGGAGCAGACTGCGTGTATAGTCATGCCGGGGTTGGGCAAAAACGTTGGTCACTAGACCCGTTTCGACCGCCTCGCCGCGGCGCAGCACAACGACGCGCTCGACAGTGTTGGCGACAACCGGCAGGTCGTGGCTGATGAACAGCAGCGCCATGTCGCGTTTGCGAACCAACCCGTCCAGCAGGCCAAGAATTTCGGCTTGGGTGGTGACGTCAAGCGCGGTGGTGGGCTCATCGGCGATCAGCAGATCGGGCTTGCAGGCCAGCGCCATGGCGATGGCGACCCGCTGCCGCTGGCCGCCCGACAGTTCATGCGGATAGGCCAGGGCAATACGCTGGGGGTCGGGCAGGGCGACTTCGAGGAGCAGATCGACAACAATCGCGTCCAGTGCCCCGCCCATGATCGACGTGCCATCCCGCTTTGCGCGACGCGCGGCGGGCTCGGCGATCTGTTTCCCCACCCGCATCAATGGATCAAGTGCGGTCAAGGGCTCTTGAAACACCATGGCGACCGCTTTGCCGCGCAGGGTGTTGAGCTGGCGGTCCGAGCCACCGATGACCTCCTCGCCCGCCAGGAGGACTGAGCCGCTGGCGTCGAGCTGACGCGGCAGCAGGCCGGTCATGGCCAGCGCGGTCAGCGATTTGCCCGAACCGGACTCGCCGATCAGGCCAAGGCGCTCGCCGGGCGCCAGCGAAAAGGACAGATTGGAGACCAGCACTGTGTCGCCGGTCTGAACGCTGAGGGATTCTACGCGCAACAGGCTCATCGGTTACGCCTTGTCGGGTCGATCTGGTCACGTAGGCCATCGGCCAGCAGATTGACTCCGATGGCCAGCGACACCAGGGCCAGCCCCGGCGCAATGGCCCCGAGCGGCGCGCTATAGACTGTGCCCTGCGCCTCCTGCAACATGCGGCCCCAGGATGCATTGGGTGGCGGCGCGCCCAGGCCCAGATAGGAGAGGGAAGCTTCCGCAATCACCGCCAGCCCGAATTGCAGGGCGAAATTGACCGACAGTGTCGGCCAGATATTGGGCAGGATGTGAATTAGGACGATTTTGGCCCAGGACGACCCGGAGGTCCGCGCGGCGGTGATGTAATCCATTACCAGGACGCGCTTGACCAGAATCCGTGTCAGCCGGGCGACGATGGCAGAAAGGGCAATGCCCAACGCGACGATGGCGGACCACAAATTGGCGGTATCGCTTGCGGCAACCACCAGCATGGCAATGAGCAGGGTCGGGAAGGCAATGAGGATATCGAGCGTCGCGGCGAGCGCATCGTCTAGCCACTTGCTGGCAAAGGCGGAGAGCGTACCCAGGGTAACCCCGATCAGGGCGCCGATCGCCACCGCGCCGATGCCGACCTGCAGGGCGATCCGGCTGCCGATCATCAACTGGGTGAACAAGTCGCGCCCCAGCCGGTCGGTGCCGATCCAGTGCGACAGGCTGGCCCCGTCCAGCCGCCCACCGGTAAAGGCATTGGGGTCGTAAGGCAGCCAGCCCAGGGTCAACAGTCCCAGCACGATGTGGATACCGACAAGCACTATGCCGCCCCAGAGCGTCAGCGAAATGGTACCCTTGGGCTTTGTGGGGGTGGAGGGGAGAATGATGTCGGTCAAGCCTTTGCCCTCGCGCGGCCGCGCAAGCGCGGATCAACGAGGCGCTGGGTGATATCGGCGGCAAAGCCGATCAGCAGCACCAGCAGTGTGGAGACAAACAGAACGCCCTGAACATTGGGATAGTCGCGCTGCTGGATGGCCAGCAGCAGCATCGAGCCCAACCCCGGCAGGCTGAATACCCGCTCGATCACCACGGCGCCCAGAAAGGTGCTCGCCAGTTCGATGCCGAGAATGGAAATCACCGGCACGGCGCCGTTGCGCAGGCCGTGGCGCAACAGCGCTTCGGTGAAGCTGGCGCCCAAAGCGCGGGCGGTGCGCAGATAATCGCTGTCGAGCACGTCAAGCGTGGCCGCCCGCACATAACGCAGCAGTGAGGCGCCCATGACGAGACCAATGGTCAACGCCGGCAGGATCATGCCGGTGGCCGCCTCAGCAAAACTGCTCCAGCCGCGCAGCGGAAAGCCACCCGAGGGCAGCCAGCGCAGGTTGATGGCAAACAGCGATACCAGAAGAATGCCCAACCAGAACACCGGGATGGCGATACCCAGCTGGGAAATGACCGAAATGGCGGCGCCATACCAGCGTTCGGAGCGCACCGCAGACAGGACGCCGAGCGGCACGGCAAGCAGGATGGCCAGCACAAAGCCCAAAAGCGTCAGCGGCAAGGTGACCGACAGCCGGTTGCCGATTTCCTCGAGCACCGAGGCGCGACTAACAAAGGATGTGCCCAAGTCGAGCCGGGCGATATTGCCGAGAAAGGTGGCAAACTGCACAGGGAGCGGCTGGTCCGACCCCACCTGGGCGCGTGCCGCCTCGATCTGCTGTGGCGTCGCGCCGACGCCGAGCAGAGCATTGGCGGGATCCCCCGGAAGCAGGCGCAGCAGCACGAACAGCACCACCGCCGCGACGAACAGCGAGATGATCAGGATCAGGGTTCGACGAAGCGTATAGGCGAGAATGACAGGGAATCCTTGCGCGTTGGTCGGCGCAACAATAGGGGCGCGGCCACAGGAAAGCCACCGACAGCATGCCGGTGGCGGAGGTGCGGGTTGAGCGCCGATAGCGCCTATTGGCTCTTTTCTATGTCGAAGGCGAAGAACTGCGAGTTGAGGCCATTGACCGGATAGCCGCTGACATTGGCCGCCGAAACCACGATCTGCGGATAAAGATAGAGCCAGTTGCTGGCGGCATCCTCGGCAATGATCCGATTGGCCTGGGTCAGCTTGTCGACCTGCTCATCCTGTGACCCGGCTGCTTCGGCATCGGCCACCAGTTGAACGACCTCGGGATTGTTGTAGCCCCAATAGAAGTCTGGGTTGCCGTAAAACACGATATCGCGGTGGTTGACGTGCTCCTGCAGCGTCGCCTCGAAATTCTGTTCCTGGTAAATCTTGGTGTACCACTCGTTCGCGGTGATGATGTTGATGTTCACCGTCACCCCGATCTTGGCATATTCGGCCTGCAAGAACTGCGCGACGAGCGGATGTGGATCGTAGTCAGGCGTATCAAGGGTGAACGCAAAACCATCCGGATAGCCGGCCTCGGCCAGCAGCGCCTTGGCGCTGTCGACATCATAGGCATCGACATCGGTCAGGTCGACATACCAGGGGTCGGTGGGCGGAACGAAGGAGCCGATCAGCGTACCATAATCACCCCAGACTGAGTTCAGCAGGCGGGCCTTGTCGGTGGCGCGGGCCAGCGCCTTGCGCACCTGAACGTTGTCGAAGGGCGCGACGCGGTCGTTATAGGCCAGCAATTCCTTGGTCGTCGAAGCGCCTTCGGTGATAGTGTAGGCAGGATTGTCGGCGAACTGGGCCAGTGAATCGGGGCTCTGTACCGAGGTGATGACATCGATGGCATTGGTCAGCAGCGCGTTGTTGAGCGCGGTGGCATCGGTGAAATAGGTGTATAGCACCTCGCCATTGCTCGGCGCGTCACCCCAGTACCCGTCAAAGCGAGTCAGAGCCAGAGCTGAACCGCGGCGCCATTCTTCGAGCGTATAGGGCCCAGTGCCGTCTTCGGTTGCCGTGATGTCGCTGGCGGCGTCGTTGACGATCCACACGTAAGAGAGGTTATAGGGCAGCGAGATCGACCGTGCGGTCAGACTAATAACGACAGTCTGCTCGTCCGGTGTTTCGATCGAGGCAATGGTCGAGAGGCTCCGCTTGCGCGAGCTCTTGGACTCCTCCGCGGTGACACGCTCGATGGAATATTTTACGTCGGCGGCGGTCAGCGGATCGCCGGAGTGGAAGGTCAAGCCGTCCCGCAGCTTGAACGTATAGGTGAGACCGTCTTCGCTGGCTTCAAAGCTGTCGACGAGCTTTGGCTCGACAGCGCCTTCATCGGTGAGCTGGAACAGGGCTTCATAAACATTGCCGTTGAACGCCTCGTTGATGCCCTGGCCCGCCCCGGCGGTATTGTCGAGGTTCTGCGGTTCATAGAGCGAACCGATGCGGATGGTAGCGTCAGCGTCGAAATCCTGGGCTAGTGTTGCGCTGGACAGCGACACGCCTGCCAGAAGGACTGCGGTGAACAAGAGACGGTTGGTCATGGCTTCTCGGGCTTTCGGATAATTCAACCCTACCATATGCGTCTAGCGCCAAGAATCCACGGGAAGATTGGCGATTATATTGCTCCAGAAGCGCAATTTTGGACAATGCATTCTGCAGGGGTGGGGATGCTTAGCAAAACGCAGCCAACCCCTCAGAAAACGACGAAAAAGAAAGTGGATCGCGTCCGTAGATGGTAACTGGTGTGCCGTCCCGACCTTCCGACCTTCCGTCCTTCTGTCAGCCATGAGATTCCGCGCCGGTTGATGTCAGTGCGGGTTTCTCCATCGACGCTCCATTGAAGCTTCTCAAAAATGGCGGGAGCTGGCGTCGCAATCGGCGTTGGCCCGATGAGGTTAAGGTGCGGACTATTTCCGAGACGCTTCGTCGGGGGCGAGTATTGGTGAAGCTGCGCAGTGGCATGGTCTAAAGGCCAGGGGAAAGAACCCGGTGGGAGATGCGCGGCGCAGCACCGCACAATCGGCACCGATTGCCCCATTTCTTGAAATTCCGCACTTATTGCGATGGGTCGCCGCTGGCACTTAGGCGACGCAACTGCCACTCGACATTTCTTGCGGGTGTGCCCCAAGGTCAGGTTCGGGTCATAGGGCCTAGCCATTCGCTCACGGTTGGCATTGGTGCCGAGGGCCGTAGGGTTCTGCCAGCAGCACCTGCAGACGAGTCGGCTTCGGCCATCATCTGCGGCGACTTTGATCAAATCCTTGGTTTGGCAGCCGGTCACTTGAATGTTCATTCCCCTCAATTGTCCATCGAAGGGGACAGCTCTCTTGTGAGCGAAATATTTGCGCCCAGGCGGGGCTGATCAGGTGTGTCCTCTTTTCATAAATCTGGCCCTTTCCCAGAATCAGATTCACTTGTCGCGTCTCCGGCCGCGACTATTGTTGGCACTTTGACCTTGGAGCGCGCGATGAAGCGGCAATGGATGTTCTCGTCGAATTCTGAACGCGTCATCGGGGAGTTCGACACTTCCGGCCGGATCCGCATGGACGATGGGCCCTATCGCGGTTTCCTCGATCACCTGCCAGTACGCGCGGGGCTAAGCCTGTTCCTGGCCGAAGGTGGGGCGGACAGTGCCTATTCCCTGGCGGCGCTGGGAGAGCCCGCCTCTGACAACCTGATCCTGGGCTGCATGCTGAGCGGTACCGGTATACTGGAGGCGGTGGGCAATCCGAACCAGGTTTGGCGAGCCAGCGGCCAGCTCTATGCGCTGAGCCTGTCCAACCGGCCGGTACGCTATCACTTGGAGGCCGACCAGCCGTTCCGGTCGGTCGCGCTGATGCTGACGCCAGATGCCGTGGAGGCGCTGGCCGAGGACCATGATCTGCCCGAGCTGACGCGGTCATCGCGACGGACCGGGCCGATCTCGATGATGAGGCCGATGGGGCCGCTGGCGAGCAAGGTGGCGATGGACCTGCTGCAACCCCTCTATCGCGGGCCGATGGAACGGCTCTATCGCGAGGGCAAGGCAACTGAACTGCTGGCGCTGCAGATCGGCCTGCTGGGCCAGCCCCTTGACAAGGACCTGACCAGCGCCGAACTGCGCCGCGTGCGCGAGGCGCGGGAACTGCTGGTGACCGACCTGCGGAACCCGCCTGACCTGGCGGGGCTGGCGGCGGCGGTGGGACTGCGGGTTAAACGGCTGAATCAGGGGTTCCGGCAGATCTATGGCACGACGGTATTCGACCATCTGCTCGATGTGCGAATGACTACCGCGCGCGACATGCTCGACCAGGGTCTCGACATGCCGCTCAAGCAATTGGCCTGGGCGATGGGCTACCGCCAGGCCAGCAACTTCATCAGCGCCTTCCGGACCCGCTTCGGAATCTCGCCGGGCGCCTATGGCCGCCGGTCGCGCGACTGAAATTATGCTGGCGAGCAAGTGCATTGCCCAACGGGCATGCACCTTGTCTGCCTGAGGCTTCCCAGCAATTTTCCGGGCCATGGGCCGACTCCACCGGAGGCGGTTCCACGCTTACCCGGAGTTTGACTGATGACGCTATTGCCCCGCCTTTCCCTCGCCATATTGATGTCCACGGCTTTGACAGCGCCCGCCTGGGCCACCGGCTCACTGAGCGAGGTGGGGGAGATCGTTCCAAATTACTATTGGTATGATGCGACCGGCGTAAGCGGCAACGGTCAGTTCGTGACGGGTTTTGGCTTTGACGGAGCAGGCTTCCGCTCCTTCCTGATGACACCGGATGGACTGGTTGACATGGGAACGTCCGGATCGTCCGACGCCTTCGCGCGGGCCGTTTCGAACAACGGCGTTGTTGTCGGAGAAACCTTTGGGGCCGGCACCAGAGCCTTTCGGTGGACCAGCAGCACCGGATATGAGGATCTTGGGCAGCTGGGAATGCTCAGCGGCGTGAACACGGTCTATGGCAAGTCGATATCCAACGACGGCACCAGGATCGTGGGGACGAGCTACAGGCCGTCGCAGAGCCTCTTTGGAGGCTATGTATGGGTCGAGGGCGCAACTACGGGTGTCATCGGCAACGAGCAGATGTACGGGCTGGGAGCGCTCTCGCCTGGGGGACAAAGTTCCGCAGAGAGAATATCGGGCAATGGACAATGGGCTGCCGGACAGGCATCCGTTGCAATGGGCAGTGGGCGCGCGGTGCGATGGTCGCTGGCCGACTACGAGACGGCATGGACGACAATTCTTGATCTAGGGACCTTGGGGGGGTCTATTCGCACGCCTATGACGTCAGCGATGATGGCCGCGTAGTGGTCGGCGAATCCCACAACTCCCAAGTCGTCCGCGCTTTCCGCTGGGTCGAGGGGAGCACCGGCGGCGCCGTCAGCAATCCGCAAATGCATGACCTGGGAACTCTGGGCGGAGACGAATCCAGGGCCTACGCGCTGAGCAGCGACGGTTCCGTGGTCGTCGGCGAGGCGTTCGATGCCGACGGGATCAACGAGGCCTTCCGCTGGACCGAGGGGACGGGCATGATCCGGGTTTCCGACTGGCTCGCCGCCAATGGCGTCGACACGGGCGGCATGCGCCTAGTCACTGCCAGGGACATTTCGGACGATGGCAACGTTGTCGTCGGGCAGATGGGTCCTACCACCTACGCCGATCGTGCTTTCATTGCCCGGGTCGATGTCGAGCACGGCTCGGGCCTGATGGACGTTGCCGAATATACGCATACGCTGCTGGCCAATGCGCGCATGTCGCACATGGGCGTGGATCTGACCTGGCTGCCGATGAACGGAGCGCATCATCGCCCGATCATGGCGCAGGGTCGGTTGGCTGACGATGCGTGCTTGTGGAGTGTGAGCGATCTGGCCCAACGCAATAACGGCGGCATGGGGCTGACTGAGGCGGGCGCGTGTGGCGCGCTGGGCGATTACGTCGTGGCGGGTTTGGGTGTTGGTGCCAGCACGGCTTGGCAGGATCTGGTGCTGGGCGGCAGCGCGCGGCTGGGCGGCGCCTATGTGGTCGGTGAGGTGGACTGGCAGCCCGATGGCACGCCGCTGCTGCTGTCGCTGACCGGCATGCTGGGCGGTTGGGAGGCCAATGTGTCACGTGCCTATTCCAACGGGGCGGCCACTGACACTTCAACCGGTTCGACGGGCATTGGCGCCGGCATGGTGCGGGCGCGCATCGATTGGCAGGATGCGGCCTTGCTGGGGAATGTGAGCATCAATCCATGGGCTTCGGTGTCCGTCGGCCGGACGGATATTGGGGGCTATACGGAGCAGGGCGGGGCCTTCCCGGCACAGTTCAATGGCCAGCAGATCGTGCAGGGCGAGGTGCGGTTGGGTGTGACGGCGGTGGCTGAACTGACACCGGAAACCACGCTGAGCGGCACGGTGGAAGTGGCGCATCGCAGCGGAACGGCGCCTGCGGCCAGTGGACAGGTGGCGGGCCTGTTCGATTTCGGGCTGGGCGGGGGGAGCTTCGGGGCGACCTGGGCGCGCGCCGGCCTTGACCTAGACCATCAGCTGACCGCCAAGGTACGTTTTTCTGGGTCGCTTCATGCGGCGACGCAAGGGCAGGATGCGACCGTGTCCGGTTCGCTGGGGCTCAAGGCTGTGTTCTAGCATTCTCACATCGCCCGGACCAAGCAGAAGGCGTCGCCCAGCCGGGCGGCGCCTTTGTATTCTTGGGACGGAAGCGGCCGCCAGCGGATGAACTACGACAAAGGATTGATTCCGCCGGTCCATGTTTTCGGACGGTCGTCCCAATGTCGTCCCAGTCGCATGTCGTCCCAGTCGGGCGAGGGCAGTGCCATTGATTTCATTGAGGTTTTTGGTGCCGGCAACAGGATTCGAACCCGTGACCCCCTGATTACAAATCAGGTGCTCTACCAACTGAGCTATACCGGCAACGGGCTGGCCATTAGCATTGAAGCGCCCGGGCTGCAATGGGGCGTTGTCGGATTCCAGGCCGGGCGTCGTCGCTCCCACGCCTTGCCGGCCATGAACTTTTTTTCTGCCATGAGGTGCTGCGGCGCACTTTCCTACGCGGATATTCCGTGCGGGAGAAGGGGCGTCTTGTGTGAACCTTGTCCTGGAGATAATTGTTCCTAACGTGCTGTAGCCTAAGCATTTTCGGCGTTTTCTGTCTTGATCGCCGTGCCGGGCAAGCCTACCAACTGAGGCTTGTTGACGGGCCCGCTCGCGTGGCGTGACCGATGGAGTTTGCCGCGATGCAGAGCAGTTCCCTGACCCATTTGCAGGCGCTTGAGGCCGAAAGCATCGAGATCCTGCGCGAGGTGGCCGCCAGCTTTGAGCGGCCGGTGATGATGTACTCGATCGGCAAGGATTCCAGCGTGCTGCTGCACCTGGCGCGCAAGGCGTTCTTTCCCTCCAGGATTCCGTTTCCGCTGCTGCATGTGAACACCACCTGGAAGTTTGCCGAGATGATCGCGTTTCGCGATGCGATGGCGGAAAAGCACGGCTTTGATCTGATTAGTCACACCAATCCCGAGGGTCTGGCCAACAATATCAATCCGTTCGATCATGGCTCGTCGCGCTTTACCGACATCATGAAGACCCAGGCGCTGCGCCAGGCGCTCGATGCGGGGCGCTATGATGCGGCGATTGGCGGGGCGCGGCGCGACGAGGAGAAGTCGCGCGCCAAGGAGCGGATTTTCTCGCACCGCAATGCCAGCCACGCCTGGGACCCCAAGACCCAGCGGCCCGAGTTGTGGCGGGTGTTCAACACGCGGATCAATCCCGGCGAGAGCATGCGGGTGTTCCCGATCTCCAATTGGACCGAGCTGGATGTGTGGACCTATATCTATGCCGAAGGCATCGAGCTGCCATCGCTGTATTATGCCAGGCTGCGGCCGGTGGTGGAGCGGGCCGGCACGCTGATCATGGTTGATGACGAGCGCTTCCGGCTGGAGCCGGGCGAGACGCCGCGCGAGGAACTGGTGCGCTTTCGCACGCTGGGCGACTATCCGCTGACCGGGGCGATCCGCTCGTCGGCCGCCAGCCTGCCGGAAATCATCATGGAAATGCAGGCCAGCCGGACCTCCGAGCGCGAAGGGCGGCTGATCGACAGCGACAGCGTCGGCTCGATGGAGAAAAAGAAGCAGGAAGGGTATTTCTGATGAACCTGCCATTGCGTTCTGCCGATACCGACGTGGCGCTGTGGCTGCAGCAGCAGACCGACAAGTCGCTGCTGCGCTTTCTGACCTGCGGCAGTGTCGATGACGGCAAGTCCACGCTGATCGGGCGGCTGCTCTATGACAGCCAGATGGTGCTCGACGACCAGTTGGCGAGCCTGAAGCGGGAAAGCCACAATCGTCATGTGGGCGATGAAGGCATTGATTTTTCGCTGCTGGTGGATGGGCTGAGCGCCGAGCGCGAGCAGGGCATTACCATCGATGTGGCCTATCGGTTCTTTTCCACCGACAAGCGCAAGTTCATCGTCGCCGATACGCCGGGCCACGAGCAATATACCCGCAATATGGCGACCGGGGCCTCCAATGCCGATCTGGCGCTGGTGCTGATCGATGCGCGCAAGGGCGTGCTCACCCAGACCAGGCGGCACAGTTTCATCCTGTCGCTGATCGGGGTGAAGCATGTGGTGCTGGTGGTCAACAAGATCGACCTGGTCGATTACGACAGCGGCGTGTTCGACCGCATTGTTGCCGACTATCGTGCCTTTGCCGAGCCGCTGGGCTTCAAGTCGCTGGCCGCCATCCCGGTTTCGGCGCTGCGCGGCGACAATATGCTGGCGCCCAGCCCGCGCACGCCCTGGTATGGTGGAGCGGGGCTGGTGCCCTATCTGGAAGCCATTGACGTCAGCGAAGACCGCAGTGCCGAGCTGTTCCGCTTTCCGGTGCAGTGGGTCAACCGGCCCAATCTGGACTTTCGCGGCTTCTCGGGCACGCTGGCTTCTGGCGCCATTGCCGTGGGTGATGAGGTGCTGGTTGCCGCGTCACACCAGCCGGCGGTGATCAGCCGCATCGTCACCATGGATGGTGATCTCGATCATGCCGTGGCCGGGCAGGCGGTGACACTGGTGCTTGACCGCGAGGTCGATGTCTCGCGCGGCGATGTGCTGTCGCGACCGGGCGAGACGCCGGAATATTCCAACCAGTTCCAGGCCCGCATGGTCTGGATGAGCCAGGAGCCGGCCTTTGCCGGTCGCTCCTATTTGCTCAAGGTCGGTGCCCAGATCGTGCCGGCCACCATTACCGATCTCAAATTCCGGACCAATATCAATACGCTCGAACAGACCGCAGCCACCAAGATCGACCTCAATGAGGTGGCGACGGTCACCATCGCCACCGACAAGCCCATCGCCTTTGACAGCTACGCCACCAATGCGCTGACCGGCGGGTTCATTCTGGTGGACCGGCTGAGCAATGCCACCTTGGGCGCCGGCACCATCGACTTTGGCCTGCGCCGGGCGCAGAACCTGACCTACCAGTCGTTTGACGTGAATCGCGATGTGCGCGCGGCGATGAAGGGGCAGGCGCCGCAGATCATCTGGTTCACCGGCCTGTCGGGTTCGGGCAAATCCTCGATTGCCAACCTGCTGGAAAAACGGCTGACCGCCGAGGGCAGGCACGCCTATATCCTGGATGGCGACAATGTGCGGCACGGGCTGAACCGCGATCTGGGCTTTACCGAAGCGGCGCGGGTGGAAAATATCCGCCGCGTCGGCGAAGTTGCCCGGCTGATGGCCGATGCGGGGCTGATCGTGCTGGTCTCGTTCATCTCGCCGTTCCGCAATGAACGGCAATTGGCGCGCGAGATCGCCGGCGATATCAGTTTCGTCGAGGTCTATGTCGATACCCCGATCGAGGTTTGCGAAGCGCGCGACCCCAAGGGTCTCTACAAGCGGGCCCGGGCCGGCGAGATCAAGAACTTCACCGGCATCGACAGTCCGTTTGAAGTGCCGACTGCGGCTGAACTGGTGCTGCATGGCGCCGAACAGGAGCCCGCTGTGCTGGCCGACCAATTGCACGACTGGCTCGGCGCCCGAACCTAGACCAGCGCGGCAAAATCGATCTGGTCGATATCGTTGAGGGTTTTCATCATCAGCCCCTGGAAGATCGGCTCCTTTTCGTCGTGATGGGCGATGATCTCGGGCAGCCCGTTGATGCGGCAGACCAGGGCACTGCTCAAGGCGGCCGTGATTTCGGCCTGCATCAGCGGAAAGGCGCGGGCGCCGGGACCGACGATCAGGATGTGCGCGGGATCAAACACCGCCATCATGCGGCTCAGGCCAAAGCCGATGGCGCGCCCGGCCTGGTTGAAGGCGTGGGTCGCGCTGCGGTCGCCGGCCTGGGCGCGGACAATCAGACCATCATATTCATGGGCCGGAACGGCCGGGGCCGGGGTGGTCGTTTCGGGCACCGAATAGGCACTGCGCAAGACCCCATAGTCGGCGGCATAGGCTTCGATGCAGCCGCGCATGCCGCAGCGGCACAGTGCGCCATTGGGGATGTGGTTCATGTGCCCGAATTCGGTGGCGCCTTCGTCGCCGCGCCCCAGGATCTGGCCGCGAAAGGTCATCCCCATGGCGACGGTCGAGCCGACAAAGACGGTGGCGACGCTGGCATCATGCAGGGCAGGGTCCAGCCAGCGCGCGCCTTCCGCCAGCAGGCGGCCGCGCTTGTACAGCGTTACCGGCAGGCCCAGTTGCGCCGCCAGTTCCTCACCGAAGGACTGGCCGGCCAGATGGGCGATGGGCGACCAGCGCAACCCGTGGCCGGGGCGATCGAGAATCCCCTGCACTGAAATGGCGACCCGGCGAATGGGTGGAGCATCGTCGGCATTGCGGCTCTGCAAATGTGCCAATTGCTCGGCCAGGAAGTCGGTGGCAGAGATGGACGCGAAAGTGGTCG
The DNA here is from genome assembly GCF_039938915.1 of Devosia alba. Classification (NCBI taxonomy): domain Bacteria; kingdom Pseudomonadati; phylum Pseudomonadota; class Alphaproteobacteria; order Hyphomicrobiales; family Devosiaceae; genus Devosia; species Devosia alba. Next base: position 484,908 of record NZ_JBDUUI010000001.1, on the reverse strand, counting down.
GGGTAATCGGGGTTTCAATGCGGTCGACCAGCACGCCGCCATAGTCGACCAGCGACATGCGGGCGCGGTTGACGTCAAGCTCCAGCAGGGCCGCCGTGCCAATGGCCCGGTTGAAACCAAGCTGCGTGGCGGGCCGCCCGCGGCTGCGGGCATCGGATTTTTCGCTGGCGACCAGCTCGACGATGACGCACTGGGCAATCAGGTCCTGGGTAATGGCGGTGATGCTGGCGTGGCTGAGCCCGGTGGCGGCGGCCAGGGCCGTGCGCGAGAGTGGACCTTGCACGCGCAAGGCGCCAAGCACCAGGCCCCGGTTCTGCCGCCGGACGCTGTCACTATCGCTGACTTTCCGCCCCAAGCAGCCTACTCCTCACCTCAAAACGCAACACATCATTCCCCGCCCAATAGCGCAAACAGTATTTATTTCGGGTTGCGAAATTGATGTTGACTCACTTGGTGCGCTCGTGCCAATTCTTTTTTCGAGCAGTGAAATTAATGCTCAGGGCGCCGGTGGAGGCAGCCCGCTGGGGTTAAACCACCGGCACGAATGTGGGCAGGAGGACTGGCCCACGAGGGAGGACGAAGATGAACAAGTTTCTAACGGTCTTGCTATGCACGACTGTCATTTCCGGCGCGGCCGGTGTTAGCTATGCGCAGGACGGCATCACCGTCGGCGTGTCGTGGAACAATTTCCAGGAAGAGCGCTGGAAGACCGACGAGGGCGCCATCAAGGCCGTGCTCGAGGCGGCTGGTGCAAACTATATCTCGGCTGATGCCCAGTCATCGGCGTCCAAGCAGCTGACCGACATTGAAAGCCTGATTTCTCAGGGTGCCGATGCCATCATCGTGTTGGCCCAGGACAGCGAAGCTGTTGGACCTGCCGTGGCTGCCGCTGTGGCCGAGGGCATTCCGGTGGTCGGCTATGACCGCCTGATCGAAAACCCCGACGCCTTCTATCTGACCTTTGACAACAAGGAAGTCGGTCGCCTGCAGGCTGCTGGCGTCGCTGCCGTGCAGCCCGAAGGCAATTACGTCTTCATCAAGGGCAACAGTGCCGATCCCAATGCGGACTTCCTGTTCGCGGGCCAGATGGAAGTGCTGCAGGCCGGTATCGACTCCGGCGCCATCGTCAATGTCGGCGAAGCCTATACCGATAACTGGAACCCTGAAGTTGCCCAGGCGAACATGGAGCAGTTCCTGACCGCCAATGACAACAAGGTCGATGCCGTCGTGGCGTCCAATGACGGCACCGCCGGTGGCGCTATTGCTGCGCTGGCAGCCCAGGGTCTGGCCGGTTCGGTTCCCGTGTCGGGTCAGGATGGCGATCACGCCGCGCTGAACCGCATTGCGCTGGGTACGCAGACTGTTTCGGTCTGGAAAGATGCCCGTGAGCTGGGCAAGAAGGCCGCTGAAGTGGCCCTCGAGCTGGCTGGCGGTACCGCACTGGATGCTGTGACCGGCGTGGTGCCGTTCGCTGGCGGCCCCAAGGGCGTGGAGATGAATGCGTTCTTCATCGCCCCCGTCGCCATCACCCAGGACAACCTCGACGTCGTCATTGACGCCGGCTGGGTGGGCAAGGATGTGGTGTGCCAGGGTGTTGCAGCCGGGTCGGTTGCGGCCTGCGACTAGCATCTGATCCACAGCATTTTGATAAAAGATGGTGCCGCGGCGTTCGCGCTGCGGCACTGTCGCCTAGGTCGGCGCTGCTTTGCCCAGGGTCGGGGCGCTTGGCCTTTCGGGGAGAATAAACTTGGCTGATCAACATGCCATTCAAAACACCGTTCATCCGAGTTCGTATGCGCGCAATCCGCTGCAGCGGTTTCTGATTGCGACCGAACTGGATACCCGCCTGCTGGGCATGGTCGGGGCGCTGGCCATTATCTGGATTGGCTTTCATATCCTTTCGGGCGGCCTGTTTCTGACACCACGCAATCTGTGGAACCTGTCGGTGCAGACGGCATCGGTGGCGGTGATGGTCACCGGCATGGTGCTGGTTATCGTCACCCGCAATATTGACCTGTCGGTTGGCTCCATTCTGGGCGTCGTGGCCATGGTCATGGGTGTCATGCAGACCGATATCCTGCCCAACCAGCTGGGGCTGGGTCTGGGACACCCGATGATCTGGGCGCTGTCGCTGGCGGCGGGCCTGCTGACCGGCGTGGCCATTGGCGCCCTGCAGGGCAGCATCATCGCCTATCTGCGGGTGCCGGCCTTTATCGTGACGCTGGGCGGCTATCTGGTGTGGCGTGGCGCCGCCTGGTGGGTGACCATGGGCCGCACCGTGGCGCCGATGGACCCGACCTTCCAGTTGATGGGCGGTGGTCCGACCGGTTCGGTCGGCGAGTTCTGGAGCTGGGTGGTGGGCGTCATCGCCTGTGCCGCCATTGTGGTGATGCTGTATTTCGGACGGCGGCAGCGCCTGCGGTTCAAATTCCCGCTGCGGCCGGTCTGGGCGGAGGCGTCGCTGGCCATTATCGGCTGCAGCCTGGCTATCGCTGCGGTCTGGGTTGCCAATTCCTATCCCTGGCCGATCCGCATTGCGGAAAACTATGCGGCAGCCAACGGCATTGCCGTGCCCGAGGGCGGGCTGTTCATCTCCCATGGCATCGCCATTCCCGTGCTGATTGCGCTGGCGGTTGGTGTGGTGATGACCTTCATTTCCACCCGGACGCGCTTTGGTCGCTATGTGTTTGCCATGGGCGGCAATCCCGAGGCGGCCGAACTGGCCGGCATCAATACGCGCTGGGTTACCGTCAAGATATTCATGCTGATGGGCGCGCTCTGCGCCATTGCAGCAGCAATCTCGTCGGCGCGCCTCAATGCTGCGACCAATGCCATGGGCACGCTGGACGAACTCTACGTCATCGCTGCGGCGGTGATCGGGGGCACCTCGCTGGCGGGCGGTGTGGGCACCATTGCCGGGGCACTGCTCGGTGCGCTGGTGATGCAGTCCCTGCAGTCCGGCATGGTGCTGATGGGGCTCGATAGCCCGTTGCAGTCGATCGTGGTCGGCGTCGTTCTTGTCCTGGCGGTGTGGCTCGACACGCTCTACCGCAATAACAAACACTAGGAGTCCCGGCGATGCTGGACACCCGAACGCCCCTGGTGGAAATGCAAGACATTTCCATCTCTTTTGGCGGCATCCGCGCCGTGGACCATGCGTCCATTGACCTGTTTCCAGGTGAAGTAGTGGGATTGCTGGGCCATAATGGTGCCGGCAAGTCGACGCTGATCAAGATCCTGTCGGGTGCCTACAGGCGCGATGCCGGTGCAATCCGGATCAATGGCGAGGATGCCACGATCAACAATCCGCGCGATGCCAAGGCCTATGGCATCGAGACGATCTATCAGCAGCTGGCCGTGGCCGATAATGTCGATGCCGCCGCCAATCTGTTCCTGGGGCGCGAGATCACCACGGCCATCGGCACGCTCGATGACGCGGCCATGGAATCCAAGGCGCGCGAAGTGATGGGCCGGCTCAATCCCAATTTCAAACGCTTCAAGGAGCCGGTAAAGGCCCTGTCAGGCGGTCAGCGCCAATCGGTGGCCATTGCACGGGCCATCCTGTTCAACGCCCGCATCCTGATCATGGATGAGCCCACGGCCGCACTCGGCCCGCAGGAAACCACCCAGGTTGGCGATCTGATCAAGCAGCTCAAGGCCGACGGGATCGGTATTTTCCTGATCAGCCACGATATTCACGACGTGTTCGATCTGGCCGACCGCGTGGTGGTGATGAAGAATGGCCAGGTGGTGGGCACGGCAAGAACCAGTGACGTCACCAAGGATGAAGTGCTCGGCATGATCATTCTGGGCAAGGTGCCTGCGGGCGCAACACCGGGGCCGGGGGCACTGCAAGGCTAAGGGCTGACAGGGCCGATGTCGCCGGGCTGGATTTCCCCGGCGGCGACAGCAGCAAAGTGACCGCTGGGGCGGTTGCCGTGGGCACCGCCAGCGTGTCAAACCTTGGTGCAAGAGTGCCAAGGAGAATCTCAGCATGAAAACCCGCGCCGCAGTGGCTTTTGAATCCGGCAAGCCGCTCGAAATCGTCGAGCTCGATCTCGAGGGCCCCAAGGCCGGCGAAGTGCTGATCGAGATCAAGGCGACCGGCATCTGCCATACCGATGATTTCACCCTGTCCGGAGCTGATCCCGAGGGGATTTTTCCCGCCGTGCTGGGTCATGAGGGTGCTGGCGTGGTGGTTGAGGTCGGGCCCGGCGTTACCAGCCTGAAAGTGGGCGACCATGTGATCCCGCTCTACACCCCGGAATGCCGCGAGTGCTATTCGTGCCGCTCGGGCAAGACCAATCTGTGTACCGCCATTCGCAGCACCCAGGGGCAGGGGCTGATGCCGGACGGCACCTCGCGCTTCTCGCTCAAGGGCAAGCCGATCTTTCACTATATGGGCTGCTCAACCTTCTCGAACTTCACCGTGCTGCCCGAGATTGCGGTGGCCAGGATCGATGCGGCAGCAGCCTTCGACAAGGTTTGCTATGTCGGCTGTGGCGTGACCACCGGCGTTGGAGCGGTGATCAACACCGCCAAGGTCGAGATCGGCGCGACCGCCGTGGTGTTTGGCCTGGGTGGCATTGGCCTCAATGTGATCCAGGGCCTGCGCCTGGCGGGCGCCGACATGATCATCGGTGTCGATCTGAACAATGACAAGAAGGCCTGGGGCGAGCGCTTCGGCATGACCCATTTCGTCAATCCCAAGGAAATCGAGGGCGATATCGTGCCCCATCTGGTCAACCTGACCAAAAGGCGCGGCGACCTGATCGGCGGCGCCGATTACACTTTCGACTGCACCGGTAACACCACGGTTATGCGTCAGGCGCTCGAAGCCAGCCATCGTGGCTGGGGCAAGTCGGTGGTGATCGGCGTGGCCGGGGCGGGGCAGGAAATTTCCACCCGTCCGTTCCAGTTGGTCACCGGTCGTACCTGGATGGGCACGGCTTTTGGCGGCGCCAAGGGACGCACCGATGTGCCCAAGATCGTCGACTGGTATCTCAGCGGCAAGATCGAGATCGATCCGATGATCACCCATACGCTGCGGCTCGAAGACATCAACAAGGGCTTTGAGATGATGCGGGCTGGCGAGAGCATCCGCTCGGTGGTGGTTTACTGAGCCAGGTGCCACCCTCCTGGTTCGACAGACGCACCATGCGGACCACTGTGAACCCCCACGAGACCTCATCCTGAGCCTGTCCAAGGATGAGGTCGTGTTGCCGTATTGAGAACGCCCATGCCTGATCCCACCATTTTCGTCGATGCCGATGCCTGTCCGGTCAAGGCCGAAGCCCTGAAGGTGGCCGAGCGGCTGGGCCTGGTCATCACCCTGGTCAGCAATGGCGGGATACGGCCGTCGCGCGACCCGATGGTCAAGATTGTCGTGGTGTCCGCTGGAGCCGATGCGGCCGATGACTGGATCGTCGAGCAGGCTGCGGCCAATGACATCGTGCTGACCGCCGATATCCCGCTGGCCAGCCGCGCCATCGACAAGGGCTGCCACGTATTGGGATTTACCGGCAAACCCTTCACGCCCGACTCCATCGGCATGGCGCTGGCGATGCGCGAGCTCAACCAGCATTTGCGCGAAACCGGGGAGAGCAAAGGCTATAATGCGGGCTTCACGCCGGCGGACAGGTCCGCGTTTCTGAGCGCACTGGATACGCTGGGGCGAAAGGCTAAATCCCAGGCGGGTAAGTAGTTCTTAAGTTTTCGCGAGGGGAATGTTAACCATAATCGGGAAGAACTGGGTGCAGTATCAATTGTGCTGAGTTCTGGTTGTGTCCCTCCCGCGTGTTGCCGTGTCGTTTCTGTTGTTGTGCGCGGTTCTGGCGGGATGTGCCAAGCCGCCTCGCGAGCACAGCCTGCTTTCTTACACTGACCGCCCTGTTTCAGCTGAAGTCACCGGGTCGGTCGCCCATGGCGTTCCACCATTCACCGATCAGCGCATGCCCGAGCCGATTGTGACGCCGGGATATCTGGCCGGGCGCACGCTGTCGGTCGGTTCGACCGGCGATATCGTGCTGCGGCCCGGTGAAGTGGTGCTGACCTTTGATGACGGTCCGCGCACCGGCAAGACCAGTGAAATTCTGGTCACGCTGGACAGCTTTGGCGTCAAGGCCACCTTCCTGATGCTCGGCGCGGCTGCCCAGGCCCATCCCGAACTGGCCCAGCAGGTCGCGCTGCGGGGGCACACTGTGGGGAGCCACACCTTCAATCATGTCGATCTGAGCGGTCTGGACCGTCAGGCGGCGCTCGACGAGATCGCCAGGGGCGAACGGGCGGTGTCACAGGCGCTGGCCGGTGCCGGACAGAAGCTCTCGCCCTTCTTCCGCTTTCCCTATCTGTCGCAGACCGGTTTCCTGCGCACCAACCTGCTGCAGGGCAGTACCATCGTGCTCGATGTCGATATCGACAGCAAAGACTACTACAAGGACAGCGCGGCCGTGGTGGCCGAGCGCACACTGGCCAGGCTCGATCAGCTCGGCAGTGGTATCGTGCTGTTCCACGATATTCACCAGCGCACCGTGGCCATGCTGCCAACTTTCCTGAGCGCGCTTGAACAGCGCGGTTATTCGGTGGTGCGGCTGGTACCGAGGGATAGTGGCGTATTCGGGCGCGACGTGATCATCGCCGAGGCGTCCGAACTGCGCAGCTGTTGCGACTGAATCGAATCCGCCAAACGCTCAGGCGCGCGGGACGAAAAGACGGTCGCGTGATCCCACCAGGTGCTCCCGCATCAGCGCGCGCGCGGCCACAGGATCCTGTGAGCTGATCGCTTCCAGTATCGCGCTGTGTTCCACGAAAACGTGCTGCAGGCCATCGCTCGTGCTGCGCAGTGACAGGCCGTGAAAGCGCATGCCCACGGCGATATGATCTTCCAGTGCTTCCATCGCCGTGGCGAAATAGGGATTGGCCGAGGCCTGGGCTATGGCCAGGTGAAACATGAAATCGGCGTCCGCACGGTGCGCCTGCCGGTTGGTGGCATCGCGCAGCAGGCCCAGCGCAGTCTTGATCTTCTGCAGAGCCTCGGGCGTACGACGCGTTGCAGCCATGGCGGCGGCCTCGGGCTCGATGGTGAGGCGGAAGTCGTAGCAATGCTGGAGGTCGGACAGGTTCTCCATCTGCCCGAAGCCCAGCGGCTCGCGCACACCCTGCTCACGCACGAAGCTGCCGGCGCCGCGGCGAGAGTAGATCAGGCCCTGGTCGCGCAGGCGTTGCAATGCATCACGCACGACCGGGCGCGACACCTGGAATTCGGCAGCCATGGCATGTTCAGTGGGCAGTCGCTCATCCACGCCATAGGCGCCGGACTTGATAGCCCGCTGGATGCGGTCGAACACCGCGTCAGAAAGGCTGCGTCGTACATTGAGTAATTCCGACATGCTATCCGCAACTCTCCCGATCCGAATGGCCGAGCTGGCCGAGCAACTGCATCAAGGTGTCAGGGTAACCGAACCCCCCCGACTTGGTGATTATCGTGAAGCCGGCCGCTTGGGCAATAGGCAGGCCGGGCAGGGCCTCGCCCAGAAGGTCCAGAACGGCGATGCCCAGCGTGCGCAGCACGACCTGCGCCGTGGCGCCACCCGAAATGACGAGCACCGCGCCCGAGGGCGGCTTCAGCCGAACCAGCGCCTCGCCCAGGCGCTGCGCGACCGTCGCGGGATCGGCGCCTTCGCCGCGCGTTGCCTGTAGCACCGTGATGCTGGCGGTGTTGGTAACCGCCGCCATCCTGCCATCGGGTGCCGCGATATAGGCAAGATCGGGCGCGGCGGCGCGAAGGCGCTGGATTTGTGCCTGGGTAATCGGGTCGGTCGAGCCGATGATGCAGAAAGCCGGGGCTGCGAGTGGATAGGCACGCTGCGCTGGCGCATCGGGCGCCATGCGCTGTGCCATCGCTTCCGCCAGGCCGCGGGCGCCAACCAGCAGATCATAGGCGCCGCCGGACAAGGCGAGGTCGATATCGGTCTGGGTGTCGGCGTCGGGAATGGTTGCCGCGCCGGCATGCCGCCCGAGTTTGTCGGCGACCGCGATCGGCTCGGCCACACCGAAGCCGCCCACCTTGCCCCCGCGCACCCAGCGCCCGAATGCGGGAATGGCTGGCATGACCAGGGCGCTGCGAAAGGCAATGGCGTCCAGTTCTGCGGCGATGTGACCCTTGAGCCGGGAATCCACCTTCTTCAGCACCGGCACGCCGGGGGGCAGGCGGGCCATACAGGCCGCCACCGCGTCCCGCGCGGCATCGGGGGCGATCTCGCGGCTGTCGGTGGACACGCCGACGACATCGGCCCCGCTGGCCAAGGCGGCGCCGATCCCATCAAGCCCCAGCGCCACCACTGTCGTGATGCCCCGCGCCGCGAAAGGGGCACTGGCGTCGAGCGCGCCCGTCAGGTCATCGGCGACCACGACGAGGCGCGTCATGGATGCGCGCCAGCCAGTCGGCGCTGCGCCTGGATATCGGGATCGGGATCGAGATTGGCGGCCAGCAGGCGCCGCGTATAGTCGTGCTGCGGCGCCTCGAAAATCTGTCTGGTCGGCCCGCGTTCGACGATTTCGCCGGCCTTCATCACGATGACCGTATCGGCGAAGTCGCGCACCACGCCCAGATCGTGGGCGATGAACAGGAAGGAGATGCCCAGGCGCGCGCGCACCTCCTCGAGCAGGGCAATCACCTGCGCCTGGATCGACACGTCGAGTGCCGAAACCGCTTCATCACAGATGATCAGCTCGGGCTCCAGCGCCAGGGCGCGGGCAATGGCGATGCGTTGCCGCTGACCGCCGGAAAACTGGTGCGGATAGCGTTGCGCGTGATCGGGCTCAAGCCCCACCTGGAGCAGCAGTTCGGCGACCCGTTCGCGGCGCTGGGCGTGGTCAGGCATGATCGGATGGATATCCCAGCCCTCCGAGATCAGCTGATACACCGACATGCGGGGGTTGAGCGACTGCGTCGGGTCCTGGAACACCATCTGGATCTGCCGCCGCACGCCGAGCAGCTCGCGTGCATTCATGCCGATCAGGTCCTGGCCCTTCCACAGCGCCTCGCCGCTGTCGGGGTTTTCGAGCCGCAGGATGGCGCGCGCCAGCGTCGATTTTCCCGAGCCACTTTCGCCGACGACCGCCAGGGTCTGGCCACGATGCAGCACCAGCGACACATCCTTGAGCGCGGTGAACTCGCCGTAGGTCTTGCAGAGTTTTTTGGTCTCCAGCAGCACCGGGGCGGCCGTTTCGAGCAGCTTGATCTCGCCCTTGCCGGGCGCCGCGCCGATCAGCTGGCGGGTATAGGGATGCTGGGCATTGTGATAGACCTCGCGCGGCGTCCCCTGTTCGACGATTTCGCCCTTGCTCATCACCACAACGCGGTCGGCAATCTCGGCGACCACGCCCAGGTCATGGGTGATCAGCACCATGGCCATGCCGGTTTCGAGCTGCAACTCCTTGAGCAGAGCCAGCACTTCGGCCTGGATGGTGACGTCCAGTGCCGTGGTCGGCTCGTCCGCGATCAGGATGTCGGGCTTGAGCATCAGGGCCATGGCGATCATCAGGCGCTGGCGCTGGCCACCGGAAAACTGGTGCGGATATTTGTGCAGCGCCTGCTCGGGATCGGCAATGCCGACGCGTCCGATCAGTTCGAGCGCCCGCTGCAGCGCCTTGTCGGCCGGGCGGCCGTGCGCGGTCATCATCTCCACGATCTGCCAGCCCACGGTATAGACCGGATTGAGGTGGCTGAGCGGATCCTGGAAGATCATGGCGATCTTCTTGCCGTTGAGGGCCCGGTGGGTCTCATAGCTGATCTTGAGCAGGTCCTGGCCCTCGAACAGGATTTCCCCACCCACGATCTGCGCGGGGGGCATGTCGAGAATGTTCATCACGGCCGAGGCCGACACCGACTTGCCCGAGCCGCTTTCGCCCAGGATAGCCAGCGTTTCGCCGCGGTTGACGCTCCAGGACACGTTCTTGACGGCGTGGACGGTGCCGCGCGCGGTATGAAAATCCACCGACAGGTTGCGCACGTCGAGCAGGGCTTCAGACATCGGTCGTGCTCCGGGCTTCCAGCCGCCAGCGCTGGGCGGGGTCGAGGGCAATGCGCATCCAGTTGGACAGCAGGTTGAGCGCCAGCGTGGTGATGACGATGCAGACGCCGGGCCAGAGCGCGAGCCACCAGGCCGTGGTCAGATAGGGCCGGCCCTGGCTGACCATCAGGCCCCAGGTGATGTCTGGCGGCTGGATACCGATGCCGAGGAAAGACAATGAGGATTCGGCCAGCATGACGAAGGCGAAATCGAGCGTGGCAATGGTGACCAGCGTCGGCGCCACCACCGGCAGCACATGCCGCACGATGATGCGCCCGTGCGAGGCCCCCATGACCACCGCGGCCTGCACGAACATGCGCTCGCGCACTTCGAGCACCTCGGCCCGGGTGGTGCGCAGATAGATCGGGATGCGGGTGATGGCCAGCACCAGGATCATGTTGGGGATTGAGGGACCCAGCACATAGAGCACCACCACAGCGAGCAGCAGCGAGGGAAAGGACATGATCACGTCGGCCAGGCGCATGATGGCCTGCGAGATGTTCTTGCCCATATAGCCGGCCACCAGGCCGAGCGTTGCGCCCACGATCAGGGCCGTGGCCACGGCGCCGGCGGCCACCATCATGGTGCTGCGGGCTGCCACGATCAGCCGGGCCAGCATCGGCCGTCCCAGTGAATCGCCGCCCAGGAAGAAGGCCCAGCCGCGCGTCATGTCGAAGGGCGGGCTGTTGCGGCCACGCAGGTTCTGGTTGGTCGCCAGATCGCCCAGCAAGGCAGGACCGACCAGCGCGCACAGCACGACCAGCACCAGCACCAGGGCCGAGATGAAGGCCAGCTTGTCCCGCCACAGCATGGCCAGGAAGATGGTGAAGCCGCGCTGTGTCGCGGGGTTATTGGGTTTGGTGAGCGACAAGTCCGACATGCGCAGCGCTCCCTAGTGGCGGATCCGCGGATCGAGCAGGCCATAGGCGATGTCGATCAGCATATTCATGATGAAGATGGCCACGGCAGTGACCATGATGGCGGCCAGCACGACGTTGAAGTCGCGCTGCAGGATGGAGTCGATCATCAGCTTGCCGATGCCGGGGAAACCGAAAATGGTTTCGACGATGACCGCCCCGTTCAGCATGGCGGCTGCCTGATCGCCGATCACGGTGATGACCGGCAGCATGGCATTGCGCAAGGTATGGACGAAGATGATCGGCAGGTTCTTGACGCCCTTGGCGCGGGCCGTCTTCACATAGGCCGCCGACAGCGCCGAGAGCATGGACCCCCGCACCACCTGGACGATGAGGCCGAAGGGCCGGATGAACAGCACGGCGATCGGCAGCACCCAGTGCAGCGGCGTGCCGACGCCGGAGGTTGGCAGCCAACCCAGATTGATCGAGAACACCACGATCGCCACAATGGCGACCCAGAAATCGGGTGCGGAGGCGCCGATCAGCGAGATGATCGACACCATTCGGTCGAAGAACCCGCCGATCTTGAACGCTGCAAGCGAACCCAGCACAATGGCGGCGACCACGACCAGGCTCAGCGTGATCAGGGCCAGCGGCAGGGTCCAGGCATAGGCTTCCATGACCACGTCGATGGCCGGCCGGGCCTTGCGCAGCGACTGCCCGAAGTCGAACTGCAGCAGATCCCAGACATAGCGGCCAAACTGCTCGAGCAGCGGCGCGTCCAGGCCGTGCAGGGCACGGAAATTGGCCTTCATTGCCTCGGTGGCATCAATGGGGAGAAACAGTACTGCCGGATCGCCGGTCAGGCGCGACAGAAAAAACACCAGGACCATCAGGCCCAGTAGCGAGAGCAGACTGGCGATGGCCCGCTGTCCGATCAGTTTGATCATTGCTCTTCACCCGGTTGGTAAGAAACTGGTGCCGGGGAAACGCCCCGGCACCGTCGATTGTGGATTGTGGCGGCGACTATTTGAAATTGATTTCAGACAGTTGCAGCTGCTGATTGGTCGCAATGGTTGGCGTGAAGTCAAGGCGGGCGCCAACCCGGCTATGGCCAACCATGTGGAACAGCAGGGCATCGGCTACGATGTCGTTCTGCACATAGGCAAACAGCTCGGACCAGAGCGCAGCGCGCTCGTCACCCGTGGCGGCAGTTGCCTGTTCGATCAGCGTGTCGACCTTTGGATCGTTGACGCCCGACTGGGTGCCATTGCTGTGGTACTTGAAGTAGGCCGAGAACACCGGGTCGCCACGCGAATTGTCATGCTGGGCAACCACGACCTGGGCCGGACGACCATCCGGGTAGGGCTTGGAGTAATACTGCTCGTGCTCTGCCACTTCCACCATGCGCAGGCTGGCATTGAAGCCGACTTCGTTGAGCATCTGCACCAGAGCTTCGCCCACTTCGGTCACGTGCGGGAAATTCTCGGTGCGGGCGATCACTTCAACCGGCGCCTTGATGTTGACGCCATCAGCCTCGGCGGCGGCGAGCAGTTCACGGGCGTGGTCCGGGTCGTAGGCTGGCGGCACCAGATCAGCATTCCAGCCCAGCGTGGTGGGCGGAACAATGGCGGTGGCAAGCTCGGTACCGTCGGCGAGCACGGTGCCGATGAAGGCTTCGCGTTCGATGGCAGCGTTCAGGGCCTGACGGACACGCAGGTCACCCATTGGCTCGACCGTCTGGTCGATGCGCATGTAAACGGTTTCCGAGTTCGGGTAGCTGAAGTCGGTGTCCCGGTTGTCGGCGACATCTTCGGTGATCTGCGGCGCAATATCGGCTTCCCCAGCGGCCACCATGCCGGCCCGGACGGCGGGCTCGGAACGGAAGAGATAGGTTGCCTTGGCGACGGCAGGCTGGTCACCCCAATAGTCGTTGCGACGCTCCAGCACGATCTGCTGACCGGCCGTCCATTCGGACATGACATAGGGACCGGTGCCGATGGGGTCGCGCACGAATTCCATTGGTGTTTCGGATGGCACGATGGTGACCAGGCTCATCAGCAGCGGCAGGATCGGCTGCGCCGGCTCGGCCTTGACGTCGATGGTGGTGTCGTCGACTACGGTGAAGGTCAATTCGGTATCGGCGAAATAGCGCGCGCTTTCGCAGGTCAGCTGATCGCTGAAGACGCGGTCGAACGAGTGCTTGACGTCATTGGCATCGAGGGCAGAGCCGTCCGAGAAGGTTACGCCCGGATGCAGCTTAAACTGCCAGGTGCCGTCGCCCTTGTCTTCCCAGCTGTCAGCCAGGCGGGGCATCAGGCCCTTGTTGCCGCGCACGTCGAGCTCGGTCAGCGTTTCGCTGATGTTCTGCATGATGACGCGCCCGATATTGGAGCGGGTCGCCATGCAGGGCTCGACCAGGTCGAGCTCTTCGCTCAGCACGACGGTGATATCGGTGTTGTCCTGGGCCAGGGCAGGCCCCATGGATGTCGACGCCAGGAGTGCGCCGATCAGAATGTGTTTGATGGTCAAGTTCTTCCTCCCTTTGCAGCGCTTTCGGTTGGCGTGAACGACGCTGCAGGGGCGTCCACACAGTCTCTGTCAGGCGGGCCCTTCAATAGGCCCTGCCTTGCTCCGCACTATCATGTTACAACATCAAGTTGTCAAACACAAATCATGAACTTCTGTGTTTCTGCAAAGAGGCTCAAGTTAAAACATTGATCTTGCAGGATATTTTACAAAACCACTGGGACGAAATGACCGGTATCTGAAAATAATAACTTGACAACATAGGTGCCTCTGTAAAGTTTGAGGCAAGCAATAAGAAAGAGGAAGAGCCATGTCCCCGCAAGAGATTGAAGCGCGCATGACCGGGCAGGTGACAGCCACAGGCGCGGGGCGTTTCGAGGCCTATCTCCCGTCGCCCATGGTGCAGAATCACGCCGCCTTCATCGAATTGCTGGATGACGGCACGCTGGCTTGTCTGTGGTTTGGCGGTACGCTTGAGGGCAAGTCCGACATTTCCATCTATGCCTCAACGCTGGCGCCCGGTGCCGCGTGCTGGAGCCCTTCGGTACAGCTCAGCAACGACCCTGATCGCTCCGAGCAAAATCCGGTGCTGACGCGCAACCAGCACGGCCAATGGCTGCTGTTCCATACCGCCCAGCCGGCGGGCAACCAGGACGAGTGCCTGCTACGTGCGCGCGAAATCAGCATGGCGGGCGGCACGCTGACCGGCGCGGCGCCCCGCGTCATCGACCTGCCGCTCGGCACCTTCGTGCGCGGACGGTTCGTGCGCCGCACCGATGGCGCCTGGATGATGCCGGTCTTCCGCTGCATTCCCCGCCCGGGTCAGCGCTGGAACGGCAGCCATGATACGGCTGGCGTCGCCGTCAGTCACGACGATGGCGCGACGTGGACGATGACCGAGGTTCCCGGCTCCACCGGCTCGGTGCATATGACCATCGTGCCGCTTGATGGCGAGCATATGGTGGCCTTCTATCGTCGCCGACAGTCCGATTTCGTGCATCGCTCGGAAAGCCATGATGGCGGGCTCACCTGGTCGGCAACCGAACCGACCGACGTGCCCAACAACAATTCCTCGATCAATGTCATTCGCCTCGCCGATGGCCGGCTGGCCATGGTGTGCAATCCGTCCTCGGCCGCAACCTCTGATGACCGGCGCGTCTCGCTCTATGACGAGATTGAGGCGGGGGACGATCGCCCTGACGCCAGTGGTGGCTGCGCCCCCATCTGGGGCGTGCCCCGGGCGCCGCTTTCGCTGTGCATTTCCACTGATGGTGGTCGCACCTTCCCGCTGCGCCGTGTCATCGACGACAGTTCCGGCAAGTGCCTGTCGAACAATTCCGTTGATGGGCGCAACAAGGAACTGTCCTATCCCTACCTGCTGGAAGGTCCAGACGGCGCGCTGCATGTGGCCTACACCTATTTCCGGCGGGCCATCAAATATGTCCGTCTCCCCCAGGGATGGATCGACGGAGAACCAAGTTGAGCGACACTATTGGCATCACCATGGGCGACCCAGCTGGCGTCGGCCCCGAGATTGCGGTCCGCGCCCTGGCGGAAATGAGCCCGGCCGATCAGGCCCGCACGCGCATTTACGGCAACCGGGCCACGCTGGATCGCGCGATCGCCGCCACGGGCGCCGTCATTGAACTTGACGGGCTGGTTGAAGACCTGCCCATTGAGGGTGGCCCGCTGCCCTGGGGCAAGCTCGATCCCCGCGCCGGCGACGCGGCGTTCCGCTTCATCGAGAAGGCGGTGCGCGACGCCGAGGCCGGCAGGATTGGCTGCATCGTCACGGCGCCGATCAACAAGGAAGCGCTCAACCTGGCCGGGCATCACTATGATGGTCACACCGGCATGCTGACGGCGCTGACCGGCCAGAAGTCGGCCTTCATGCTGCTGGCCTCCGAGCGCCTCAAGGTCATTCACGTCTCGACCCATGTCTCGCTCAAGACCGCCATTGACCGGGCCACGCCCGAGCGGATCCTGGCGACCATTCGCGCGGGTAACGAGCACCTCAAGCGTATTGGTTATGCCAGGCCGCGCATTGCCGTTGCCGGCATCAATCCCCATTGCGGGGAAAATGGCCTGTTCGGCACCGAGGACGATGTGCAGGTGGTGCCGGCCGTGGCCATGGCCCAGGCCGAAGGCATCGACGTGCAGGGACCGATCTCGGCCGACACGCTCTACTACCGCGCCTATAATGGCGCCTTTGATCTGGTCATCGCCCAGTATCACGATCAGGGCCATATCCCGATCAAGCTCGTCGCCTTCGATACCGCCGTCAACGTGTCGCTGGGCCTGCCCATTGATCGCACCTCGGTCGATCATGGCACCGCCTTCGACATTGCCGGCACCGGCAAGGCCAACCACACCAACATGAACGAAGCCATCGCCTATGCCCGGCGTCTGGTTGCAGGAAAGAAGCCATGAACCCCGCCACCAGTCTGCCTATTCACGGCGTCTTCTGCGCCAGCGCCACGCCGGTCCTCGAAGACGGCACGCCCGACCACGCCGCCTTCGCCACCCATTGCCAGGCGCTGCTCGATGAAGGGTGCGACGGCATTGCCATGCTGGGCACGACGGGGGAAGCCAATTCCTTCAGCATCGCCCAGCGGCAGGCGCTGCTCGACAAGGTGATCGCCGCCGGCATTTCCGCGCAGCGGCTGCTTCCCGGCACCTCGCAAACCAATGTTGCCGACACGGTGACCCTGATGCGCCACGCGGTCGAAGCGGGCGTCAAGGCAACGGTGGTGTTGCCGCCCTTCTACTACAAGGGCGTCAGCGACGAGGGGCTGTTCCGCTTCTATGCCGAGGCGATCGAAGGTGTCGGCCGCGACGATCTGCGCGTCGTTCTCTACCACATTCCGCCCATTGCCCAGGTCGGCCTCTCGGTCGAACTGGTCGGCCGATTGCTCGAAGCTTTCCCCGGCATTGTCGTCGGCATCAAGGACAGCTCGGGCAAGCTGGAAAGCATGCAGCAATTCGCCAGCACGTTCAGGGATTTCTCGGTGCTTGCGGGCGCTGATCCGTTCATGCTGCCCCTGCTGCGCTCGGGCGGGGCAGGGTGCATCACCTCCAGCTCGAACCTCATCGCCAACCATTTGCGCGTGGTCTTTGATGGCTGGTTCGAGCCCGAGCAACACGAAAAAGTCGAGGCGGCGCAGGCCCGGATCAATGCCTGGCGCGATCTTTCCAATGCCTATGTGCAACTGCCCACTATCAAGGCCATGCTGGCCAAACGCCGCAATCATCCGGGCTGGACCCGCCTGCGCCCGCCCCTGGTGGAGCTCACGCCAGCAGAACTGGACATCGTCTGGGCCAAAATGAGCGTGCTTGAGGGTCAGGAACATGTCTGAGGCGATCCTCTCCATGGCGCGCCCGATCACGCTGCTGCAGCCCGCGCGGCTGGAGATCGGCGCGGGTGCGGTCTCGCGATTGGCTGAATGGGCCGCGCCCTACCGGCGTATCTTCGTCGTCGCCATGGCGCCGACCGAGGGTTTTGTGCCGCGCATCGGGCTGTCCGGCGTGGTCGAGACCTTCATCGACATTCCGCCCGAGCCGGATCTGCCAGCGGTGGAAGCGGTGCTGGCTGCGGCCCGCGCCTTCCGGCCCGATCTGGTGATCGGGCTGGGCGGTGGCTCGGTCATGGACGTGGCCAAGCTGGTTGCGGTCCTGTGGGACAGCACCCAGTCGGTGCCCGAGGTGGTCGGAGCCGGCAAGATCGCCGGTCGCCGCACCGCGCTCGCACAGGTGCCCACCACATCGGGCACCGGGTCGGAAGCGGGCATTCGCGCGCTGGTCACCGATCCGGAAACCCTGGCCAAGATGGCGGTCGAAAGCCCGTACATGCTGGCCGACATTGCCGTGCTCGATCCAGAATTGACCTATTCAGTCCCGCCTGCCGTCACCGCCGCGACGGGTGTCGATGCGCTGGCCCACTGCGTGGAAGCTTTCACCAATATCAAGGCGCATCCGCTGATCGATGGCTATGCCAGCCTTGGCATCGCGCTGGTCGGGCGATACCTGGCGCGGGCGGTAGCCGAGGCGCAGGATACCGAGGCGCGCGCCGGGATGATGCTGGCCTCCTACTATGGTGGCGTCTGTCTGGGCCCGGTCAATACCGCCGGCGGTCATGCGCTGGCCTATCCGCTGGGCACCCGGCTCAAGCTGCCGCATGGGCTCGCAAACGCCATCATCTTTCCCCACATGCTGGCGTTCAATGCGCCAGCAGCCCGGGAAAAGACGGCACAAATCTGCGATCTCCTGCAGTTTTCCGCCCGCGACCAAGCCGGCGATATCCTCGCCGAGAGCCTTGTCTTCTGCCAGAAGCTGGGCATCGAGACCCGGCTATCCGCTCATGGCGCGGCAAGCGCCGACCTGCCGGACTGGGCAACGGAAGCGCACGCCATTCGTAGGCTGATGGACAACAATCCCAGGCCCATATTGGTCGAAGACGCCCTGAGCATCTATCAGGCCGCCATGGCCTGAGGGTTTTCGCTGCACGCTGCGCGCACGGCACTCCGGTCTGCCCGGATCGTCGTGGCGCCACCGTGGGAAGCGATTCTGACCCTCAGACGCTTCCCACCTCTTGGCTGATGCCCCTATCGCAGGTCCTCACATGCCATAGCTGGCCCAGGCTGGCAGGCGTCCCATCTGCATGTCGACCTTGTGCACGCCAGGCACATTTTCGATGGCGACGCGGATCGCATTGGCTTCCATGTCGCTTTCGACCAGGCCGTGCACGACGACGTTCCCCGATTCAACCTCGAAGTTGACCAGGTTGGATGCGCCCATGGGCACTTCCTTGAGCGCCGTGTCGATCCTGACGCGCAGGGCGCGGTCATCTGCGGAGGACACGGGCAGCCCGCTATGGTCGGCCCTGGACAGGGCGTGCAGCAGGTTCGACCGGCTGACAATGCCGACCACCTGACTACCCCGCAGCACGGGCACGCGCTTGATCCGGTGCTTCTCCAGCAGTTTGGCAATCTGGCCGACCGGCGCATCTTCCTGCACCGAGATAACCTTCCTGGTCATCACATCGGCAACCCTCTGACTGCGCAGCTTGACGAAATCCTGGGCGTTCTCGTCCACGCCAGCGAAAATCTCGAGCCACCATGACCGGCGCGTGTCGTCAGGTTCGCGGACGCGCCGCATCAGATCGCCCTCGCTGATCAGACCCGCCAATTTCCCCTTGGCGTCGATCACCGGCAGGGCGCTGACGTGATGGTCGAGCATCAGCTGTACGGCTTGCTCAACAGTGCCGTCGTTCGGGATCGAAATCACCGTTGCCGTCATGATGTCCTTGGCTAGCATTGTACTCTCCTCTGGTTGACTGGATCGGACCTTAGCACGCCAATCTGGCGTGGTTATCGGCGATTATTGCCGCCACAATTGGGCCTGCCTGACGTGTCCCAACCGCGCCGATGACCCGACCCCAGGCGCCACGCGCCAGAGGCAGGCTACGGCCTAGTCTTCCAGCTCCAGCGAATTCTGCGTCACGCTGTAGCGACTGAGGGTCTCCAGGAAGGTCATGCCGAGCAGGCTGGTTTCGAGGGCCTCGGCCTCGGTGACGAAGGCCACAATGCCCTGCCGGGTAATGCCGCCCACCTCCAGCCGGTCGAGCCGCACCCGCGCGGCGCGCCCGGTGCCATTGGCAGTGGCGACGGCGGTGCTGAAGCGCAGCGCGCGCGTGTCGATGCCGGCCGCTTCGGCGTCGGCCAGGGTCAGCACCACCGCGCTGGCGCCGGTATCAAAGATCATTGGCGTGGTGTGGCCATTGACGGTGGCTTCGATCTCGAAATGCCCGCCAATGCCGCGCCGGAATGTCGCGGTGCCCTGTTCGGCATCGACCATCGCCACCCCGGGCCGCAACTCACCCGCCAGCCTTCCGGCCAGCCCGATCATCTCGTCGCGATAGGCGTAGCTCAGCGCCGCCACGGCAAAAATGCCGACCCACAATACCACGCTGGTCAGCATCTCCCTGGCCGGCCGCCGCCGCGTGAACAGGCCACCGGCAAACACGATCAGCAGCACCAGCAGGGGGATCAGCTGGGCCGTCTGCATCTGGCTCAATCCCGCCAGATCGCCGGCATCGGCGCTGATCAACAGCGCCAGCCCGATCGAGATCAGCAGCGCAATTCCGATGAAAATCATGCTGGCGCACTTTCGCGTTCGGGCGGGGTCATCCTCTTGATAAAGGCAATTGGCACGGCATTTTCAAGGCCCCGCGGCTCAGGCGAAGGGGAGCAGGGCGGCCAGCACGGCAATCTCGACCAACGCCCCCAGCGCCCCGATCAGGTCGCCGGTCTGTCCACCCACCAGCCGTCGGCAAAGGGCACTCCAGCCGGCCATCACCGCCAGCGCCGCCGCGATGGCCAGGCCCAGTGCCAGCAGATTGGTCGCCGGCCCCCCCAGCACAAACAGCAGCAGCACGGCAAACACGGCCCCCACGGCAAAGCTGCGGCCGCTGACGGCCCCGGCCGTTGCGGCAAGGCCGCCCGGCCGCGCGGCTGGCAGCGCCACCACCAGCCAGAGTGCGCCCGAGCGCCCGGCAATGCTGGCGGCCAGCCAGATGGCGGCAGCGGCCAGCGGACTGCTGGCGGCCACCGCCCCCAGGCCGGTGACCCGCAGCATGATGAACAGGCACAAGGCTGCCACCCCATAGGTGCCGTGCCGGCTGTCCTTCATGATTTCCAGCCGCCGTGCCGGGCTCTGTCCGCCGAACAGCCCGTCGGCGGCGTCCGCCAGCGCGTCCTCGGCCATCGCCCCGCTGACCAGCACCAACGCCCCCACCGCCAGCGCTGCGGCAAAATAGCCCGGTAGCCCGACCAGCCCGCCGCCGAGCAGCAACAGGGCCGGCCCGGCGCCAATCGCCAGACTGGCCAGGGGCAGGGCCATGGCAATGCGGTTCAGTTCCGGCTTCTGGTGAGGGAAGCTGCCGGTCGGCAGCCGCGAAAAGAACCGGACCGCCATGATGAAATCGTCAGTCAGCCCGATCCCGCCGGGCCTGATACCGGGGCGGCTGGGGTCGATCGCTTCAGGGGCAATGGCGTCATTGGGCTGCTCGTCGGTCAATTGCATTTGGCCCCGTTATCGGCAACAAGATGGTCCCTTTCCTATCATAGCAATTCGGACTCGCCATGCCCCCGCTGAATCCTGCCTTCGCCGACGTTCTGGAGCTTTTGACCATTGTTCCTGATGGTGATGAGGCCGCGGTGGCCGCGGTCCGTGCGCATGATTCGCAACTGACCAAGCCGGCTGGCTCGCTCGGTGCGCTCGAGGATCTGGTGGCGTTTCTGGCGCGCTGGCAGGGGCGCGCCGAGCCGCGTCTCGACAATCCCATGGTCACGATCTTTGCTGCCAATCACGGCGTTACCGATCAGGGCGTCTCGACCTTTCCACGCGAAGTCACCGCCCAGATGGTGGCCAATTTCACCAATGGCGGCGCCGCCATTTCACAGATCTGCGCGCTGCATGAAATCAATCTGCGCGTGTTCGAACTGGCGCTCGAAGTGCCCACCGGGGATATCACCCTTGAGGCGGCACTCGACGACAAGGGCTGCGCCGCCGTTATCGCCTATGGCATGGAAGCCGTTGCCGGCAAACCTGACCTGATCTGCATCGGGGAAATGGGCATCGGCAATACCACGGTCGCCGCCGCCATCTATGCCGCCCTCTATGGTGGCACCGGGGCCGACTGGGTCGGTCGCGGCACCGGGGTCGATGATGCCGGCCTCAAGCGCAAGGCCGACGCGGTTGATCGTGCGCTCGCCCGCCACGCCGGCGAACTCGATCATCCACTGGCTATCCTGGCCCGCGTCGGCGGCCGCGAAATTGCCGCCATGCTGGGGGCGCTGCTGGCGGCGCGCCATCAGAAGGTGCCGGTCATTATCGATGGTTTCGTGGCGAGCTCGGCTGCGGCCATTGCCCATGCGGTCAATCCGGCGGCAATCGATCACTGCATCTTTGCCCATGTCTCGGCCGAATCCGGCCATGCCCGCGCCCTCGAGGCGATGGGCCAGAAGGGTCTGCTCGATCTGGGCATGCGTCTGGGTGAGGGCAGTGGCGCCGCCCTGGCAGCCGTGCTCGCCAAGACGGCGCTGCACCTGCACAACAATATGGCGACCTTTGAAAGTGCTGCGGTCAGCGGCAAGTCCGACTGACTTGACGCTGCCGGGGGCTGGGCACCACGTCCGGCTTCTGGCTGAACATGCAGTGCCGCAATGATCTGGGGCAGGCCATCAATGACCCGCAGGCGCGCCAACGGATCGGGCGCGTCCGGCCCCTCAAGACTGCCGCCTAGCTGGCTGCCGAGTAGATTTCCAGGCGGTTGCGCTTTTCCACCACCGGGGCCAGGGCGTCCATCACCCGGGCCCGGGGGAAGGTGGCGATCACTTCGGTGCCGAAGCGCAGTTTGCTGAATAGGTCAAACCGGCCCTGATGCAGTTCCATGATCTTCTGCACGATGGGCAGGCCCAGGCCGGCGCCTTGCTCGGCCGTCTTCTGGGCCAGCGAGCCCTGGCCGAACGATGAGAGGACGGTTTCGATCTCATCGGGGGGAATGCCGGGGCCGTTATCCTTGATCGAGACCAGTTGGCCGCCATCGGCACTGCGGGCCACGGTCAGCGTGACCTTGCCCTGCTGCGGCGTGAACTTGATGGCATTGCTCATCAGGTTGAGGATCACCTGGCGAATGGCGCGTTCGTCGCCCCACAGGCGCGGCAGATCGGTGCCGAAGTTGAACGCCAGTTCGACGCCCTTGGCCTTGGCGCGCAGTTCCATCATGCGGCAGCAATCGGCAGCGATGTCGACCAGCGACACCACTTCCTCGTTCAACTCATACTTGCCCGCCTCGATACGGCTGAGGTCCAGCAATTCGTTGATCAGGTTGAGCAGATGCTGACCGCTGCCGTGAATGTCGCCGGCATATTCCTTGTACTGGGGCACGTGATGGGGCCCCAGCAGTTCCGAATGCAGCACCTCGGAAAAACCGATAATGGCGTTCAGGGGCGTGCGCAGTTCGTGGCTCATCGTGGCCAGGAATTGCGACTTGGCGATATTGGCCTGTTCAGCATGACGGCGCGCTTCATCCGACATCTGCCGGGCTTCTTCCAGCTCGCTGATCAGCGTGTCTTTTTCGGCCTGATGGGTGATCGTGTGCAGTTCCGAGGCGTGCAATTGGCGCGCCAGATACACAAAGAACACCTCACCACACAACGCCACGGCGGCCAGCGTATAATTCAGCGTGCCACCCAGCATCAACAGATTGGCCGATACCGTGACAGTGACGGGCAGGGTGCTGACCAATGTGGCGGGGGGCAGGGTGCGGGTGGCGATGGCGTTGGCGGCAATGGCCACCAGCACCATGGCGAACATCACCGGCGCCAGTGTGCTGGCGCTGGCCACCAGGGTAAACAGCGCCAGCATCGACCAGGCAAGCCCCAGCAGGGTCTCTCCGGCGACAAAGGTGGCGGTCCATTCGGCGGCGTTGAACCTGGCGGGAGGGGTGCGCTTGAAGCGTTGGGCCATCAGCACCACGATAAGCATGCTGAACAGCACCACGCCGGCCCATAGCGCGGTGAACAGCATCGGCACCCAGAAGCTGGCCACAAAAGCCAGTATGCCCACCAATGCCGCCATGGGCAGCGCCGCACCCAGCCGGGAATCGGCATAGTCATGCATGAGCTCAAAATCGAAGGATGCGCGCGTACCGGTGCTTGAGGTCAGGCGCTGACGGGCGTCAAGAACAGTCCGCTGTGCCGCACGTTTGCCATCACGACCCATCTGCGAACGGACATCATCGGTGACAGCCGGATAGGACGTCATGGACACTCGGTACTCGTTACTAACCCGGAAAACCGGTACGCATTCACTACTCTTGGCTGGACTCTAGTCAGCGCGTAGTTAACGTCTGGTGAAATCCGGCGGCGACATATGTATCGAACCTTTCACTTTTCAGGGCGCCGGGGCGCGGTCTTGGCAATCCTTATTCTGGCCGGAGTCGCCTTGCTGGCTGATTGGCTCGATGCACCCCTGCCAGCCGTGGCTGGCGCCGGCCGCGTCAGCGATGGAGACAGCTTTCGGCTGGGCGACGAGCGGGTGCGCCTGCTGGGCCTCGACGCCCCCGAACTGAACCAGCATTGTGCCACGGTCGACGACCCCCGTTGGCCCTGTGGCCGGGCGGCGCGTGATCGCCTGGCCAGCCTGTTGGCCGGCGGCCCGGTGGATTGCCAGCCCGACGGGCATGACCGCTACCAGCGCCTGTTGGCGCGCTGTCAGGTCAATGGTCTCGACCTTGGCGCCACGCTGGTCGGCGAAGGATGGGCGATTGCCGCGGGGGACTATGGCGCCGAGCAAGCCGCGGCCCGGGCCGCGCGTCGGGGAATCTGGGCCGGTGGCTTCGACAAACCCGCCGATTGGCGCGATGATCACCCGCGTCCGAGCCCGTTTTTGAGTTGGTTTGGGCTTTAGGCTAACAAGACCTTGAAGCGGGCAATAAACTTGCGCCGCGCAAGATTATTGCCATGCTCGGGTGAACGTGGCAGGTATTCGGCGATTTTTTGAGTGGAATGGGCCATTCTTGGAAATCTGATTTCGCGGGGGTGACATGGCTTTGGACAAGATTGACAGGAAAATCCTTACTCTCTTGCAAAAGGACGCGACCATGCCCGTGGCCGAGATTGGTCGCAAGGTCGGCCTGTCAACCACGCCGTGTTGGCGCCGGATCCAGAAAATGGAAGAAGATGGCGTGATCCAGCGCCGCGTCGCCATCCTCGATCCGGTCAAGGTCAATGTCGGCGTCACCGTCTTTGTCTCGGTCAAGACCAATGAGCACAATGATATCTGGATGCGCAAATTCGCCGGCGTCATCGACGAGTTTCCCGAGGTTGTCGAATTCTACCGCATGAGCGGCGACGTCGACTATCTGATGCGTGTGGTGGTGCCCAGCATCGGCGCCTATGACGCCTTCTACAAACGACTGATCGGCAAGATCAACCTGACCGATGTCAGCTCCGCCTTTGCCATGGGGCAGATCAAATACACCACGGCGCTGCCGCTCGATTTCGCGCTGGTTGTTGACGACGACAAATGAGCACGCTGCTCGGCTTTGAGCATGTCGGCATGACCGCGCGTGACGCCGAGCGCACCATTGCCTTCTATTGTGATCTGCTCGGCCTGCGCCTTGCCCTGCGCAAGGCCCAGCCCGGGGGCGAACTGCTGTTTCTCGACGCCGGTGGCGGCATGCTCGAGATCATGGTTCCCGCCACGCCCGGTCTCAACCCCGCGCGCGACGTGCTGCCCGGGGACGCGGGCATGCGCCACCTCACCTTTGCCTTTTCCGATGTCGATGCCATGCTGGCCCGGCTGGAGGCAGCCGGGGTGGCGGTGGTGGAACGGCCACGCGACGCCCATAACCGGGAAATGATCAAGCGCGTCGCCTTTGTGCGCGATCCTGATGGCATCATCGTTGAACTGATCGAGCGCGCCGCAGACCGCTAGATGTCGTCGTCCAGCGCCGCGATGGCGCCCGTCAGACTGTCCAGCATGTCATGGCGCTCGCCGTCGGCCGTCACCAGGCGCAGGCGCTGCACGCTGTGGTCATTGTAGAGGCTCACCATGAAGTCCTCGACCGCCAGCCTGCCATAGTCGGCGAGGGGCACCGCGACGGTGTCGAAGACCAGCGCGGTGTCCCCGCTCTGGCCGCAGAGCGCCAGTATACGCCCCAGGGCTGGCGAGCGCGCCGCCATCGCGGCACGGTAGGCCAAAATGTCGTCGCCCCTGCCGCCGGAGGCAAACAGGCGATCGATATGGCCGTCGATCAGCATCGCGGCCAGCAGCGCCTTGCGCCGGGCCAGCGGCGCGGCGCGCACCGCCTGCATCGCGGCCTCCAGATAGGCCCGGTGGGCGGCAAGATCGAGGTCAGCCAAGGTGCTTGCGGAAGAAGTCCAGCGTCCGGGCCGAGGCCTTGGTGCAGGCTTCGTGATCAAAATTGCCAGGTCGGTCACTGTTGCAGAACCCGTGCCCGGCTGCATAAAGGTGGATCGGCACATCCGGATAGCGCGCCTTGAGGGCCTCGATCTGGTCGAGCGGAATGCCGGTGTCGCGATCGCCGAAGTGCATTTCGAGCGGGATGGTCGGCGCCATGTCGATATAGTTGGGCACGCCGCCGCCATAATAGCCGGACGCCGCGCTCAATCCCAGCCCGTGATGGGCCGCGCGCCAGCTCATCGCGCCGCCAAAGCAGTAGCCGGTAATGCCCACCTTGCCGCCCGCCGATGCCGCATCGACCGCGGCGGCCATATCGAGCAGGGCGGTGGACTGGTCGAACTTCTTCATCATCTCGCCAATCACCACGAACTGCTCGGGCTGGTAGTTCTCGCTCTCATAGCCAAACTCGACCCGGTCAAACATTGCGGGCGCGACGGCCAAAAAGCCATGTTCAGCAAAGCGATCCACGACACTGCGCACCCAGTTGTTGAGCCCCCAGACCTCCTGGATCACCACCACGCCGCCGCGTGGCTTGCCCTCGGGCGCCGCCCGGTAGGCATTCAGGGTGAACCCGTCGCTGGCCACCAGAGTCGTGCGTTCGCCCATGCTTGTCTCCCTCGTCTCAGAATTGGTCTGGCGCGGCGGCGCTTAGCCGCCGGTAACACTCATATGTCGGTTGACGGCGGGTGTGCTGTGCGTGCGGTCGAGCACGAAATCGTGCCCCTTGGGCTTGAGCAGCATGGCCTGGTCGAGCGCCGCATCGAGCGCCGCTGCGCCGCCGGTCCGCAGGGCATCGCGCAGATTGACCTGATCATCCTGCCCCAGGCACATGAACAGCTGTCCCGTCGCGGTCAGGCGCACCCGGTTGCAGCTCTCGCAGAAATTGTGGCTCATCGGCGTGATGAAACCCAGCACGCCGCCGGTTTCGGCCACGTGCACATAGCGCGCCGGCCCGCCGGTGCGCTTGTCGAGCTTTTCCAGCGTATAGCGCCGCGCCAGTTGATCGTGCAGTTCGCGCAGGGGCAGATAGCTGTCGACCCGGTCGATGCCCACGTCGCCCAGCGGCATGCCCTCGATCAGCGTCAGCCCCATGTTGCGCCCATGCGCCCAGGCCATCATCGGCTCGATTTCGTCGTCATTGACGCCGCGCATCGCCACCATGTTGATCTTGATGGCAAGCCCGGCGGCCTGCGCTGCCGCGATGCCGCCCAGCACGTCGGCCAGTCGGCCGCGTCGGGTAATGGCGGTGAAGCGCTCACTGTCCAGCGTGTCGAGCGACACATTGATCCGCTTGACCCCCGCAGCGGCCAGCCCTTCGGCATGCTTGGCCAACTGGCTGCCATTGGTGGTGATGGTCAGCTCATCCAGCCCGTGCCCGATGCGCGCGCCCAGTATGGCCACCAGATCCATGATGTCGCGCCGCACCAGCGGCTCGCCACCGGTCAGCCGGATGCGGGTGGCGCCCCGGTCGATGAACGCGCCGGCGATGGTCTCGATTTCTTCAAAGCCCAGCACTTCCCGTTTGGGCAGAAACGTCATGTCCTCGGCCATGCAATAGACGCAGCGGAAATCGCAGCGGTCGGTTACCGAGATGCGCAGATAGGAAATGTGCCGCCCATAGCGGTCAACAAGCGGGCGGGCAGGGGGCGCGGTGCTGGTCATGGGGTAAACCTAGTCCGCTATGCGGCTTTTTCAAAGCGCAGCCACAACAAAAAAGGCCGCCCATCGGGCGACCCTTCGAAATTCTTTGTCCGATTGTCGGAAATGGGCTGTCTGGCCTAGTGATTGACCACGATCTGCGCGCCAACGGCGACGCGATCATAAAGATCCTGCACGTCTTCATTGGTCAGCCGGATGCAGCCCGAGGACACCGCAAGCCCGATCGAGCGGGGTTCGGAGGTGCCATGCACGCGGTACAGCGTCGAGCCGATATAGAGGGCGCGCGCGCCCAGTGGATTGTCGGGGCCGCCGGGCATGTAGGCCGGCAGGTCCGGCACGCGCTTGCGCATCTGTGGTGGTGGTGTCCAGCCGGGCCATTCGGCCTTGCGGGTAATGCGATGGGTGCCTGACCAGGTGAAGCCGTCGCGGCCGACGCCGATGCCGTACTTCATGGCCTTACCATCTTCGAGCACCAGATAGAGCCGGCGCTCGTCGGTCTCGATCACGATGGTGCCCGGCTTGTAGCGGGATTCATAGCTGACCACTTCCTTGCGGATGGCGCTGCCGCCGCGGGCGCGCGTCTGCAGTGTGGAGGCTTCTACCCAGGTGCCGTTGTCTGGGTCATAAACGAGTGCCGCCATGCTTGGCACCACACTGGCGGCTGACAGGACGAGCGACAGCACGATCACCATCGCGGACTTGAACTTGATCATATAACGACTTGGCCCCTGCAAGTAAGTACGAACGCTCGATTCGTGCGTTGCACAACTGGCGTTGCTTACGCGGTTTGCTGTTCAGCGAATAGAGGTGTTGACCGCAATAGGGCCACACTTGCCTCAGCATGGCAAAATTGTGTTGCCAGCTGGTTACAGTTTCCATTCACCAATGCGTGATCGTAGACATTCCGGGTCATTGACACGTCAGCGGCACCCTGCAATGCCAGCATTTCGGCAGCAAAGAGGGCATCATGATCGAACAGTTGAAGCGACAGGCGGCCGCCATGGCCCTCACCCAGGTGCAGCCGGGCATGCGGCTCGGGCTGGGCACCGGTTCGACAGCGCGCCATTTTGTCGACCTGTTGGGCGAACAGGTCGCGGCCGGGTTTGACTGCATCTGTGTGCCGACCTCCGAGGCCACGGCGCGCCAGGCCGCTGGCCTGAATATTCCGCTGTCCGATCTGGACACGCTGGATCGGCTCGACATCACCATTGATGGCGCCGACGAAATCGATCCGCACCTCAACCTGATCAAGGGCGGCGGCGGCGCCCTGTTGCGCGAGAAGATCGTCGCGGCGGCCTCCGATCTGATGATCGTCATTGCCGATTCCTCCAAGCTGGTGGAAACGCTTGGACAATTCCCGCTGCCCATCGAAGTCAACCGCTTCGGCCTGGGCGCCACGCGCCGGTCGGTCGCTGCGGTTTGTGCAAGCCATGGCTGTGCCGGGGAACTGCGGCTGCGCCAGGCCGATGCTGGTGGCGACTATCTGACCGATGGCGGCCACCTGATCCTCGATGCTTTTTTTGGCCGCATTTTGCAACCAGAAGCGCTATCGGCCGACTTGCTCAATATTGCCGGTGTGGTGCAGCATGGGCTGTTCCTGAATATGTGCAAAAAGGCTTATGTGGCGGCGCCCGATGGCGTAAGAACGCTCTCAAGTAGCAATTGACATTGAATTCGATCAAGATGGGTGGTTCGATAATGACCGGTGTAATGATGCGCATCAAAGCGCTGATGGCAGTAAGTTTGAGCATGGCGATGCTGGCGTTCGCGTTTCCGGCAATAGCCCAGGAACTGCCGCCCGAACAGCTTGCCCTGGCGCGCAAATATATCGATCTGACCGACAGTGCCTCGGTCTATGAAATCACCATGGTGGAAATCGGCATCGGCACCATGCGCCAGATCGTGCAGCAGAATCCGGAAGTGGCCGAGCAGACCGACGCTGTCGTGGGCAAGGTTCTCGAAGAATTCCGCGGCCGCAAGGGCGAATTGCTCGACCAGTTTGCCCGCGTCTATGCCGCGCGCTTCACCATTGGCGAGCTGCAGGAGATCGTGGCCTTTTACGAAACCGACACCGGCAAGAAGCTGGCCAAGGCCAATACCGAGGTCAATGCTGACCTGCAGACGGTGTTGAAGATCTTCACCAACAATATCCGCCAGGAATTTTATGCCAAGGTCCGCGCCGATTTGCGTGAACAGGGCATCACCCTATAGTCTTTTGCTGCATGCCAGCAGGATTGACCCCGCCTTGTGCGGGGTCTTTTTTTGTGCGATCCGGCGTGTATAACCATTCATCGGTATTTGCCGATATAATCAGCGCCGCAGGAGCCACCCCATGAGCAATTCATACGATCTGGTCGTCATCGGCGCGGGGTCAGGTGGGGTGCGCGCGGCGCGCATGGCGGCCAGCTATGGCGCCAGGGTCGCCATCATCGAAGAGTTCCGGGTCGGCGGCACCTGCGTCATTCGGGGCTGTGTGCCCAAAAAGCTCTATGTCTATGCCAGTCGGTTCCACGAAATGTTTGATGTGGCCGCCAGCTTTGGCTGGCAGGTCGAGGCGCGCTTTGATTGGCCCACGCTGGTGGCCAACAAGGAAAAGGAAATCACCCGGCTGGAAAGCGCCTATGTGGCCAATCTCGAAAAGCCGGGCGTCGAGATCATCCGGGACCGCGGCGTGGTCGCTGGTCCCAATACTGTCCATCTGGTTGGCCAGGACCGCGACCTGAGCGCCAGATATATCCTGGTGGCGACGGGCGGCCGTCCCTTCCTGCCACCCATTCCGGGTGCTGAACTGGCCATCACCTCCAACGAGGTGTTCGATCTGCCCGCGCTCCCCCACTCAATCCTGATCGAGGGCGGCGGCTATATTGCGGTGGAATTTGCCACCGTGTTTGCCGGGCTGGGCGTGCATACCACCATCATCTATCGCGGCGATTGCCTGTTGCGCGGCTTCGACGACGATATGCGGCGCGGCCTTGAGGCCGGTCTGATCGATCGCGGCGTCAAGATCATCTACCAGACCACCATTGCCAGTCTCGCCCGCGACGGTGCCGATATTTCGGCCAGATTCAGTGACGGCGTCACCGCGCCCTATGGTGCGGTCATGTTCGCCACCGGGCGTTCCCCCAATGTCGACGGCCTCGGCCTCGAGCAGGCCGGGGTTGAGCTGGCGCCCAATGGCACGGTTGCCGTTGACGCCTTCTCGCAGACATCGGTGCCCTCGATCTATGCGGTGGGCGATGTGACCGGCCGCGCGGCGCTGACCCCGGTCGCCATCCGCGAGGGCTGGTACTTTGCCGAGACGGTGTTCAACAACAATCCCATGGCGGTCGACCATTCCCAAATCCCCACCGCCGTCTTCTCCGAGCCGGAAATCGGCGTTATCGGCCTGACCGAAGCCGAGGCCGCCACGCACGAGGACATCGACGTCTACCTGTCCCGCTTCCGGCCGATGATAAACTCGCTGTCCAGCCACACCGAGCGGATGATCCTCAAGCTGATCACCGAAAAGGATGGCGGCAAGGTGCTGGGCGTTCATATTCTGGGGCATGGCGCTGCCGAAATGATCCAGCTCATCGCCATTCCGATGGGCATGGGCGCGACCAAGGCCGATTTTGACCGCGCCATGGCGCTGCACCCCTCGGCCGCCGAGGAACTGGTGACCTTCAAGTCCCCCACCTACATCTATCGCCAGGGCCACAAGATCGGCGGTTAGGGCAGGGGCCGCACCCCCTCTCAACCTCCCCCTGCCAGGAGAGGTTAGTGGGGGGTCACGCACAACAAGCCTTATCCATCTAATCCCCGCCCCCTCCGCCCCGTGCCATCATGGCCCCGTTCCCGCCAAGTCACTGGCCCCGACGCAGGGCCAGGCGGGGAGACCGGGGGATGGGGGCGCCTGTCCAGTGGGGAGCATGGCAGCCGCGCCTGCAATACTGGTGTCGCCTGAACCATCCCCCGCGCAAAACCGGCTCGTGACGGGCGGCCCTTGGTCCGTTCCACTACTCATTTGGCCCAATGGCCGCCCGTTACCCGTGACACCGCGACGCCAGCTGGCCGGGCGGGGTTTCGGCACGCCCGGCCCGATTATCCTTGGCAGGGCTGTCAGGCCTTGGTATTCCGCCAGCCAACAGCCTGTAACCCGCGTGAACGAGACCCGATATGACCACCTGGACCCCCGATAGCTGGCGCTCAAAGCCGATTTCCCAGGTTCCGGCCTATCCCGATCAGGCGGCAGTCGTGGAAGCCGAACGCCAGCTCGCCACCTTTCCGCCGCTGGTGTTTGCCGGCGAGGCACGCGAACTGAAGGCCCGGCTGGCTGCGGTCGCGCGCGGCGAGGCCTTTTTGCTGCAGGGCGGCGATTGCGCCGAGAGCTTTGCCGAACACGGTGCCGACCACATTCGCGACTTCTTCCGCGTCTTCCTGCAAATGGCGGTGGTGCTGACGCACGGTGCCTCCAAGCCGGTGGTCAAGGTCGGTCGCGTGGCGGGCCAGTTCGCCAAGCCGCGCTCGTCGGACACCGAGATCATTGATGGCGTCGAGCTGCCCAGCTATCGCGGCGACATCATCAACGCCATCGACTTCAACGAAGGCGCGCGCATCCCTGATCCGCACCGCATGTTGCAGGCCTATCGCCAGTCGGCGGCCACGCTGAACCTGCTGCGCGCCTTTTCGATGGGCGGCTATGCCGAGCTGACACGCATCCATGAATGGACCGTGGGCTTCATGAAGGGCTCCAACTGGTATCCGCGCTACGAGGAAGTGGCGCGCAAGATTGACGACGCCATTACCTTCATGGGCGCGCTTGGTCTGACGCCGGACAACACCCCGGCGCTCAAGCAGACCAGCTTCTACACCAGCCACGAAGCCCTGCTGCTCGGCTATGAGGAAGCGCTGACCCGGCGCGACTCGATCTCCAATGACTGGTACGCCACCTCCGGGCACATGCTGTGGATCGGCGACCGCACAAGGCAGCCCGATGCGGCCCACGTCGAATATTTCGCCGGCATCAAGAACCCGATCGGCATCAAATGCGGCCCGTCACTGACCAGTGACGATCTGCTGCGCCTGCTCGACCGGCTCAACCCGACCGACGAGGCCGGGCGCATCACCCTGATCGGCCGCTTTGGCGCCGACAAGGTGCGCGAACACCTGCCACGGCTGATCGAAACCGTGCAGCGGGCCGGTCGCACCGTCGTCTGGTGCTCCGATCCGATGCACGGCAACACCATCAAGGCCTCCACCGGCTTCAAGACCCGGCCCTTTGACCGGGTGCTGACGGAAGTGAAATCCTTCTTCGAGGTGCACCGCGAAATGGGCACCTATGCGGGGGGCGTGCATATCGAGATGACCGGCGACGACGTCACCGAATGCGTCGGCGGCGTCTCGGCGGTCACCGAGGCCACGCTCTCGGACCGGTACAACACCTATTGCGATCCGCGCCTCAATGCCAGCCAGGCGCTCGAGCTGGCCTTCCTGGTGGCTGAAGAAATCCATACCGAAAAGCCCGTCCAGCAGGACGCTATTGCCGGAGAATAATCTGCCAGTAAACTGAACCAAGATGATGCCCCGGCGTTCTTGTGTGAATGCCGGGGGGTGTGCGTCCGGCGTTGCTGCGCCCTGATTGATGAAAGTCGCGTATGCCTAAATCGTTGTTTCCATTGGCATCTCCTCAGACGCGTGAACGGCTGGAATCCGACCCGACCCTGCGGCTGGTCAATGATTATGATTGGGCGGGTAACCCGCTTGGCCCCATCCCGGCCTGGCCCGAAAGCCTCAAGGGCGCGGTCCGGGTGATGATGACCGCCTTCGTGCCGATGGCCATGACGATCGGTCACGAGGGTATCCTGATCTACAACCACGCCTATGCCGGGTTTGCCGGCGAGCGCCACCCCGACATATTCGGCCTCCCGGCGGTCGAAGCCTGGCCGGAAGTGGCCGACTTCGTCGCCGACAAGATCGTGCGGGGCATGCGCGGCGAGACCGTTACCCTGCGTGATCAGGAAATGCTGCTCGATCGCCATGGCCAGATGGAGACCACCTGGCTCGATCTGCATTACAGCCCCGTGCTGGGTGAAGATGGACTGCCCCTGGCGGTCATTTGCGTGGTGCTCGAAACCACCGATCAGATGCTGGCCAAGCAGGCGCTGGCGCGCAGCGAAGAACGGCTTTCCCTCGCGCTGAGCGGTTCGGGCCTGGTCGGCACCTGGGATTGGGACGTGCCCAACGATACGATCACCGCTGATGATCGCTTTGCCGAGCTGTTCAATCTCGACCCCCAGCAGGCCGGTCTCGGCGTGCCGTTTTTGGAGTTCCTCGCTGCCGTTCATCCCGACGATGCCGAGCGTGTCGGTCTGGAAATAGCCGAAACCATCCGCGGGAAAAGCGCCTACCGCTCTGAATATCGCGTTGTGGCGCAGGACGGCGCGATCCATTGGGTCGCCGCATCCGGCAAGCCGCTGTTCAATCATGATGGCATCATTCAGCGGTTTCCCGGCGTCCTGGTCGACATCACCGATCAGCGGCGCACCACCGAAGCCCTGGCCGAAAGCGAGCTGCGCTTCCGCACGCTTGCCGATGCCATGCCGCAAATGGTCTGGTCGACCCTGCCGGACGGTCGGCACGACTACTACAACGCCCGCTGGTATGAGTTCACCGGCGTGCCGGAGGGCTCGACGGACGACGACGCCTGGAGCGACATGTTCCATCCCGATGACCAGGAGCGGGCCTGGGATATCTGGAAAAAGTCGCTGGTATCGGGCGAACCCTATGAGATCGAATACCGTCTCCGGCATCGCTCGGGGGCCTATCGCTGGACGCTCGGTCTGGCGCTGCCCATCCGCGACGCGTCCGGGACCATTGTGCGCTGGATCGGCACCTGCACCGATATTCATCACACCAAGCTGGCCGCCCAGGAGCGTGAACTGGTCACCCAGGAACTCAGCCACCGCATCAAGAACATCTTTGCCGTGCTCACCGGCATTGTCAGCCTGTCAGCCCGCAGCCGTCCCGAGATCAAGCCCTTCGCCGATGAGCTGCGTCAGCGGATCTACGCTCTGGGCGAGGCGCATGACTTTGTGCGGCCGCGCAGCGATGCCGAGTCCGCCGGGAATGCAACCTCGCTGCGTGCGCTGATCGAACGCCTGATGCAGCCCTATCGCAACGGCGATACCGAGCGCGTGCTGTTCGAGGGCGACGATACCACCATCGATGATGGGGCCACGACGCCGCTGGCATTGCTGTTCCACGAACTGGCGACCAACGCCGCCAAATATGGCGCGCTCTCGATTGATGCAGGGCGGGTGGTGCTGACGGGGGAGGCGCACCAGGATGGCCGCTATCGCCTGACCTGGAAGGAGACCGGTGGTCCCGCAGTGGTCCCGGGCGAAGCCAGCGGCTTTGGCTCCCGCCTTATCGAATTGAGTGTGGAGGGGCAGATGCGCGGGACGCTGGAGCGGGTCTGGGACAGTGATGGGCTGCGCGTCGAAGTGGATCTGCCCGTCGAGGCGTTGAATCGTTCAGCCAGGCTGACCTCGAGTCCCTAGCTCAGGGAAAGCGCGCCCGATGGTCCAAACAGGTGCAGGCGGCGCGGTGGCGCCACTTCGGCCGCCCGGCGGCGCGCCACGGCGTAAGACACGGCATCGCGCAACTCCTGGTCGGTCACGGGTTTGGGCAGCACCCCGATCGTGCCCGGCACGCCATCGCCCAGTTGTGCTGGATTGGCCGTCATGAACAGCACCGTGACGCCATGCGTCTGCGCCAGAATGCGGCCAATGGTGATGCCGGTAGCGCCATCGCGCAGATTGAGGTCGACCAAGGCCACCTCAGCCGCGCTCGCCAAAGCAAGCGCCGAGCGCTGCTCGGCCGCAATGCCGACAGGCGTAAAGCCCATCTCCTCAATCACATGTTCAATTTCCGTGGCCACGAAGATCTCGTCCTCGACCACCAATATCCTGCAAGTCATCACGCCAACTCGTCGTTTCAGATCGCCAACCGGCTAAGGGCAACACCCCAGCGCTTCAGAGGTTGCAGCCAGACCGGGCTTTTGCGGCAACGTGATCGACTATGTGCATTCAGCGCTACCAAATCCCAAACCGCACTTAGTGGAGCATTAACCCTAATGCTTCATAGCTTTGCTACTGGCTGACGGCTGTCGAACTGGAGAAAACCATGAAGCGCGCGCTCAAAGGCACCATTGCAATAGTGGCACTGTTGAGTGCGGTGCCCGTGCTGGCAGCCGACTATCCCTATATGCGTCCAGCCTATGCCGAGAGCTGGAAAAACCCGGACGATGACCTGCGCTTCGAATTCGGTACCCGCTACTGGCTGTCCTGGGGCGAGCAGGATGCCAGCTTCACCGCTGCCGGCTTGGGCGATGTGGGAGTCACCACCCGTGACCAGACCCACATTGTGGAACTGCACGGCAAGATCGAAGATCTCTCGACCCAGACCTACCTCACCGGCAAGGCCGGCATTGGCCTGTCCACCAGCGGCACCTATGCCATCACACCAGCCCGCTCAGGCGCCATCGGCCGCAATTCTGGCATCGGCTATGCTGCCACTGATTTCGGCTGGCTGCCCTTTGGCAAGCTCGATGAAGGCTTCGCCGCTGGCGGCTTTGTCGGCTACCAGTACTGGAAGGACGCGCCCGATATCGGCTCCGGCCAGGTCGGCGCCACCTTTGCTGGCAATACTCCCACCTCGTTCACCGCGGCCAAGGATGATCTCGATATTCACGCGCTGCGGCTGGGGGTGAAGGCCCAGGCCGATTTCGACAAGTTCGACATTCAGGGCGAAATCGCCGCCATTCCCTACGCCCATGTGTCCGGCACTCTGGGGGGTAGTTCCCCCGATGGCTTCAATTTGGGGGGCACCGAATTTCAGGAACGCGCCCCGACCACGCTGAGTGGCCGTGGCTATGGCGTGATGGTGGAGAGCCTGGTGGGCTTTCATCCCACCGAGAACCTGACCCTGCGGGTCGGTGGGCGCGCCTGGTATGTTGAAGGGGTGCTCGACGCCCAATTCTCCTCCCGTGCCGGTGGCGCCGATCAGGCAACCCTGAACCTGCCCAGCAATTTCGCGCGCATTTTCCGCTATGGCGCCCTGTTCGAGGCGACCGGTCGCTTCTAGCCTGCCAGCGCGCCGACGTTGTGCGCTTGCCCTGATAGGGGGGAGCGGCTAAGTCTGGCGCGCGTTCCGGCACTTGGCTGCCGCCACGCCCGCACCTTCTCAGACAACGGGCAGATTTATCGTGACAGACCGCCTCCGAATTGCGCTCGCCCAGCTCAATCCCAAGGTCGGCGACCTGCCGGGCAATCTCGCCCTGGCCCGCGCCGCGCTCGCCGATGCCGTGGCCGCCAAGGCCGACATCCTGATGTTCTCGGAACTGTTCCTGACCGGCTATTTCCCTGACGATCTGCTGTTCAAGCCGCAATTCATCAAGGACGCCATGCAGGCCGCGCGCGATCTGGTCGCCGATACCGCCGGCACCGAAGTGGTGTTGGTCCTGCCTACGGTCTGGTGGGACAAGACGGGCCTGCACAATGCCGCCATTGTCGCCGAAAATGGCGAGATCATCGCCACCCGGCTGAAGCGCGAACTGCCCAATACCGATGTCTTCTACGAGAAGCGCTATTTCACCGCCGGCCCGTTGGCCATGCCGGTGCTGATCAAGGGCGTGTCGGTCGGCATCCCGATCTGCGAGGATATCTGGCACGCCAGCGTCTGCGAGCATCTGGCCATGCGTGGCGCCGAAATCATGCTGTGCCCCAATGGCTCGCCCTACTGGACGAACAAGCAGCATATCCGCAAGGAGCTGGTCCGCGCCCGGGTGGCCGAAGACGATGTGCCCATGCTCTACCTCAACCAGGTGGGCGGCCAGGACGAGCTCGTCTTCGACGGCGCCTCATTCGCCATCGAACCAGGTGACAAGCTGGTGCTGCAGGGCAAGTCGTTTGCCACCGATTTCATCGTCTCGGACTGGGTCCGCGGTGACGATGGCTGGACCTGCGCCAATGGCGAGGTAACCGAACTGACAACCACCGATGAGGCACCCTGGCTCGCCTGCGTGCTCGGCTTGCGCGACTATGTGCACAAGAACGGCTTCAGTCAGGTCGTACTCGGCCTGTCCGGTGGTATCGACAGCGCCGTCGTTGCCGCCATGGCTGTGGACGCCCTTGGTCCCGAAAACGTCCACTGCATCATGCTGCCCTATCGTTACACCAGCGAGGCCAGCCTCGCCGATGCCAGGGCCTGCGCCGACAATCTCGGCGTGCGCTATGACATCGTGGCGATTGGCGATCCGGTCGATGACGCGCTGGCGCAGCTCGCACCGATTTTTGGCGATCGCCCCGCCGATCTGGCCGAAGAAAACATCCAGTCGCGCATGCGTGGCGTCGTGCTGATGGCGGTCTCCAACAAGCTGGGTTCCATGCTGCTGACCACCGGCAATAAATCGGAGATGGGCGTGGGCTACGCCACCATCTATGGCGACATGAATGGCGGCTATAATCCGCTCAAGGACATGTTCAAGATGGAAGTCTATCGCCTGGCGGGCTGGCGCAATGCCCACGTCCCCGGCGATTGCCTCGGACCGTCGGGGGAAGTCATTCCCCAGGCCATCATCGACAAGGCGCCCAGCGCTGAACTGCGCCCCGACCAGACCGATCAGGACAGCCTGCCGCCCTATCCGGTGCTCGACGCCATTCTCAAGGGCATCGTTGAAGACGAACTCTCCCTGGCCGAAATTGTCGCCCTCGGTTACGAGCCAGCGCTGATCCAGCGCATTGAGCGCCTCGTCAATATCGCTGAGTACAAGCGCCGCCAGTCCGCCCCCGGACCCAAGCTCACCGCCAAGGCCTTTGGCATGGGACGCAAATATCCCATCACCAATGGCTACAAGGATCGGAGCATCTGATGACCATCGTACGCTGGGCACCATCCCCCACCGGTCGCATCCATCTCGGCAATGCCCGCCCGGCGCTGCTCAACTGGTTTTTTGCCCGCCGCAATGGCGGCAAATACGTGCTGCGCATGGACGATACCGATCTGGCCCGCTCCACTCTGGAGTTTGCCGACGGCATCGAGGTTGATCTGGAATGGCTCGGCATCACCCCCGATCTGCTGGTGCGGCAGTCCGAACGCACGGAGCTCTATGACGCGGCGCGCGACCGGCTGATCGCCGATGGACGCCTCTATCCCTGCTACGAAACGGCCGACGAGCTTGATCGACGCCGGGCCCGGGCGCGCGCGTTGGGCAAGCCGCCAATCTATGACCGCGCCGGGCTCAAGCTAACCGACGCCGACCGCGCCGCCCTTGCAGCTGAAGGGCGCAAGCCACATTGGCGCTTCCGGCTCGATGGCCGCCCGGTGCAGTTCGCCGATCTCATCAAGGGGACGCAGACCGTCAACACCGCCTCGATGTCTGACCCGGTGCTGATCCGCGAGGATGGCAGCTATCTCTATACGCTCCCCTCGGTGGTCGATGACATTGATCTGGCCATCACCCATGTCATCCGCGGCGAAGACCACGTTTCCAATACCGGCACCCAGATCGAGATCATCGAGGCACTGGGCGGTACGGTGCCAATCTTTGCCCACCACAATTTGCTGACTGACGCGCAGGGGCAGGGCTTCTCCAAGCGCCTGGGCTCGCAGTCCATTGCCGATTTCCGCGAGGCTGGCTACGAGCCCCTGGCCATCGCCGTCATGGCTGCGATCACCGGCACCAGCCTGCCGATCGAGGCCTATGCTTCGCTCGACGAGATCGCCAATCGCCTTGATCTATCGATGATTTCGCATGGCCCGGCGCGCTTTGATCCGGTCGAACTCGACAATCTCAACGCCCGTCTCCTGCATACCATGAGTTATGAGCAGGCGCTGCCCCGGCTCACCAGCCTGGGTCTCGAGGGTGAGGCGATCTGGATGCTGTTGCGCGACAACCTCACCAAATTCGCTGATATTGTGGACCTTGCCAGCCTGGTCACCGGGCCGGTCGAGCCCATCGTTGCCGATGAGGATCGGGAATTTCTGGCGCTCGCCAAGGCCCTGTTGCCCGCCGAGCCCTGGACCATCGAGACCTGGTCGGAATGGACCGGCGCGCTCAAGGCCGCCACGGGGCGCAAGGGCAAAGCGCTGTTTCTGCCGCTGCGCCTGGCCCTGACCGGGCGTCATGACGGGCCTGAGCTTAAGTCCCTGCTTCCGCTGGTTGGGCGTACGGCGTGTCTGGCCCGACTACCCTGACCACTTTGTCGCCGAATTGCACCAGCCGTAGCTGGGTTTCCGTTGCGGACTGATTGATCGGGCGCGTCACCGGCGTCTCTCCGGGACCAGCCGGGCGCGGGCGGGGCAGGGCAATATCGAGCAGCGTCGCCGTCTGCAGCGGCGCCACGGCCATTACCGGGGTCACGCCACGCGGATCGCGCAGCGGCATGGGAAAGCTCTCGCCCGCCACCGCGATGATCGCCCTTGTGCTGCCATCGGCCCGCTCGGCCATGCTGATCGAGCCATCCGATTGGGGCGCGACCTTGCAGCTGGCGCTGGGGCTGGTATCGAGCGCATCGCGATAGGCGAACGCCGTCGGCAAGGCGGTATAGGGCTCGCCGAACTGATTGCGCATCTGCTCGGGTTCCTGCCCCGGATTGTCATAGAAATACAGCGCCACTGGCGTCGTCCGGCAGCTCTCCTGACACGCTGCCGCGTCATTGCCGACATAGTCGGGCAGGGTGGCGTAGCTGATGGGCCAGAAATAGCCATCGCTCAGGCGAACGCACACCGTGCGCACCGTCTGGTAGCCCTGATAGCCCCAATAGTCGCCACCATCGATCATCTGTCCGTCGGAAAAATCGCTTTCCGAGGTGGTGCCGAAAATGCGATCGAACAGGTTCTGACGGCCATTGGAGAAGGTGGCGCTGGAGCCGCGATCGGTGCCGCAGCCAAAACGGGCCATTTCCTGCAGGATCGCCTCGCGCTGGCCGGCCACGGCATTGGCAGTTTCCACCTGCTGGGAGATACCGGCCGCCACCTCGCGCAGGCGCAGCACCTCACGGCCAATTTGCCGGCACTCCTGGGTCAGCTGCTGGCCAGCCTTGGCGGCGTCGTTGCAGCCATCACGCACATAGCGACTCTCCATGCTCTGCACATCGCGCTGCGCTTGCCGGGCGGCCTGCGAATTGCCGCCCATTTGGCGAAAATCACCATTGCGGTCAAACTGCTGCAGGGCGCCTTCCAGCCGTGAACACTGCGCCGATTGCGCATAGGCGACATTGACGTTCAAAACCATGCATAGTGCGCTCAGCGTCAGAAGGACGAGGGCGCGTGCGCCATTGCTGCTAAAAAATATCATCGAATTCCATCGACGCCCAGTGCGTCACAACCGGGCCTTAAGACAACGCTAGGACCCATGGCAACACTATAGTGACAGCGTCGGCGTCGTGGTAGCGCTGCACGGACACACCAGCGAGAGAATGCGCCGCCATGAAGCTTGCAACGTTGAAAAACGGTCGTCCCGACGGCCAACTGGTCATTGTCTCGGCTGATTTGGCCCGCTTCGTCTCGGCTGGTCGCATCGCCTCCCATCTGCAGGCCGCACTCGACGATTGGGAAGCGCTTGCCCCCCAGCTGTCAGCCCTGGCGGCCCAATTGGATGCTGGCGCCATTGCTGGTCAGCCCTTTGACCCTGCCATGGCTCTGGCGCCCTTGCCGCGGGCCTATCAGTGGATTGATGGGTCAGGCTATCTCAGTCATCTCGAACGGGTGCGCAGCCTCAAAGGCAGCAAGGACGAGGAACTGCAGTCCAATCGACCACTGCTCTATCAGGGCGGCTCTGATTCGCTGTCGGCCCCCACCGATCCCATTGTGACAACCGATCCGGACCTGGCGATCGACTTTGAGGCCGAAGTGGCCGTTATCATCAGCGCGGTGCCCATGGCGGCGACCCGCGACCAGGCCGCCGCCGCCATTCGCCTCATTACCGTGTGCAATGATGTCTCGCTGCGCCGTCTGGTGCTGGATGATCTGCAGAACGGCTTCGGCTTTTTCCATTCCAAGCCGTCAACCGCCTTCGCTCCAATCGCGATCACGCCCGAGAGTCTGGCCGGCGCCTGGCGCGATAACCGACTGCATCTTCCGATGCGCGTCGAGGTCAACGACACCCTGTTCGGCCGGCCCAATGCGGGCATCGACATGCATTTCGATTTCGCCGACCTCATCGTTGAGGCCAGCCGCACCCGCAATCTGGCGGCGGGCACCATTATCGGCGGCGGCGCCGTTTCCAACCGCCACGACGAAAGCCTGCCCATCAAGCGCGACGGTATCGGTTTTGCCTGCATTGCGGAGGCGCGTACCGTCGAAAAGCTCAAATATGGCCGCGCCCGCACCCCGTTCCTCAAGCCCGGCGATACCGTGCGGATCGGCGCGGTGGCGGACGACCGCTCGGTCTTCGGCGATATCAGGCAGACGGTTACGCTCGCCTAAGCTCTTGTATGTGCTGGTAACATTTCCGTGTGTGCGTTGGGGCTGTCATCATCGCGTGCAAGACTTGGGACGTTCAAATTCGGCTTGGCGTATTGAGGGTCCACGAATGTCGCTACACAAGATTGCCACCTTGGCCTTTGCCGGCCTGCTGGCCATGGGGGCTGCAACCGCCTTTGCGCAGGATGCATTTGTCGCGCCCACCACGCCCGAGGCTGCTGCGGAAGTCCGCGAGCCGCTGATGAAGCTGAATGGCAGCACGTTGAAGACCGCCGGGGCCCTGACGGGTGCAGAAGCGGAAGCGGCCATGCAGATCATGCTCGACAATTTCACCCATATGCCCGCCGTCTTTCCCGAAGGCTCCAACATTGGCGACAGCAAGGCTCTGCCGGCGATCTGGGAGAACTGGGACGCCTTCAACGCCATCATCGATACCGGCAAGACCGCCGCCGCTGATGGTCTTGCAGCCGCCAAGGCCGGTGACACCACAGCCTATCTCGCCGCAGTCAAGACCCTGGGCGGCACCTGCGGCACCTGCCATCAGCAGTTCCGCGCCGACTAGTTTCTCATCGCCTCCAAAGCGATTTGGCGGCCCGCAGGGGCCGCCTTTTTTCTTTCTGCTTGATTTCCGCGCGCCCGGCAGCCAATCTCGCGCCATGAAGACGCAGATTATTCTGATTAACCGCTGCATTATTACCTGCTAACCACACATTGGCGGCGCGGTCTTCTTCATCCTGATTTCTGATACCTGAAGAGCCGTCTGCCAGCGCATTTTCGCATGGCCCAGGGACGGACCGCATGACCACGCCACAGCTGACGCTCTACAATACGCTGACCCGCGCCAAGGAACGCTTTGTTCCCATCGATCCGGCCAATGTGCGCGTCTATGTCTGCGGCCCCACGGTCTATGACTTCGCCCATATCGGCAATGCCCGCCCGGTCATCGTGTTTGATGTGTTGTTCCGGCTGCTGCGCCACCTCTACGGCGCCGATCACGTCACCTATGTGCGCAACATCACCGACGTCGACGACAAGATCAACGCCCGCGCCCTGCGCGATTTCCCCGACCTGCCACTCAACGAGGCGATCCGCAAGGTCACCGAAACCACCGTGGCCCAATTCCGTGCCGACGCCCGGGCGCTCGGCTGCCTTGAGCCGACCGTGGAGCCGCGTGCCACCGACAATATTGCCGAAATGCAGGCGCTGATTGCTACGCTGATTGCCAACAGGCACGCCTATGTGGCCAATGGCGAAGTGCTGTTTGACGTCAGATCCATGCCCGACTATGGCCAATTGTCGGGCCGCAATCTCGATGACAATCTGGCTGGCGCGCGCATTGCCGTCGAGGCGCACAAGAAGAACCCCGCCGATTTCGTGCTGTGGAAACAGTCCGCCGACAACGAACCGGGCTGGGACAGCCCCTGGGGTCGCGGCCGCCCCGGCTGGCATATTGAGTGCTCGGCCATGAGCGAGCGTTACCTCTGGGACGAAATAAAGGATCGGCTGTCGCCTGCCGCCCACCGGCACCCGCATGCCTTCGACATTCATGGCGGCGGACTCGACCTGATCTTCCCGCACCACGAAAACGAAATCGCCCAGTCCCGCTGCGCCCATGGCACAAGCGCCATGGCCAATGTCTGGATGCACAACGGGTTCCTGCAGGTCGAAGGCCAGAAAATGAGCAAGAGCCTGGGCAATTTCGTCACTATCAGCCAATTGCTGCAAACCGAAGATTTCGGCGGCCACAAATGGCCCGGCGATGTCCTGCGCCTGGCCATGCTGATGACCCACTATCGCGAGCCGATCGACTTTTCGGTCAAGCGCCTGGAAGAGGCCGAGACAAAGCTGCGAGACTGGCAGCGCGCCGCCCAAGGCGCGTCGCTTGCCGACGGCGACGGCCCTGATGCGTCCGTGGTCAAGGAACTGGCCGATGATCTCGGCTTTCACCGCGCCAGTGTGGCCCTTGAGGTGATTGCCAAAAAGGCCAAT
Organism: Devosia alba; assembly: GCF_039938915.1. Taxonomy (NCBI): domain Bacteria; kingdom Pseudomonadati; phylum Pseudomonadota; class Alphaproteobacteria; order Hyphomicrobiales; family Devosiaceae; genus Devosia; species Devosia alba. Next base: position 441,350 of record NZ_JBDUUI010000001.1, on the reverse strand, counting down.
CGCGACGGCGGTGCAGCGGCCAAGCATTGCCTGGCGGCCACGCTGCGTTTCCTCGGCTTCGGTCTCGACAGTGTGCTGGCTTCCGAGCAGGGCGCCGACGAGCCGCCCCACCTTGCTGCCGCCATCGCCGCCCGTCTCGCCGCCCTCAACGCCAAGGACTTCGCCAAAGCCGACGCCATCCGGGCCGAGCTCGCCGAGCAAGGCATCACCCTGATGGACTCCAAGGATGAAACCGGCGCCCGCCAGACCAAGTGGGAGATCAAGCGGTGACCCCAAAAGTCGACGCCCATACGGGAGGCTGCCAGTGTGGTGCGGTCCGTTTCCGGGTGACCCGTCTGGGTCGGCCCTCGATCTGCCATTGCCGCATGTGCCAAAAGGCCTTTGGCGGATTTTTCGGCCCGCTGGTCACCGCGCACAATGCGACCTGGACCCGCGGCACACCCAAATGGTTCCAGTCCTCCAATGCCGCCCGTCGCGCCTTTTGCGGCGATTGCGGCACGCCGCTGGCCTATGAAACCCGCTTTGGTCTCGAACTGGCCATTGGCGCGTTCGACGAGCCCACAGCGGTTGCCCCGGCCATCCAGGTCAACCCGGCCGACAAGCTGCCCTTCTTTGATGGCCTGACCAGCTTGCCGGTACGCGACGAGGCCAATGACGAATGGCGCGACTTTCTTGCTGGCATCCACTCCAACCAGCACCCCGATCATGACACCCAGGATTGGCCGCCTAAGGAGCCGCCTCAATGACCGATACCGAGCACGAAACCCTTGAAATGAGCGGCGGCTGCCAGTGCGGCGCCGTGCGCTACCATGCCATTCTGGCGCTGGACACCGCCCATCTGTGTCATTGCCGCATGTGCCAGAAGGCGGTGGGCAATTATTTCGAAGCCCTGGTCGGCGCCGATAATGCGACCCTGGTCTGGACCCGCGGCGCGCCCACCGGCTTCATGAGTTCGCAATTCGTCGAACGTGGCTTTTGCCAGCGCTGCGGCACGCCGCTGTTTTACCGCGACGTCACAGCCGGCCATACCAGCCTGACCATCGGCTCGCTTGATCATCCTGCTGTGGTGAGGCCGTGCAGCCATGATGGGATTGAAGGGCGCATGCCCTGGTTCGCCGACATTGTCGCGCTGCCCGATCGGGGCCGTACCGAGGATGGCGACAGCGCAGACTGGGCCGCCGCGATCGAGGCCTCCAATCGCCAACATCCCGATCACGACACCAACGACTGGCCCGAGTGAGTTTTATGACCAAAGAGCGGCTCTATATCTTCGACACCACCCTGCGCGATGGCGCGCAGACCGCCGGCATCGAGTTCTCGCTGGAGGACAAGATTGCCATCTGCGGGCTGCTTGAAGAGCTGGGCGTCGATTATATCGAGGGCGGCTATCCCGGGGCCAATCCGGTTGATACCGAGTTTTTTGACACAAGACGCACTACGCGGGCCAGGTTCACCGCCTTCGGCATGACCAAGCGGGCAGGGCGCTCTGCCGCCAATGATCCCGGTCTTCAGGGCCTGATCAATTCGCAGGCGGACTCGGTGTGCTTTGTCGCCAAGGCCTGGGACCATCAGGTGACGGTCGCCCTCGAGATTTCACTTGAGGACAATCTGGCCAATCTGCGCGATAGCGTCGCCACGACCGTGGCCGCCAACAAGGAAGCGCTGGTCGATTGCGAGCATTTCTTTGACGGCTTCAAGGCCAATCCCGACTATGCCCTGCAATGCGTCAAGACCGCGCTTGATGCCGGGGCCCGCTGGGTCGTGCTCTGCGACACCAATGGCGGCACGATGCCCGCCGAGGTGGCGCTCATTGTTAGCAGCGTCCTGGCCATTGCGCCCGGTACGCACCTCGGCATCCACGCGCACGACGATACCGGCCAGGCCGTCGCCAATACCCTGGCGGCAGTCGACGCCGGGGTGCGCCAGATCCAGGGCACGCTCAACGGCATTGGCGAACGCTGCGGCAACGCCAATCTGATCACCCTGATCCCGACCCTGCTGCTCAAGCCTGTCTTCGCCGATCGCTTCGAGACCGCAATTCCGTCCGCCAGCCTGGCTCGCCTTACTCAAGTCTCGCGCGCCTTTGATGATCGGCTCAACCGGGCGCCGTTCCGGCAGGCCCCCTATGTTGGCGCCTCGGCCTTTGCCACCAAGGCTGGCATCCATGCCTCGGCGCTGCTCAAGGATTTTTCCAGCTATGAGCATGTGCCGCCCGAAAGCGTCGGCAATGAGCGCTCCATCATGGTCAGCCAGCAGGCGGGCAAATCCAACCTGCTGACCGCTCTGGCCCGGCACGGCATTGCGCTTGCCAAGGACGATCCGCGCCTCGAAAAGCTCTTGGCCACGGTCAAGGACCGCGAATCGCGTGGCTATTCCTATGACGGTGCCGACGCCTCATTTGCCATTCTGGCGCATGAGGTGCTCGGTACGCTGCCCAATTTTTTCGCGGTAGACACCTATCGCGCTTCGGTCGAGCGCCGCCACAATGCACAGGGCGAGGAGATAACCGTCACCGAAGCGGTGGTCAAAATTCGGGTCGAGGGCGAAGTATTGATGTCGGTGGCGGAAGGCAACGGCCCGGTCAATGCACTCGATCTGGCGCTGCGCAAAGATCTTGGCAAATATTCGTCGCGTATCGAAGATCTTGAACTGGTCGATTTCAAAGTGCGTATCCTCGACGGCGGCACGGGCGCGGTCACCCGTGTGCTGGTTGAAAGTCGCGATGGCACCGGTGAGCGCTGGTTTACCATTGGCGTCTCTGCCAACATCATTGATGCCTCGTTTGAAGCTCTGTATGAATCAATTACCTACAAGCTGCTTAAAACTGAAACGCCATAGGGCATGACAGGTCAGCGCGTAAAACCGGACGGCGTTGCCGTCACAACGGTCCGGGAGGACAAACTGGCCGATTCCGCTCCGAAACAACCCGCCCCGAAACAGCCTCTGGCGCTGGCCCTCTCGGCCGCTGCTGTTACCATTGTGGTGATCCTTGGCGTCCTGGCCGGTCCAGGCATCGTCAGTTGCTTTAATTCCCCTGATGGCATGGGCCAGTGCCTGCAGGGAAAAATGCGCGCGGCAGGTCTGCTGCCCGGCGCGGCCCCTGCATCGGTCGACGCAGCGGCGACGGCCGTTGAGCCCGTTGCGCCGCTGGTTGCAACTGAGCCTGCCGCAGATACCGCGCTGGTCGGACCAGAGCTTGATGTGGAGCCCGCCGACGCGGCCACTGCAGCCGCCGAAGCGCCGGAAAACCTGGTCGCTGCGAGTTTCGGCCTGTTGCGCGCCGAGCCCGACGGTTCGGTCGTGATTGCCGGCAGCGGTACGCCCGGCAGCGAAATAGAGATCTTTGCCAATGGCATGCTCCTGGGCCGCAGCGCCGTGGCAGCCAGTGGTGACTGGGTATTCGTTCCAGACATTCCCATCGCTCCCGGCGGTACCGAAATTACCCTGGGCGAGACCGGCAAGAAGGGGCTCGCTCCCGAATCCTTCGTCGTCGCCATCAATGCCGACAAGACCAGCGAGCCGCTCGTGGTAGCCAGCACCCCGGGAGCCGCCAGCCAGGTGTTGCAGGGCTTGCCCCAGGCGACAGCCGACGTTCCGGCCCAGATGGCTGCCAATACGAGCAGTCGTCCAGCAGCCGCCACTCCGCCCGCTGCAGCAGCACCAGCTGTCACCGGGCCTGCGGTGACGGCACCAGTTGAAGCCGCAGTCGCCGCAACCTCCAGCGAGGCAGCACCTGCCGCGCCAGTTGCTGCTGCATCATCGGCTGATCCGGCGGCGCCAGCCGCAGCCGATGACGCGGTTGCCGCCGCTGCCGATACGGCCGCCGCCGCGACCGCGCCTGCTGCCACCGAACCAACGGCGCCTGCAACGGGTGCCGATCAGCCTGCCACCGCCGAGACGAGCCAGCCTGTAGCCGCGCCGACCGAGCCTGCCGTCGCCGTGGCCGCTACTGATCCTTCCCCCGATGCCACGGCCCCTGCGGCGACCCCGGCGACAGCCATGGTTGCGACGCCGACAATCGACGCCGTCGAGGTCGAGGGGGAGAAGTCCTTCTTTGCCGGCAGTGGTCCAGATGGCGCCACCGTGCGGCTCTATGTCGACGATAGCTTCATTGCCGATACAATTGTCTCGGATGGCCGTTGGCTGATCGAGGCCGGCAAGGTGCTGACCAAGCCAAACCAGCGTGTTCGCGTTGACTTGCTGCAGGCCGGTAGCGCCGAGGTCGTGGAGCGCGCCGAAGTCGATTTCTCCCTCGATCTACCGGCGCCTGTCACAGAAACCGCGGTTGCCGCGGCCGATCCTGCGGCCACTCCCGCGCCACAGCCAACCGAAGCCGCCGTGCCGCCAACAGACACTGCTGCCGCTGAGCCGGCTGTGCCGACCATGGTTGGCGTGAGTGTCGGCGATGTCGATGATCAGCGCTTTGCTGCCGGCAAGGCGATTATTCGCCGTGGCGACAACCTCTGGACCATCGCGCGCCGGGTCTATGGCGAAGGCATCAAGTACACGGCCATCTATGAGGCCAATACCGGCCAGATCCGCGATCCCGACCGTATCTATCCCGGTCAGGTCTTCGATCTGCCCGATAGCGCAAACAACTGAGTACAACATGGCCCGCTTTCCGGCGGGCCATTGATTCTTGCGGCGGTTGGACCCATATATCGCAATATGACGATAAATCTGGTTGAACCGATGCACGACGACGATATTGCCACCATCATGCGGGCACTGGGTCATCCGGTGCGCCTCAACATTCTGCGCATCATCGCCGGACAGCAGCGTGGCCAATGTTGTTGTGCCGATGTGACCGACTCCCTGACCCTGGCGCAATCAACGGTCAGCCAGCACATCAAGGTGCTGCTAGATGCCGGTCTGATCGAGCGGAAGTCGCGCGGTACCCGCAATTGCTACATCGTGCAGCATGAGCGTCTGGCTGCCCTGGGTTCAGCCTATTCCGGCATGCTGGCTGGTTTGGGCGCTGCCACACCCGACTTGGAAGCGGAACTCGCCTAATGCCCACTGACAACGCTGACAAGAAGCCATCCGTTAGCGCGGACGAGGATTCCGTATTTTCGACCATCCGCAATCTTTGGACCTATATGTGGCCCGCCGACCGGGCCGATCTGCGTCTGCGGGTGGTGCTGGCCATTGCTGCCCTGCTGCTGAGCAAGGTCGCCACCACCCTCATTCCATTCGCCTATAAGGGCATCATCGATAGTCTCGATAGCGCCACCCCCAATAGTGCGGTGGTTTTCGGTATGGCGGTGCCCATCGTCCTGGTGATTGCCTATGTCGTGGGCAATATCGTTGACGCCGGATTCCAGCAATTGCGCGACGTGCTGTTTGCCAGCGTCGGCCAGAATGCCGTGCGCAAGCTGGCGCTGCGCACCTTCCATCATTTGCATCGCCTGTCGCTGCGCTTCCATCTGGCGCGCCGCACCGGTGGCCTCAGCCGGGTGATAGAGCGCGGTACCAAGGGCATCGAAACCATCGTCCGTTTCACGATGCTGAACATTCTGCCCACCGTGGTCGAATTCGCCATCACCGCTGTCATTTTCGTCTGGATGTTTGGCGTCAGCTATCTGGGCGTGCTGGTCGTGATGATCTGGGGTTATCTGTATTTCACCATCAAGGCGTCGAACTGGCGCATTGGCATCCGCCGGGCCATGAATGACTCCGACACCGACGCCAATGGCAAAGCTATCGACAGCCTGCTCAACTTTGAGACGGTGAAGTATTTCGCCAATGAGCAGATGGAGGCCGATCGCTATGATGCGTCCATGGCCGGCTACGAACGCTCTGCCATCCGCATCTGGACCTCGCTGGGCTTCCTCAATTTCGGCCAGGCGGTAATTTTCTACGGTGGCTTCCTGATCATCGCCATCATGGCGATCAATGGGGTGATGGCCGGGACCCTGACCCTGGGCGACTTCGTGCTGCTCAACACCTTCCTGATGCAGATCTATCGGCCGCTCAATTTCATCGGCTTCGTCTATCGCGAATTGCGCCAGGGTCTCACCGACATCGAAGAGATGTTCAAGCTGCTCGATCAGAGCCCGGAAATCGAGGACAAGCCCGACGCCAAGCCACTGGTCATAACCGGGCCGGTGATCCGCTTCGACAACGTCACCTTTCACTATGATCCCGATCGCGCCATTCTCAAGGGCGTCAGCTTCGAGGTTCCTGCGGGCAAGACCGTGGCCATCGTCGGCCCCACCGGCGCCGGCAAGTCCACAATCTCGCGGCTGCTTTATCGCTTCTATGACGTAACCGGGGGCGCCATCACCATCGATGGTCAGGACTTGCGCGACGTCACCCAGGAAAGCCTGCGCTCGGCGATCGGCATGGTGCCGCAGGATACCGTGCTGTTCAACGACAGCATCGGCTACAACATTGAATATGGCCGGCCGGGTGCGTCGATTGAGGAGGTGCGCGAAGCCGCTGGCATGGCTCAGGTCGGTCCGTTTATCGAGACCTTGCCCAAGGGCTATGACACCCCTGTGGGCGAGCGCGGTCTCAAGCTTTCCGGTGGCGAAAAGCAGCGTGTCGCCATCGCCCGTACTATTCTGAAGGCACCCTCCATCCTCATTCTGGATGAAGCGACCTCGGCGCTCGACACCAAGACCGAGCGGGATATCCAGTCAGCCCTCGATGTCGTCTCGCAGAACCGCACCACGCTCGTCATCGCCCACCGCCTGTCCACCGTGGTCAATGCCGACGAAATCCTGGTGCTGCGCGAAGGCGTGGTGGCCGAACGCGGCAACCACCTCGACCTCCTCGCCAAGGACGGCCTCTACGCCCAGATGTGGAACCGCCAGCGCGAAGCTACCGAGGCCGAAGAAAAGCTGCTGCAGACTGCCAACGATCCCGACGGTTTCGTCAAGCGCGGCACGCCCGCTGCAGAATAGGGCAGGGTGCTGCAGCGGGGATCATCCTCGCCAGCCGGCATTCCCGACACCCCACAGGCTGGGGGCGCCGACGTCATGGCAAGCCCCTGGCACCACGGTCGTTCACTACCGCAAACAACAAGGCCCGCATCGCTGCGGGCCTTTTGCTTCGTCTCTGCGCCGGTGCTACTCGGCGGCTTCAGGCCGACTGACGACGGTCACGCCATTCTGCTGCTCTTCCACCAGCCCGGCATCCGGGCTGACGATATAGCGCTTGGCGCCATCCGCCCCGGCGGGGATCTCCACGGCCATGCCGTCAAACCCCGCTGGCGTGGCCATCGCCGCTTGACCGCCGCGACCGGTTGCGAACCGTCCCAGCCGGCCAGACTGTTCGACCAGCCATCTGATCTGCTTCCACAGCACCGTGGGCGCCACCACCATTACCGGCACCATCACCAGCGTCAGCGCGGTGGAAACAAATAGCCCAGAGACCAGTGCTGCCGACAGATGGATGAACCACGAACCGGCAATGCCGCCTACCACGATCTCGCGGCGGATGAAGTCGAACTCGATATTCAACGCCATCGGGATCACGCCCAGGCCAGTCACCATGGCGGTCAGCAGCACCGGCCGCACACGCTGGCTGATGGTGATCATCATGGCTTTGACCGGCTCGACATGCTCGTCGCGCTGATAGTGGTTATAGGTGTCGATCAGCACGATGCCGTTCTTCACCACGATACCCGCCAGAGCCACGATGCCGAGGCCTGTCATGATCGCCGAAAAACTCATGCCGGTGACCAGCATGCCCAGCAGCACGCCGGCCAGTGACATGATCACCGTCGTGAGCGTCACCAGCACCTGATAGAAGCTGTTGTACTCCAGCAGCAGGATCAGGAAGATCAGGAACATCGCCGCACCGAAGGCCGAGATGATGAAGGCATTGGTGTCGTCGACCTGTTCGGCAGCACCGCCATAAATAATCTCGACGCTGGCTGGCCATTCCTGCTCGGCCTGCCAGGCCTTGATCTGCTTGATCTTGTCTTCCGAGGAGAAGCCCTCTTCCAGATTGGCGGCCACCGTCATGGCATAGACGCCATTGCGGCGGGTGATATTGGCCACCTTGGGCACCGCCGTGCGGGTGATGAAGTTGGACACCGGCACCAGACCCTGTGCCGTCACAATCCGTAGCGAGTCCAGCGCGTCGAAGGTGCGCTCGCTCTTGGGCAGACGGACCCTGATGTCGAGTTCGTCGTCGCCGCCATCGTCGGGACGATAGCTGCCCAGCTTCACACCCGAGGTGACCAGCTGCACATAGGGGCTCAGCTCTCGCACGCCGATGCCGTATTTGGCGGCGGCTTCGCGATCGATGGTCACCTGCCAGTCGATGCCGGGGGCAGGGCGGCCATCCTCAACGTCGATGGTATTGCCCAGATCGTTTTCGATATAGTCACGCAGCTTGGTCACGGCCGGGGCAATATCGGCATAAACCGTGCCCTCAACCCGCAGATTGATCGCCTTGCCAGCTGGCGGGCCATCCTCCTGCGCAGCAATCTGCACTTCCAGGCCCGAAATCCCGGCTACCCGCTCGCGGATGTCCTGGAATATCTCGGCAGCCTTGACACGCTCGGCATAGGGCATGAGCTGCAGGTTGAATGTGCCAACGGTGTCGGGCGGCGTGTTGCCTCCGAGCCCGCCGCTGCCATCACCTCCGGCAAAGCTCATGATGACATCCTTGATGCCCTGAACCTGCAGGATCTGGTCTTCGACCTCCACCAGCAGATCGCGGATTTCCGCTGGCGAATAATTGCCGCGGGTGATGACGTTGACAGTGCCGAATTCAGGCTCCGAGGCCGGGAAGGCCTCAGTGCCCGTCGGGTTCATGATGTATGCGGCAAACATCAGCCCCACGATGCCGAAGCCGACTGCCAGAGTGATGACCGGCTGATGCATCAGATGCTGCATGGTCCGAACATAGACGCCGGTCAGACCCCGAACCTTGTTGGGGTCAAACTTGTCGGCATACATCACCACGTCAGCGGCTTCTTTTTCCTTCTCGTCGACATGGGTCGAGGCGATGAAGGCACCGATAATGGGCATGAAGATCAGCGCCGAAACCAGCGAGGCAATCATCACCACGATCACGATGGTGGGCAGATAGCTCATGAACTTGCCGATAATGCCCGGCCAGAACAGCAGCGGCACGAAGGCGCCCAGGGTCGTGAAAGTGGCCGAAACCACCGGCACGAACATCTTGCGCGCGGCCATGATGAAAGCTTCCTTCTTGGGAACGCCCTCCTGCAATTTGCGCTCGGCATATTCCACGACCACGATCGGGTCGTCCACCAGCACACCCACCGCCAGCACCAGGCCAAACATGATCATCATATTGATGGTCATGCCGAGCATCTGCACGACGAGAAAAGCGATCATGAACGAAATCGGGATCGACATGCCGATCATGATGGCGGCGCGCCAGCCCAGTGTGGCAATGCAGGTGATCAGCACCAGCGCCACGGCGGTCAGCACAGCCGCTTCCAGCGAGCGGAACATGCCCTTGGTGGTGTCGGCCTGATCGATCAGGAAACTGGTCTCGATGGCCTGTGGCCAATCGGCAGTGAAATTCTCGGTGATCCGCCGCACTTCGTCGGACACACTGATGACGTTGGTGCCAAGCTTCTTGGAGACGCCCAGGGTAATGGCTGGCTGGCCATTCACATGGGCATATTGCGTGGCATCCTCGAAGGTCCGCGTGATCGTGGCGACGTCGCCAAAGGTCACCACGGTATCGTCGACCGTCTTGAGTGGCAGCGTATAGATGTCCCGGGCGTTCTTGATCAGGCCGGGCACTTCGACATTGAACGAGCCCTGGCCCGAATCCAGCGTACCGCCGGCCACCACCATGTTGTTCTTGGCGAGGGCATCAAACAGCTGCGCTGCCGTCAAATCGTAGGCTTCCAGCCGGTTCAGGTCGATGGTGACTTCCAGCACTTCATCGCGCGACCCCGAGAGGGTCACGTTCTGGACGTCGCCAATGCTTTTGAGTTCTTCCTGCAGATCCTTGGCCCGGTTGACCAGTTCACGCTCGGGCACCGTGCCATAAACCGCAACCGAGATGACCGGCATGTCGGTAAACGAGATTTCCGTAACAGTTGGTTCGGTAGCGTCATCGGGCAGTTCAGCTGAAAGCCCGTCCAGCTTCGCGCGGATATCAGAGAGCGCCCTGTCCTTGTCCGCATTTACGTTGAACTCAAGGAACACCGAGGCATGGCCGGTGGTCGAGGTGGAGGAATAGTTCTCCAGCCCGTCTATTTCCTTGATGCGGTCCTCGATCGGCTTGGCCAGCAACTGTTCTGCGTCACGCGGTGCCACGCCGGTCTGGCTGACCGAAACGTAGAAATAGGGAATGTCGATTGCCGGGAAGCTCTCTTTGGGCAGGCTGGTATAGGCCATGAAGCCCGCCCCGAGCAGCAGCACCATGATCGTCAAGACGACACGCGGCATCCGCAGGATACGTTCGATGAAATCCAGCATGGGTTAGCTCGCTGTTACATTGGTGGCGTCGACCGCTTGGCCGTCGATGACATACTCCTGGCCGACGGTAATGACATCGACCGCTACTGGTAGTCCCAGAACCCAGACGCCGTCGCGGGTGTCGCTGGCAATTTCGATCGGCATGAACTTGGCGGCGCCATCCACCACGGCGCGCACGCCCAACACGCCATCAGCGTCCAGCGTCAGCGTTGATTGCGGCAACAGGTGCGCCGGGGCAGAGCCCATATTCACTACTGCCGTGGCGGTGATGCCGTCACGGATGGTGCCATCGGCATTGGGCAGCTCGATCTCGACCGGGAAGGAACGGGTGGCAGCGTCGGCCGTCGTGGCGATGAAGCTCACCTTGCCCTCGGCCGTCTGGCCGGTGATGGTGGTGATGCTGGCGGAGAGGCCAAGCTTGGCCAGACCAATCCGGACTTCCGGCACCTGGCCGATGAACAACATCGGGTCAAGCTGGACGATGGTGGCGCAGGGCTGGCCTTGAGCCAGCATGGCGCCAGCGTCGGCCAGCGGCGCCTGTACCACGCCGTTCACCTTGGCGTTGATCAGCGTGCGATCAAGTTCGGCCTGGGCGTTGTCGAGATTGGCTTTGGCCGATGTCACGCTCGCCTGTGCGGCGGCCAGGGCCACTTCCACGCCGCGTGCACTATTGGCGGTTGCTACGCCCTTGCTTCGCAGTTCGGCATTGGTATCGAAATCGGCTTGGGCCTGAGCCAGTGCCGCGTTGGCCTGCGCCAAACCGGCGTCAGCTTGTGCGACGGCGGCAGCCCGGGTGCCCTGATCCAGCGTGCACAGCGGATCGCCGACTGCCACTTTCTGGCCCTTGGTCACATGCACAGTTTCAACAATGCCAGCAGTCTCTGCCACGGCGCTAACGGTGGCCTTGGCCTGAGTGCGGCCCCGCAAGGGGACCTCAATCGCGAAGGGCTGAGCCACATAGGTCGTGGTTCGCACCGATTGCAGCGCCGTATTGGCACCGTGCTCCGCCTCATTGCGCTGGGCAATGGTCAGGTGCGGGTCGACTTCGGTGCTGGCTTCATGTTGGGCCAGCACGCCCGCCTCGGCCAATTGGGTGGCGATGGGGCCGTGTTCTTCGCCCTCGATTATCGAGACAATTGGGCGCTCGCCATTGCCTGGCCCGCTGCCGCCCATAACCAGGGTTCCAGTTGCGAGCCAGGCACCTGTCAGGATCAGCAGTACCAGCGCAATGCCATAAGAGAATAATGCACGCATAGAGAAGTTGCCCCTTTACTCAGCCGCGTCTTTGTTGGAATCGGCTCGCGCTAAAGTGATGAGTTCGTGCATATGGGTGCGCAGATGCCTTTCAGCAACCTCCATAATAACACTTCCGTAGTTGATGACCCATGTGTCTGAAGCATTGCTGCAATGATCTGCTGCTGTGACCTTGAGACGTTTACGCTTGTCGCTCAGTATTTGCAGGAATTCATTGGCCCGTGTTTCCACCAGACTTCGCGGCAGAATATGGGCAAAACGGGCAAATAGCAGGAAGGGACTACGGAACATGTCCTCCCCCAGCGGTTGGGCCAGTTCATTCGCGAACGCGGCCCGGCCGGCTGCCGTGATTGAGTAGATTTTTTTTGTCGGCTTGCCGTCCTGTTGCTCACTGCGGCTGGTCACCAGCTTTTCATCTTCAAGCTTGGCCAGGGCCGGGTAGATCGATCCAAAGCTGGCTTCGATGAAGTACGAGCATTCGCCTTCCACGCAAAGCCGACGGATTTCATAGCCCGTGGCTTCACTCTCATAGAGAATGGACAAACACAATGTTCTGACGTTCATGCACGGTGCTCCGGGGCATATGCCGAGCCGATATATGCTGGTTCAATATATGCTTGGCGTGAATCGTGCAAGATGTACGGATCAGTTGATGCAACAGATCAGTTAAGACAATGCTGCAGCTTCACAGATCAGCCCAGGATTTTGGTCATTTCGGCCGCTGCCCGGCGCGCCAGATTCAGATTGGCCGCCGCAACAAAATAGGGGTTGAGGAAGGCCAACTCGCCCTTGCCATAGCGCAGGCGCTCGCCGTCCAGGGTCACAACCGCGCCGCCTGCCGCCTCCAGCACCGCCTGTCCGGCCGCCGTGTCCCACTCACAGGTCGGCGTGAATCGCGGATAGAGCTCGGCATCGCCCCGCGCTAGCAGGCAGAACTTCAGCGAGGATCCCACCGATACATCAGACTGGACCTCAAGCAATTCGCACAGTGTCGCCAAAGCGGCATGGCCATGCGAACGGCTCGCCACAATCCGCAGCTTGCGTGAAGACGTCACCCCGATCGGCTGCTTGTTGCTTACTGAGCCCGAACTGGTGTTGCAGCTAAAGGCGCCGCGCGCGTCACCCACGAAGGTCTCGCCCGTGACCGGCGCCAGCACCACCCCCAGCACCGGCACGCCATGCTCGACCAGCGCAATATTGACGGTGAACTCGCCATTGCGCTTGATGAATTCCTTGGTGCCGTCCAGCGGGTCGACCACAAAATACCGCTCGCCCAACACCGGGATGATCCCGGCCGCCACGCTTTCCTCGCCGAGCACCGGAATGCCGGTAGCTTTGAGATGCTCGAGAATGATCGCCTCTGCGGCCGCGTCTGCCTCGGTGACGGGCGAGCCATCAGCCTTATCGACCGCCACGATGGGGCGGGCATAGACGTCGAGGATCACCCGCGCCGCCGCGATGGCGGCATCAAGGACCAGCGTCGTCAGGTGCGTGTCGGTCGGCGCTGCTGCAATAACGGTCATCTTAGACGCCAATCGTCACATCGAGCCCCAGATCAAGCGGCTGGGCCGCCATGGTGATCTGGCTGGTGGAGATATAGTCCACGCCCGTTTCGCCAATCGCGCGCACCCGGTCCAGCTTGACCCCGCCCGAGGCTTCGAGTCTGGCCCGGCCGGCATTGATCGTTACCGCCTGGCGCAGTGTCGCATTGTCCATATTGTCCAGCAGCACCACGCGCGCTCCCGCTGCCAGCGCTTCTTCCAACTCGGCCAGATTCTGCACTTCGATCTCGATGGCCACCAGATGCCCTGCAAAGGCCGCGGCCGCCGTGTAGGCCGCCGTCACGCTACCCGCGACGGCGATATGATTGTCCTTGATCAGAATGGCGTCATCGAGCGCATAGCGGTGATTGGCCCCGCCACCGCAACGCACCGCGTATTTCTCGAAGGCCCGCAGCCCCGGCGTCGTCTTGCGGGTGTCGCAGATCTGCGCCCCCGTGCCAGCGACAGCATCTGCATAAATCCGCGTCAGCGTGGCAATGCCGCTCATATGGTTGAGGAAGTTCAGTGCCACCCGCTCGGCCGACATCACCAGCCGGGCAGGGCCGGTAACGCTGGCCACCAAACCACCCACGCCAATACGCTCGCCATCCGCGACATTGGGGGTAAACACCACGCCATCGCCCACCAGCCGGAACGCGGCTGCCGCAAGATCGAGTCCGGCAATCACCCCGGCTTCGCGCGCCGACAGGCTGGCGGTGGCCTGCGCGCCGGGCGACAGGGTCGCCTGGCTGGTCAGGTCGCCGGCCAGGCCGAGATCTTCTTCCAGCGCGGCTGCAACGGCGCGCTCCACCAGATGGCGAGGCAATTGGGCGGGCAGGCGGGCAGGACGCGACATTGCAAGGTCTCTCAGCTTCGGCGGTGATGTACGCGCCCCCACCGCCCGATGCAACTGCCAGCCGGCGCTACTGGTACTGTTTGACCGTGTGGTCGGTGGAGATGATCGCCGCCGTCAGGCTCCCGGTCGCTGGATAGAGCGGGATCAGGCAGGCCTGCAGCGCGTGGTAGATATCGGGCTTGCCGGTGAACAGTCGCGATTTGGGCTTGAGGTCTTCACTAAGCTCGCTCAGCCAGCCGCCGCGCTCATGGTCGATCACATGGTTCTCGGCATAATCCCACAGCTTGCGATACCAGATCTGGAAATAGTCCTCGCGGTCATAGGCGCTGAGGAACGCCGCGGCACCGATCGCCTCGCTGACCGGCCACCATAGTTTTTCCCGCAGAACCGGTTTGTTGTCCCAATCCAGCGTATAGAAAAACCCGCCATGCTGGGCGTCCCAGCCCAGCTCGATCGACTGGCGGAACAGATTGCGCGCGGCGTCGGGCATCCAGCTCAACCGCTTGTCGCCCAGAATCCACAGCTGCATCAGCAGCCGCGCCCATTCAAGCCAATGCCCCGGCGTGGTGCCGGACGGGCGGAACATTTCGGAACCGACATATTCCTTGTCGAGCACCCAGTTCTCGTCGAAATGCTCGGCCACCCGATATCCCAGGGGCACGGCGTGCCTGGCGATGATCAGTTCGGCGATCCGCTCGGCCTTGCTCAGATAGGCCTTCTCGCCCGTTGCCTCATAGGCGGCCATCAGCGCCTCGGTCAGGTGCATGTTGGAATTCTGCCCGCGATAGGTCGTGATCTGTGACCAGTCATTGCCAAATTCCTCGCGCACCGCGCCCACCGTGTCGTCCCAGAAACGGTGCTCGATCACTTCGGTGACGTCGGCCAGCACCTTGTCGGCCAGGGGATGGCCCACCAGCTTGGCACTCGACGCCGCCAGCAACACGAAGGCATGACCATAGGCCTGCTTGCTGCCATCGGTCACGCCATGGTCATCAACGCCCCAGACATAGCCGCCATGCCTTGTGTCGCGATGCTTGTTCCAGAGATAGTGCATGCCATGGTCGACCATTTCGTCCGAGCCCGGACGCCCGATCAGGCTGCCAATGGCAAAGCAGTGCACCATGCGCGTCGTGCCATGCACCTGCCGCACTGAATTGGCCGGATTGAGCGCCTTGCCGTCATCGTCCAGCTCGAAAAAACCACCCTTGGGGTTCAACGAGGGCGCCGCGAAGAAGTCGAACAGATTATTGGCCTGCCGCATCAGATATTGCCGATGAAACGGCCGGCTCGGCCATGGGCTGGAATTGGTCTTGGGCAGGGTCGTGCTGGCGTCGGTCATACTGGCTCCCGGCCGGCGGAACAACACCGGCACCTCATCATCGCCGAGCTATAGCGTCCCTGCAAAATCGTTGCAATTTGCGTTCCTGCCAATTTCCGCGAAAGCGCCGCAACCGCGATCAACTGACAGCGGGTCGAATGGGGGACAGTGCGGGGCGCTCCGGCTTGGATGTGGCAGCGAGTGGCAGGCACGAGCCCCCGCCGCTACCCCTTGGCGTACCAGGCCTCGACCCGTGCCACCTCCTCGGCCGAGCCCAGCACCACGGGCACGCGCTGGTGAATATCGGTGGGTACCACGTCGAGCACACTCTGTCGTCCGGTGGTCGATCGGCCGCCCGCTGCGGCGACCAGCAGCGCCATCGGATTGGCCTCATAGAGCAGCCGCAACCGGCCGCCCTTGCTGATCGTCTCGCTGTCGAGCGGATAGAGAAATATCCCACCGCGCACCAGAATGCGGTGGACATCGGCCACCATCGACCCGATCCAGCGCATATTGTGGCGCTTGCCGGCAGGGCCGGTTTCGCCCGCCACACTCTCGGCCACATAGCCCTTGGTTGCCGCATCCCAAAACCGCTCGCGGGCCGTGTTGATGGCGTATTCCGCCGAGGCTTGTGGCACGCTGAGCTGTTCTGTCGTCAGCACGAACTCGCCGTCATCATTGAGCGTGAACACCGCTGCCACTGGCCCGAAGGTGATCACCAGACTGGTCGCGGGCCCATAGGCGGCGTAACCGGCACCCAATTGGGCGCTCCCGGGCTGCAGCAATCCCTTGCGTGCGTCGAGGATCGAAAAAATCGTGCCGACAGTGACGTTTACGTCAAGATTTGAGGACCCGTCCAATGGGTCGGTCGCCACCAGATAGGCGCCCTGATTCTCGATATGAACCGGTTCATCCAGTTCCTCGGATACCAGAACCGAAATGGCCGGATTTTGCCGAATGTGCTGCAAAACGATGTCGTTCGAGATGATATCGAGCGGCTTCTGATCCTCGCCCTGCACATTGGTGTGTCCGGCCAGCCCGGTCTGCCCGGTGATCGCCGCCAGCCGCAGCACCGCTGCAATTTCTATGCTCGCCGCTGCCATGGTGGTCATCACCGAAGCCAGCTTGGCGTCAACGCTCTGGGCCGCAAGCCAGTCGGGGAGGGTGGTCATGATCTACTCTGTGTTCTGGGGAGGAAAGCTACACTCTCCCCATGCCGCCACGGGACACAATCCAACTTTGGCATAGGATGAGGTGTTCGCGCCCAACCGCAAAGCGAATTATTCCCTCGATAGGGGGGCGGACAGGGAAGCGATCCAACGACCCTATTTCCACATGCCCCGCATCTGTGCGCCGATATCCATCCGCACCGGTGCTGGCGCCAGCCCTTCAATATGCGCCGGCGTCACCGCTGGCCACAAAATGTCCTCGAACAGCCCCGTCATTGCCCGTGGAATGAACCGCGTCCGCTGCGCATACAGATGCCGGTCGCCATGCCTGGCCTGCTGCGTCACGAAAAACCGCTGCGGCACGATCAGGTGCAACTCATCCCGGGCCCGCGTCATCGCCACATAGAGCAATCGACGTTCCTCTTCGAGTTCATGCGTCGATCCGGTCCCGAGATCCGATGGAATGCAGCCATCCACCACATTGAGCACATGCACAGATTTCCATTCCTGTCCCTTGGCCGAATGGATGGTCGAGAGGATCAGATAGTCCTCGTCCAGCATCGGCACGCCTGACTGGTCGCTGGTGGCGTCCGGCGGGTCCAGCGTCAACTCGGTCAGAAACCGCTCCCGGCTGGGATAGCCGCCCGCAATCTGTTCGAGTTGCGCAATGTCCTGCACCCGCACCATGGCGTCGTCATAAGCCTGCTCCAGCAGTGGCTCATACCACAGCCGCGCATAGCCCAGTTCGCTCGGCCAGCCCGCATCGCCCCGCGCCAGCCGCCGCATGAGCTCAACCAGCCCGCCCCAGCTCTCGCCCGCCCGCAATGGCTGCGGATATTCACCCAGGGCCCAGACCGGGTCCGGTCCGGTCGCCATCGCGTCAAGCACCTTGCCCGCCGTGCCCGGCCCGACACCCGGCAGCAGTTGCAGCACGCGGAACCCGGCGACCCGGTCGCGCGGGTTTTCCGACCAGCGCAAAATCGACAGCAGGTCCTTGATATGAGCCGCGTCGAGGAATTTCAGTCCGCCAAATTTGACGAAGGGGATGTTCTGCCGCGTCAGCTCGATTTCCAGCGGCCCCGAATGACTCGAGGTGCGAAACAGCACGGCCTGGCTCTTGAGCGCCATGCCGCCCTCGCGCGCCTCAAGCACCCTGTGCACCACATAGCGCGCCTGGTCAGCCTCATCGCGCACGGTCACCAACAATGGCTTGGCGTCCGATTGCCGTTCGGTCCACAAATTCTTGGTGAAACGCTCGCTGGCCATCTCGATCACTGCATTGGCCGCGCCCAAAATAGGCTGCGTCGAGCGATAATTGCGGTCCAGCGTCACAATGGCGGCGGGCGGGCTGAAAGCCTCGGGGAAGTCGAGAATATTGCGCACCGTCGCCGCCCGGAACGAATAGATGGATTGGGCGTCGTCGCCCACCACCGTCAGTCCGTGCCCCTGCGGCTTCAGCGCCAGCAATACCGAAGACTGCAGCTTGTTGGTGTCCTGGTACTCATCGACGAGCACATGGTCGAACCGCGCGGCCACTTCGGCCGCCATGGCAGGCTCGGCCATCATCCCGGCCCAGTAGAGCAGCAAATCGTCGTAATCGAGCACGTTCTGGGCCTGCTTGGCCGCCACGTAGAAGCTGAACAGTTCGCGCAATTGCGCGCTCCACATGGCGCACCACGGGAAGGTGGCCTTGAGCACTGCGTCCAGGTCATCCTGGGCATTGACCACGCGGGAGTAGATGGCGAGGCAGGTGCCCTTGGTGGGAAAGCGGCTCTTGGTCTCGGAAAACCCCAGCTCATGCCGCACCAGGTTCATCAGATCGGCGGAGTCTTCGCGATCATGAATGGTGAAGGCGGTGTCGAGCCCGATCTGGGTAGCATGTTCGCGCAGCAGCCGGGCCCCAATGCCGTGAAACGTCCCGGCCCAGGCGAGTGCGTCGGTCATCGCCCCCGCACTGGTGCCCAACACCTGTGCCGCGATACGCTCCACCCGCCGGCTCATTTCGCTGGCCGCGCGCCGCGAAAATGTCATCAACAAAATCCGGCGCGGATCAGCACCGTGGACGATCAGATGTGCCACGCGATGCGCCAGCGTATTGGTCTTGCCCGATCCGGCGCCCGCAATGACCAGCAACGGCCCGGGCGTGGCGTCACCCGTACCATGTTCCACGGCGCGGCGTTGCTCTGGGTTCAGGGCGTCGAGATAGGTGGGGCTGGCAAGCACGAATCGGCATCCTCCGGACAAGGTCTCAGGGAACACGTTTCTTGTTTTGTTCGCAATGCGTCTGGGTGAAGCGGGACGACGACGCTCAGCGCCGCCGGATGCGCGTCAACCTATTCCTGCGCCAGATCGGCCAGCAGACCGGCGGCAACCGTCAGCCGCGATACGGTCAGCGAGCCCTGCGTCAGATCGGCCACGGCGGTGGCCGTCCGGTCGATCCCCGCCTTGCGCCGCACCTGCCAGTCGGCCAGCTTTGCCGCCACCGATGCGCCCTCGGTCTTGAGCACGTCGGCCGTCAGGTCGCGCTGCGCCCGCATCAGATTGGCCAAAGCGCGGTCGAGCGCCATGCGGTCAAACCGGTCGCTGAGCAGCAATGCGCGGCTCTGCGCAATTACCGGCCACAGATTGAACGTGGTGAACACGCCAAAGAATGCCGCGGCGCCGTCGGCCAGCGCCACTCCGGCACGCTCGCTGACCAGCACGATATCGCTGGCATAGCCAATCACCGGCAGTTCCGCGATGCGCTGCGCCGTGGCGTCCGGCACCTTGTTGCCGCGCAGGGTTTGCGCCATCTCGGCGACGTCCTGCGCCAGCGAGCCGGGCAGGATTGTTCCGGCGAGGTCCCGCAGCGCCGCCACACCCGCGGCATGGCGCTCCACCAACCCGCTCAGGCCCTGCGTCACGTCGGCATTGCGCAGGAACCACAGGCTCTCCTGCCGCAGCAGCGCCATCACCTCGGCATAAAGACCCAACTGCACCGCACCATCGACCACATTGTCTAGCGCGTCGATTTCCGCATTCAATGCGGTCAGCCCATAGGCATCGCGGGTCGCTGCATAGGCCAGTGCCGCTTCACCCGGACTGGCGCTGGTGGCCGCCGTCAGATCGGTGACAAAAGCCGGGCCGCCGCGATTGATCATCGCATTGGCCAGCACCGTGGCGATCACTTCACGCTTCAGCCGGTGATTGGTTACCGCATCGGGATAGGCATTGTGCAGAATGTCGGGGAAGTAGCGGTAGAGTTCGCCAGCCAGATACGCATCATCGATACCGTGTCCCTCTAGCAGATCGGCATAAAGCGTCAGCTTGGCATAAGCCAGGATCACCGCCAGTTCGGGCCGCACCAGGGCCGTGCCAGTGGCCATGCGGGCGTTCAGCACGGCATCGCTGGGCAGGAATTCCACCGCCCGATCCAGCAGGCCGCGCTGTTCCAGCCGCTCGATCAGTTCGCGATGGACGGGCAATTCGGCCAGTCCGGCACGCTCGGCCAGCGACAGGGCCAGCCCCTGCAGGTAGTTGTTGCGCAGGCACAGCTCGGCGACCTCGTCGGTCATGGTCACCAGCAAGGCGTTGCGCGCCTCCAGATCCAGTGCCCCTGCCGCCAGCAGCGGCGCCACAGCGATCTTGATATTGACTTCCAGATCACTCGAATTGACCCCGGCCGAATTGTCGATCGCGTCGGTGTTGATGCGCCCGCCCTTGAGCGCATATTCGACCCGGCCACGCTGGGTCATTCCCAGATTGGCGCCTTCACCGATCACCTTGGCACGCACCTCGCCTCCGGTAATGCGGATGCCATCATTGGCGCGGTCACCCACCTCAGCATTGCTTTCCTGGGTCGACCGCACATAGGTGCCAATGCCGCCAAACCACAACAGATCCACTTCGGCTCTGAGGATTGCCGAAATCACCTCACTGGGGGTCGCCTGGTCGGCGCTCATCCCAAGCGCTGCCTTGATTTCCGGCGATAGCGGCACCGACTTCAGGCTGCGCGAAAACACCCCGCCGCCGATGGAAATCAGTGCACCGTCATAGTCCTGCCAGCTGGAGCGGGGCAGGGCGAACAGCCGCTGGCGTTCCGCCAGGCTCCTGGCCGGGTCCGGATTGGGGTCGATGAAGATGTCGCGGTGATCAAATGCCGCCACCAGCCGGGTCTGCGGGCTGAGCAGCATGCCGTTGCCAAACACGTCGCCGCTCATGTCACCGACGCCAACAACGGTGAACGGCGTGCTCTGGATATCCCGATCCATCTCGCGGAAGTGTCGCTTCACCGCTTCCCAGCCGCCGCGCGCGGTAATCCCCATTCCCTTGTGGTCATAGCCGGCCGAGCCGCCCGAGGCGAAGGCGTCGCCCAGCCAGTAGCCCCGGCTGGTGGCAATAGCGTTAGCGGTATCGGAGAAACTGGCCGTGCCCTTGTCGGCGGCCACCACCAGATAGGGATCGTCACCATCGCGCCGCACCACAGCGTGTGGCGGCACCACCGCGCCATCAATCAGATTGTCGGTCACATCGAGCAGTGCCCCGATGAATATCTTGTAGCTGGCGAGCCCCTCGGCCTGGAATGCCTCGCGCGGCATGCCTGCCGTCAACCGTTTGGGCACAAACCCGCCCTTGGCACCCACTGGCACGATCACCGCATTCTTGACCTGCTGCGCCTTGACCAGTCCGAGCACTTCGGTGCGGAAATCCTCGGGACGGTCCGACCAGCGCAGCCCGCCACGGGCAATCGCGCCAAACCGCATGTGAACGCCTTCAACGCGCGGCGAATACACCGAAATTTCGCGATAGGGCCGTGGTGCCACCATGCCGTCCACCGCGCTGCTGTCGAATTTGATCGCCAGCGCCGGCATCCGATTGCCCTCCGCGTCGCGCTGGAAGGCATTGGTGCGCACCGCGCTATCCATCAGATTGCGAAAACGCCGGACGATGGTGTCTTCATCCAGCGACGCCATGGCCTCGAGTGCCGTGTCGATCCGGGCCCGTGCCGCGACCGCCCTGGCATCGCGATCGCTCACCTCGGGGTCGTGCAGCGCGTTGAACAACTCCACCAGCGCCTCGGCCGCGTCAGTCTGGTTCACCAGCACCTGGGCGATATAGCGCTGCGAGTAGGAAATGCCGATCTGCCGCAAATAGCGCGAGAGCGCCCGCAGCAGCGCGGCGTCGTTCCAGCCCAGGCCGGTGCGGCTCACCAGCGTGTTGAGCTGGTCGCTTTCCGCCAGCCCGTCCCACACGGCCAGCAAGCCGTCTTCAACGGCCGCGCCGTGCGCCGCAAGATCGAACACGCTGCCATCACTGGGGGTCAGCACCATGTCGTGGATATAGCGCTCCACCCCGTCACGCGGCGTAACCGTATAGGTCCGTTCGTCAATGACCCGGAAGCCGAAGGCCTCGATCATCGGCACGCGATCGCTCAGCGGAATGGCCTGTTCGCGATGGTAAAAGCGGAGCGCCAGCACGCCGTCGGAGCCATCATCGGCATGCAGCCGGATCGCTACCCGCGTGCTGTCGCCCAGACCTCTGAACACGACGATATCGGCATGGGCATCCCGCGCCGAATTGCGCGATTGATAGGCTGCTGAAAACGCTGTTCGATAGTCGCTGATGGCGGCGGGATCGTCGGCACTGGCCATCAGCGTGTCACCAAAATTGCTGGTCAGCAGGTCGACATTGGCCTCAAGTTCCGTCCGGCTTGGCTGCGGCGTTGTGCCCGATACCCGGCCGATGATTACGTGCACCCGCACCAGCTCTCCTTCGGGGAAATGCGGGTAGAACGCCGAAACGCGGCCATCATAGATCTGGGCCAGATACTGCGTGATCCGGGCGCGGGCCGCGCCGTCATAGCGGTCGCGCGGTACGTAGACGAGCACCGAGACAAAGTTGTCGAACCGGTCGATACGGGGCAGCACCCGAACGCGTGGCCGGTCATAGAGCGCGGCGATCGCGGTGGAAAACTCGAACAGCTGCTCCACCTCGATCTGGAACAGTTCGTCGCGCGGATAGCTGTCCAGCGCGCTCAGCAGGGCCCGACCGTCATGCCCGATCGGATCAACGCCGGATTTGCGCATCACCTCGGCAATCTTGCGCCTGATGATCGGCACATCTGTATGGGGTGTCGCCAGCGCCTGTGCCGTGAACAGGCCGACAATGCGCAACTCGCCCACAGCCTTGCCGTCGGCGGCGTAGGTCTTGATGCCCACATAATCCATGTGCTGACGCCGATGTACCCGCGACCGCACATTGGCCTTGGTCACCAGCAACGGCTCGCCCGAAGCAATGAAGGCGGCGTGCTGGGGTGTCGATTCAACGAATTCCGGCCCACTGCGCAGTACCTTTAGGCTCGGGTCGGTCAGAATACCCAGCCCGCTATTGGCCACCGGCGCCAGCACATCACCCTCGATGTGATAGTCGCGCATCCCCAGGAACGTGAAATTGTGTTCCACCAGCCAGTCAAGAAACCGCAGTGACTCATTGATCTGGCTGGCCTTCTGCCCTCCCAGTTCGGCAATGGCCTTGCGCAGGCGATCCAGCATGGGCTGCCAATCGTGCACCGCCAGGCCGACATCGCCCATGGTGGCCTCGATCTCGGCCAGCAGTGCCGGCAGGTCGCTGACCGGGTCGCTATGGATGTGCAGCACGCTGAGGGCCCCGCCATCAGCCTGACGCACCACCGGATGCGAAAACAGCCGTACCGTGCCGCCGCCAGCGCGCAGCGCCGCCAAGGCGCTGTCGACGATGAACGGCATGTCGGGTGAGACGATATCGAGCACCAGCGGGTCTCCGGCCTGCGCCGGTTCGGTCGCGCTCAGCCTGCTGCCTGTGCCGTCATAGGCCTTTAGCTGCGCATGCGATTGCCGCATGGTCGCCTCAAATCGCTCCGGGGTTTCCCGCGCCAGATCCTCACTGTCGGTGGCCAGCACGGCGGCCCGCAGGAATTGGGCAAACTCGGCATCCTCGCTTTCGAGTGCAACAGCACGCTTCAGCATGGCGGGACGATTTGCCTGTACCGTGGTCATCGACGACTCCTCAACTTGCAGTGCCAGTCTAGGCACCGCAGGTGTCGCTGTCTGCCACGCCTTTCGCTCTAGGCCACAATGCCGCGGTTGCAGCCGGGTGGGGAATTAGGGGTTTGGTAAGGTTCTGGAATGGAATTGCCTGAGGCCCTGGCTTTGTCCGGTTTTGGTGATGGTTTTCCAGAATGCGGGTCTGTTTGAGCAAGAATATGCTCTCTTGTCGCCGCGGTCGCGGTGCATCAGGCTTGCAATACTCCACCAATGTAGTAGTCTTTAATTCATGCGATCGCCATGGAGCAAACATGACCACTGTGTCCAAAATCTTCGCGTATGCCGCCTTGATCGCCTCGCTCGTACTGGTCTTTTCGGTGACGGGCCACGCCCAGGACTGCAGTCTGACCAATGTCAGCGAGAATTCGACCGGCAACGGCGGTATCTTCAATCAACTCTACGCCAGCTGACGGCTCGCTCCATCGGGCGCCGGCGGCGGGCGAGGGGGCATAGTTCGCCCGGGTTTCAGTGCACCGTAATGGTGGGCGTCACTGGCTCGCCATCATCATCCCCGCCCAGCTTTGGCCCGGCCCAGAACACCAGATAGAGCAATTCCTCACCGGCTGCGTCGGTGATTTCGATGGAGCGCGGCACGCCCGAATCGCCGCCGGTGCTGGCCGTGCGCTCGACAATCGCCTTGGCCAGGGCAGCGGCATTGTGTTCGGCCGCCTCAAGGTCCGCCAGTTCACTGCCGTCGGTGTCCATGATCCACTCGTCATCGGTGCGGTAGTGAAAGAAATATCTGGGCAAATCCATCTCCCTTTGGGGATCCAGTCATCCCAAACTGGCCCCGTCGGGGCCGCCTTGCAACAGCGTTCCCCTCAGCTTGGCATCACACCCGTTTTCAGTCGAGCCGGTTCAGCTTGTGGTAATGGTGCCGCTGCCACACCAGCGGCGAGCGGCTGGTGGTGGTCTCGGTCTCGATGATGGCGCCGGCAAACAGCACGTGCGTGCCCGTTTCAATAGCGCCGATCACCTCGCAGTCCAGTGCGGTCACCGCGCCCAGCAACATCGGGTGCCCCGATGGCCAGCGCGACCAGTCCCCGATCGTGAACCGCTGTTCGGGCGCCAGCCCGCCAGCAAAGGCATCGCCCACCGCCTGCTGATCGTCAGCCAGCAGGGCCAGCGAAAAGCCTTTGGTCTTGGCGATGATATCGGCCAGCCGGCTCATGATATCGATCGAGATCAGAATGGTCGGCGGGTTCAGCGACAGCGACAGCATCGACGTCACCGTCCGCCCGATCGCTTCCTCGCCCTGCTGCGCGGTCACTACGCAGACCGTGGATGCCAGCGCAGCCAGGGCAGCACGGAACTCCGCACCGCCCACCACGGGATGGCGGGACGGGCGCAGGGTCATGGTTTCGGGCAATTCAAAATCGGCCATAGTCACGATCATAATCCTTCTCCGGCCTGTTCGGAGAACAGATTACGGAGTGTAGTGGGCTTGCCGGCCATGGCTGCTGCAGTCGCCAGCGCATGGTCGCCTCGTCGAGGTTGTCAGGAAACTCTGGCTCACTCATCCGGTGATTTGTGTCACGTCACCATGCCGCACTTGCTTTTGGCCATGGCGCCGTCTAATTTCCAAGTCATGACTTTGAAAACGTTTGAGCCCGACATGTCAAGCAATGCCTTGGCGAATTTGGGCTGGTCGCCGCGCAATCCGGCAGAGCGTGTGCTCATGATGCTCAAAATGCACGGCGCCCTGTCGGCTGCCGCGATTGGGCACGCTCTGGGCACAACGGGTGAAGCGGCCCGCCAGCAATTGGTGCGTCTTGCCGATGAGGGCCTGGTCGCCGCGACCAGTCAGTCCGCTGGTGTTGGCCGTCCCACCCAGAGCTGGAGCTTGACCGCTGCGGCCCAGGCCCGCTTTCCCGATACCCACGCCGCACTGACCGTGCAATTGCTCGAGATTGTCCGCAATACTCTGGGGGAGGGCGCGCTGGATACCATCATCGCCAGCCGCGAGGCGCAAACCACTGCCGCCTATGAAGCTGCCATGGCGCCATGCACCAGCTTGCGTGACAAGGTCGCCACCTTGGCCAGTCTGCGTTCCCATGAAGGTTACATGGCCGAGTGGCGCGAACAGCCCGATGGCTCGCTGCTGCTGTTGGAGAATCACTGTCCTATCTGCGCCGCGGCAACCGCCTGCCAGGACTTCTGCCGCGCTGAACTGGACGTGTTCCGCTCGGTGCTGGGGACCGAGGCCATTGTCACCCGCGACGAGCATATCGTCTCGGGCGGGCGCCGTTGCAGCTATTCCATTCGTGAGGCCTTGTCAGAATGACCAGCAATCCCCGTCCGCCCATCGGCACCCAGCATCAGCGGGTGGGCTGGGAAACCCCCACCGAGCTTGATGAAACCATGATCCGCGCGGTGGTCGACCAGTTCTATGCCGATGTCCGCAAGGACCCGCTGATCGGCCCGGTGTTCAACCGCATCATCGCACCGGAAGCCTGGCCGCATCACCTGGAGTTGATCGCCGACTTCTGGAGCTCCATGCTGCTTGGCACTGGCCGCTATGCCGGCCGGCCCTTGCCAAAGCATATGGCCATCCCCGAGCTTGGCGACCCTCATTTCAGGCGCTGGCTGGCCCTGTTCCGCCGCACTGTTGAGCAACTCTGCCCGCCCGATGTCGCGGCCCTGTTCGTCGAGCGCTCCGAGCGCATCGGCAACAGTTTCCGTATGAACATCGCCATGCGTCGCGGCGAAGATATCGCCTCCATGGCCCCGTTGGAACGCGAAACCCCGCTCTGGTCTCCGCCCCAGGACTAGCCGCCCCGGGCTGTTCATCCGCAAGTTGCCGCGCCGCGTTTTGTGATGGCCGGCCATTGGGGAGAGTTCGCGGCCAGACCTCCGCAATACCGCCGCAGGTGGAAATGCTCTACAGTGAAGATAAAGCCACGGTGGCCTTTGCCGGCCTTGCCGGCGCTGGTCACGCTGGTGTTGAAGTCGGCGCTGGAATGGCGTTCTGGTGGAGAAATCGCCGCCGGCACTCACTGATGGGATTTGGTTTTCATGGAAGTTCGCGTTCAGAATGTGCGCAAGGAATTTGACCGCTTCCCGGCGCTGCATGATGTATCGCTCGACATTGTGTCGGGCGAGCTGATCGCGCTGCTGGGTCCCTCGGGCTCAGGCAAAACCACGCTGCTGCGCCTGATCGCCGGCCTTGAAACACCCACCACGGGCGCCATTTTCTTTGGCGATACCGATGCCTCCGAATGGAGCGTGCAGCGGCGCAATATTGGCTTTGTGTTTCAGCACTATGCCCTGTTCCGCCACATGACGATCCTGGAGAACATCTCCTTCGGCCTCTCGGTGCGTCCCCGCTCCACGCGGCCGCCAGCCAAAGAAATCCGCCGCCGTGCCATGGAGCTGCTCGATCTGGTGCAACTCTGCGGTCTGGAAAAGCGCTACCCCAACCAGCTTTCGGGCGGTCAGCGCCAGCGCGTTGCCTTGGCCCGGGCGCTGGCTATCGAGCCGAGCGTGCTGCTGCTCGACGAGCCGTTTGGCGCGCTCGACGCTCAGGTCCGCCGCGAATTGCGCAAGTGGCTGCGAGAACTGCACGACCGTACCGGGCACACCACCGTCTTTGTCACGCACGATCAGGAGGAGGCCATCGAGCTCTCGGATCGTCTCTGCGTGATGAGCCAGGGCAGGATTGAGCAGATCGGCAAGCCCGACAGGGTGTACGACCATCCCAGTTCGCCATTCGTCTTCGGATTTATCGGCAGTTCCAGCGAACTGCCGGTCACCGTCGAAAACCACGAGCTTTGGGTCGGCGGCCACGCCATCGGCATCCCTGCCGGTGACACCCCGCCGGGGCAGGCCCGCCTGTTCTTCCGCCCGCACGATGTCGATCTGATCGAAGCCGATGCTTCACTGACCGGCGTGGTCAGCGCCACCCGCCGTGTCGGCGGCACCCGCCGCGTCGAACTGGGCATTGGGGGCAGCGATCACAAGGTCGAAATCGACCTGCCTTTCGATCATCCCGCCGGTGAGAAAACCCGTCTGGCCTTCCGCCCCCGGCGCTGGACCCTGTTCCCGGCGGCCTGATGCAGCCGCCGCATGCCGGCCTATTCTTCGTCGCCCTTTACCGCCTCCATCGACACATGCGTGCTGGTGTGCGCCACATGCGGCAGGGCTGAAATCCGCTCGCCCAGCACTTCGCGATAGCCAGCGATATCCTTGGTGCGCACCTTGAGCAGGTAATCAAAGCTCGAGGCGATCATATGGGCCTGTTCCACCTCGGGAATGGCCCGCACTGCCTTGTTGAAGGCGCTTAGCGCGCTCTTGCGGGTATCGCTCAGCTTCACCTCGACAAAAGCCACATGCGGCAGGCCCAACCGCCGCGGATCGATCACCGCTCGGTAGCCCAGAATATAGCCGGCCTTCTCCAATCGGGTGATCCGGGCCTGACACGGCGTCTTGCTCAGATTCACGCGACGGCTCAATTCCGCCACGCTGATCCGGCCATCCTGCGCCAGCACATCAAGGATGCGACGGTCGATCTGGTCCAGAGTCTCGTAGGTGACGGTTTTCATGGTCGATTGTCCTGCAGTGCGCCGCTACTTTACATCACAGCGGGCATTAGGGCCAGCTGAACAGGCGAAACGCCTGTTCGTCTTGTGGCAATGTGGGTTCGGTAATCAGCAGGCATTTGTACCAATCACCCTGCCATCCCGCGATATGTCTGCCGCGCTTGATTGCGCAGAGAGCACCATGACCCAGACCAGCCCCATTGCTGCCATTGACACCGCCCGCCAATCCCTGCGTGAGCGCAATTTTGCTGACGAAACGGCGCTGGTTCACCAGTTGATCGTTGATACCGGGCTTGATGACGCCGCCCGCGCCGCCATTTCGGCCCGCGCTGAACAGCTGGTCACCACCGTGCGCCAGGGCAATCGCCTGGGCCTGATGGAATCCTTCCTGTCTGAATATGGCCTGGCCACCGATGAAGGGGTGGCGCTGATGTCGCTGGCCGAAGCGCTGTTGCGCGTGCCCGATGCCGACACTGTCGATGCCCTGATCCACGACAAGGTCGGTGGTTCTGACTGGACCAGCCATTTCGGCGCCTCGTCCAACCATCTGGTCAACTTCTCGTCCCTGGCGCTTAGCCTTACCGCCGAAGTCCTGGGCGATCCGGCGGTCGCGCCACGATCGGCCTTCCATCGCGCCGTGGCGCGCCTGGGCGAGCCGGTCATCCGCACCGCGGTGGGGCAGGCCATGCGCCTGCTCGGCAGCCAGTTCGTCTTTGGCCGCAGCATTGATGAAGCCGTCACCCGCGCCAAAAAGCAGGAAGCCAACGGCTACACCTATTCCTATGACATGCTGGGCGAGGCCGCCCGCACCAGCGCCGACGCCGCCCGCTATTTTGACGCTTATGCCAATGCCATTGCGCGCCTAGCACCGAATGCGAAATCGGCTTCGGTCCGCGACAATCCCGGCATTTCGGTCAAACTCTCGGCGCTGCACCCGCGCTACGAGTTCAACCAGCGCCACCGCGTCATGACCGAACTGGTTGATTTGACGCGCCAATTGGCCATCGCTGCCAAGAACGCCAATATCGGGTTCAATATCGATGCCGAGGAGGCCGACCGCCTCGATCTGTCGCTCGACATCATCGCGGAAGTTCTCGCCACGCCGGAACTGGCCGGCTGGGATGGGTTTGGCGTCGTCGTGCAGGCCTATGGCAAGCGCGTCCTGCCTCTGATCGACTGGCTCGACGCCACCGCCAACGCACTGGATCGCCGCATCATGGTGCGACTGGTCAAGGGCGCCTACTGGGATGCCGAAATCAAGCGTTCCCAGGTGCTCGGCCTGCCGGACTATCCGGTTTTCACCCGCAAGGCCTCAACCGATATCAGCTATATCGCTGCAGCCCGAAAGCTCTTTGCCGCCGGCAATATCTATCCGCAATTCGCCACCCACAATGCCCACACTGCCACCGCTGTGCTGCATCTGGCAGAGGAAGCGGGGCAGGGCACTGATGCCTTCGAGTTCCAGCGTCTGCACGGCATGGGTGAGCGCCTGCAGGATGTGCTGCGCACCAGCCTCGGCACCCGCACCCGCATCTATGCCCCGGTGGGCGCGCACAAGGATCTATTGGCCTATCTGGTCCGCCGCCTGCTTGAAAACGGCGCCAATGGCTCTTTCGTCTACCAGATCGCCGACGAGGACATTCCTGCCTCGGTTGTCGCCGAAGATCCGATCGCCAAAATCCTGGCCCTTGGCGATGCCATCCCCAACCCCGTCATCCCGGCGCCCCTGGCCATTTTTGGCGACCGGGTCAATTCCGCTGGCCTCGACGTGAGCGATCCCATCGCGTTTTCGGCCATGCAATCGGCCCGCGACGCTTTCGCCAACACCAGGTGGCACGCCACGCCGCTGACCGCGCCGAACGCACCAGACGGCTCCGCCTACCAGGGGAAGGCCGCCAAAGGATACGCCGGGCCGGTCACGGAAATGCGCAATCCCGCCCGACACAATGATATCGTCGGCAGCGTCACCGATGCCAGCACGGATGACGTCACCGCCGCCATTGCCGCTGCAGCAGCCTCCAACTGGGGGCAAACCCCGGTGGGCATGCGCACCGCTTCCCTGCGCGCAGCCGCTGACCTTTATGAAACCCACAGCGCCGAACTCTTCGCCCTTCTGGCTCGGGAGGCCGGCAAATCCTGGTCTGACGCCATTGCCGAAGTCCGCGAAGCCGTCGATTTCCTGCGCTATTATGCCGATCAGGCCGAACGGCTCCCGCTCGCTTCCGCGCTCGGTCCTATCGCGGCCATTTCGCCGTGGAATTTCCCGCTGGCCATTTTCACCGGCCAGATTGCCGGCGCACTGGTCGCTGGCAATCCGGTGCTGGCCAAGCCGGCGCCACAAACCCCGCTCATCGCCTTTCGCGCCATCCAGCTCCTGCACGAAGCCGGCATCCCGGCTGACGCCCTGCAATTGCTCCCCGGCGGCGGGGAGGTCGGCACTGCGCTCACCGCAAACCCGGCTATTGCCGGCGTGGTCTTCACCGGCTCGCTGCCCACCGCACGCCGCATTGATCACACCATGGCCACCCATCTGGCCCCCACTGCGCCGCTCGTGGCGGAAACCGGCGGCCTCAATGCGATGATCGTTGATTCCACCGCGCTGCCCGAGCAGGCGGTGCGTGACATCATCACCTCGGCCTTCCAATCGGCCGGTCAGCGTTGTTCGGCCCTGCGCATTCTCTATCTGCAGGAAGATGCTGCCGAACGCACCATCGAGATGCTCAAGGGCGCCATGGATGAACTGGCACTGGGCGACCCCTGGACCCTGGCCCATGATGTCGGCCCCGTCATCGACGAGGCTGCGCGCACCAAAATCCAGGCCCATATCGACAGTTACGCCAGGGCCGGGAAATTGATCCATCAGCTGAAGGCGCCCACAGGCGGCACCTATGTCGCCCCCACCGTGCTCGAGGTGAACAGCATTACCGATCTCACCGAGGAAATCTTTGGCCCGGTGCTGCACATCGCCCTTTTCAAGGCCGACCAGATTGACGCCGTCATCGCCGACATCAATGCCTCGGGCTATGGCCTGACCTTTGGCATGCACACCCGCATCTCCTCGCGCGTCGCCGCCGTCTCGCGCGCCATCCGCGCCGGCAATATCTATATCAACCGCAATCAGATCGGCGCCGCTGTCGGCTCGCAGCCTTTCGGCGGCGAAGGGCTTTCCGGCACCGGTCCCAAGGCCGGTGGGCCGCACTATGTGCCGCGCTTCACCACCGCGCCCGGTCCCACGGACAGCGCTCCCACGGTGCTGCCTGGCCCCACCGGGGAGAGCAATATCATGCACTCGGCGCCCCGCGGCCGCGTGCTCTGCCTCGGCCCCACCACGGCCCAGCAGCAGGCCCAGGCCGTTATCTGCGCCAGTCTGGGCAATACGGCCCTGCTGGCCGAACTCGACCTCGACGTGCTGCGCAGCAGCGACAGTTTCGACGCCGTCGCCTGCTTTGCCGACGAGGCCACCCTGCGCGCCGTCCGCATCGCCCTGAGCGAACGCGATGGCCCGATCATCCCGCTGCTGACTTCTGCCGACGATTCCAGCCGCCTGCTGGTTGAACGCCATGTCTGCATCGACACCACCGCCGCCGGTGGCAATGCCAGCCTGATGGCCCAGGCGGGCTAGCCGGGCAACGCGGCGGCCTGCACAGCTATTGCAACGACATGCCCCGCTCCGGCTATCACGCCAGTGCGGGGGGGGGGGGAGATTCGCGCTAGTGCTTCTTGCTTTGGAAGCCGCATCAGTTTCAGCCCCAGCCTTGCCAGCACCGCCGACAGGCTGCCCGAAGCGTCACCACTGCCGCCTGCTATGGTCCCAATATCCTGCACCGCACCGGCCACGGCCGGGGCATCGAGATCCGCGTGGCGTCCTGCATCACCGTCAGTCACGAGACGGTTTTTTTAAGGGGGCGTGGTGTTCTCCATCGGACCAGGTATCGGTCTGCAGGGCCGCCACGTCCGCATCGTTGCAGGTGTATTTGAACGCTTCACAATTGCTGTGCTTTGGCCGCCGCAATCGGCGCGCAGGCGCTTGCAATTGCATTCGGCATTGTCTATGCAGACCCCGCGTCGGAGATCATCCATCTCCCACGCCAGCCGGCTACCGGCCTGCTGGGGAATAGTTCAATGGTAGAACAGCGGACTCTGACTCCGTCGATCTTGGTTCGAATCCAGGTTCCCCAGCCAAACTCTTTTATCAAATAAATTAATGATCTAGCCGATTGTTGCGGCATGCAACCGTAACGCCTTCGGGTCGCATTCCCGGGTGCGGAAAACGCTGTGCGCCGACTGATCTGAATCGGCCGGCACCATCGCCAATTTATTGGTGGTGAGCATGGGTAAAGCCGAACGGGCATTGGGGCGATATTGCTTGGTGCGGTAGTCGCCGCGCTTGCAGCCAGGCGACCATCCGGCAGTTAGCCCGGTATTGCGCGCGAAGCTGCCTATGTCGTCGCGGATCCCAGTTGCGGGCGCAAGAGTTCAAGACTAATGCCTGCAAGACGGCAGGCCCGAATGGGTGGCCGCAGGGTAAGCTGACGCGTCGTGACCATCCCAAACCGAGAAAACGCAACCATGCAAGCCATGCACCGACAAGTCTTCCTGCTGGCCACGGCGCAGGCGCTGTTTCAGATCGTGTCGGTGCTGGTGATGACCATTGGCGCGTTGGCCGGCAGTATCCTGGCGCCATCCCCGGAATGGGCGACGGCGCCGATCGCCACCATGTTCCTTGGCACTGCGGTGGCAACCGTGCCGGCATCGATGTGGATGGCGCGGGTCGGGCGCCGGGTCGGGTTCATTGCGGGCGCCAGCCTGGGCACTTTGGGCGGTTTGCTGGCGGCTGCGGGCATGCTCACCTCCTCATTGTTGCTGCTTTGTCTCGGCACGTTTCTGGCTGGCGCCTATCAGGGCTTCGCCCAGTTCTATCGGTTTGCCGCCGCTGAAGTTGCCGACGCCGCCTTCAAGCCGCGCGCCATATCGCTGGTGCTGGCTGGCGGGGTCGTCGCCGCGCTGGTGGGGCCGCTGCTGGCCCGGCTGGGTGGCGACCTGCTGCAACCGGCCTACACGGCTTCGTTCCTGTTCCTGGCCCTCACCTCCCTGCTGGCAGTGGTTGTGCTGTTTGGCGTCAATGTTCCCAAAGCGCTCGATACCGCCGATGAACGGGCCTCGGCTCGAGCGCTCATCGACATCGTGCGGCAGCCAATCTATCTGGTGGCGCTGTTTGGCGCGACAATCGGCTATGGCGTCATGATCCTGGCGATGACGGCGACCCCGCTGGCCATGGTGCACCACAATCATGGTCTGGGCGCCACGGCCACAGTCATCCAGTTGCATGTGCTCGGCATGTTCCTGCCGTCGTTCTTTACCGGTTCGCTGATTGCCCGCTTCGGCGTGTTGCAGATCATGCTCGCCGGCGTTGTTCTGCTCACCTGTCACGTCTTGATCACCCTGTCCGGCACGGGGTTCTATTCATTCAGCGCCGCCCTGGTGCTGTTGGGGGTAGGCTGGAATTTTCTCTATATCGGTGGCACCAATCTGCTGACCCGCGCCTATAGCACCGCCGAAAAGGGCAAGGCGCAGGCCACCAATGACTTTACCATCTTCGTGGTTGGCCTGTTCGCTTCACTCAGCGCTGGCGTGCTGCAAAACACCATTGGCTGGCAAAATCTGAACCTGGCGCTGCTGCCCTGGCTGGCCATGGCGGGGCTGGCGATCCTTTGGCTTGGTCGCCGCGGTGAGCCGGGGTACTGGTCGGTCGCCTGAAGGGGCCAGCATTCAGCGCTGGTTCAATCGGGCGGACGCCATGGCGGCCTGGCCCGTCGCGCTGGTGAACACGACGCTGTACGCCATTCGCACGGGGTGATCTGTTCAAGGCCGCGCGACGTAACTACTCTCATACACTCCCAACGTGACAAGGTTGATCAATGCTGGCGCTCATCTTTCTCGTGCTGCTGCTCTTGCTGGTGCAGGTTTTCCTGCCGGGCCATTATTTGACCCAGCAGGTCGGGCCGCAGGCGCAGATGGGGCCGCGCGATAACCTTCCCGAGCCAAGTCTGCAACTGGCAAGGGCGCGGCGGGCCTTGGGCAATCTGCAGGAAACGCTGCCGATATTTCTGGTGTTCGCCGTGCTGGCGATTGTGCTGGGCGAGCAGGGCTGGGTCAGCCTGGCCGGGGCAATGCTTTACCTGCTGGGGCGGGCAGGGCACCTGGTGTGCTATATGGCCGCTTTGTCGCCCTGGCGGTCGATCAGCTTCACGGTGGCGCTGGGCGGTCTGGTACTCATGGCACTGCCCTTGCTGCCCCATATCTGGGCTTAGGGCCGGGAAGTGGGCATTGAGGTTGGGAAGGGTCTTGCGAAGCGCCCGCTTTACATTTAGACACAGCCTCGTCTGAAGGGGTTTAGCTCAGTTGGTAGAGCATCGGTCTCCAAAACCGAGGGTCGTGGGTTCGAGTCCCCCAGCCCCTGCCAGGCACTCAAACCAATATATCCAACACATCCAGCAATTCCGGCCTGCCGCCGCGAATTCTATTCAGCGGCGGTTGGGATCCTGTCGGAATGACGGGCCTTTAGCCGGTTGAGCTGATGGGCCGCATGAGCCAGCAACGCGGTGCGTACCTGGTCGGCCGTTGCGTTTGGCACATCGGCTTTCACCTTGAGATCAAGGGCATAGCGGCTGATATTGCCCATGAAGTGTTCTTCAATGCGGACCCGCACGACACCCGTTACCCGCCCTTCGATGGTCGGGTGGGGGCCGTAAAGAGCGATTTCACAGGCTTTGACTTCGAACGACGCGGCACCTGCAGTCATGGCACGCCTCCATTCGTCACACGTTCCAGACCCATTTAAGTCCCGTAGCCATGCCGAATCAAGGACGAATCACGCCGCCCTGCAGGCGTCGTTCATCAGCAGGGTTTTCCGGTCGGGCAAATTGTGCGGGTGGGCTGTTGCATTTGGCCCGGAGTTTCTCTAGAAACCCACATTCCAGCCGTGCGGGATTCCTGCGCGGCCTTTGGTTTTGCACCAAAACACCAAAGAGTAGATTCGTTGATGGCCGTGAAGAACCCAATCAAGTTCCTGCAGCAGACGCGGCAGGAAGTTTCCAAAGTCATCTGGCCGGGGCGAAACGAAGTCCTGATCTCCACGATTATGGTGATCGTGTTGGTGCTGGCCGCCAGCCTGTTTTTTCTCGCAGCCGATCAGCTCATTTCTTGGCTTGTCGGGCTGATGCTTTCGATCCGCTAGTCGGGTCTCGGACACACAACATCTAGGAGCGGCGACGCTTTATGGCCATGCGCTGGTATATCGTTCAAGCTTACTCGAACTTCGAGCGCAAGGTGGCGGAAGACATCCGCCAGAAGGTTGCGCAAAAGAAGCTTGACCATCTGTTTGAAGACGTGATCGTGCCGACCGAAAAGGTCGTGGAGATCCGTCGCGGCCGCAAGGTCGATGCTGAACGCAAGTTCTTCCCGGGCTATGTGCTGGTGAAGATGGATATGACCGACGAGGCGTTCCATCTGATCAAGAATACGCCCAAGGTTACCGGCTTTCTCGGTTCGGACAACAAGCCGATGCCGATTTCGGAGAAGGAGGCCCAGGCCATTCTGCAGCAGGTGCAGGAAGGCGTTGAGCATCCCAAGCCATCGATATCGTTCGAAGTGGGCGAGAATGTCCGCGTTTCGGACGGTCCGTTTGCCAGCTTCAATGGCGTGGTGGAAGAAGTCGACGAAGAGCGCGCCCGCCTCAAGGTGGAAGTGTCGATCTTTGGTCGTCCCACCCCGGTGGAGCTCGAATACAGTCAGGTCGAAAAGGTCTGACACTCAAGAATTCCGGTGTGAGCCGGAATATGCCCGGCTCCGGCCGGGTGCAGAAACTGTGGTAGAGGATGGTGCACTGCCAGCACCAGTTCCACCTCAGACCACGGTGTCTAGCCGGCTTTAACTAGTTGGCGCCTACCCGGCCGATTGTGGCCACGAATAGGAGACGGAATTGGCAAAGAAAATCGTTGGCTACGTAAAGCTCCAGGTGCCTGCGGGTTCCGCAACACCATCCCCGCCAATCGGCCCAGCACTGGGTCAGCGCGGTCTGAACATCATGGAATTCTGCAAGGCGTTCAATGCCGCCACGCAGGAAGTGGAAAAGGGTGCGCCCATTCCAGTCGTGATCACTGCCTATGCCGACAAGAGCTTCACCTTTGTGATGAAGCAGCCGCCGGTAACCTACTTCATCAAGAAGGCCGTCAACCTCAAGGCCGGCAGCAAGCTGCCCGGCAAGGAATCGGTTGGCACCATCACCCAGGCTCAGCTGCGTGATATTGCCGAAAAGAAGATGAAGGATCTCAACGCTGACAATATCGACGCTGCTGCATCGATGATTGCCGGCTCTGCCCGTTCCATGGGCATTCAGGTCGAGGGCTGATAAATGGCTGGTAAGAAACTCACCGCAGCCCGCGAGGGCATCGATCGCAACAAGCTGTACAAGCTCGATGAAGCCATCAAGATGGTCAAGTCGCGCGCCGCAGCCAAGTTTGACGAAACCATCGAAATCGCCATCAATCTGGGCGTTGATCCCCGCCACGCTGACCAGATGGTCCGCGGCGTGGTCAACCTGCCCAATGGCACTGGCAAGACCGTGCGCGTTGCCGTGTTCGCCAAGGACGCCAAGGCTGACGAAGCCCGCAAGGCTGGTGCTGACATCGTTGGTGCCGAAGACCTGATGGAAGCCATTTTGGGCGGCAAGATCGATTTCGATCGGTGCATTGCAACGCCTGATATGATGCCGCTGGTCGGTCGTCTGGGCAAGATCCTGGGCCCACGCAATCTGATGCCAAACCCCAAGGTCGGCACGGTTACTCCTGACGTTGCCGGGGCCGTCAAGGCTGCCAAGGGCGGCGCCGTGGAATACCGCGTTGAAAAGGCCGGCATCCTGCATGCTGGCGTTGGCAAGGTGTCGTTCTCGGAAGAAGCCCTGCTGCAGAACATCAAGGCCTTCACCGATGCGGTGATGAAGTCCAAGCCAGCGGGTGCCAAGGGCACCTATGTCAAGCGCGTTGCCGTGTCCTCGACCATGGGCCCGGGCGTGCATGTCGAGCCCGCCTCGGCGATGTAATTCCAATTCCGGGCGGTTTCGATCGCCCGGTTTTTGTCGCTCTTCGGGGCGGCAACAAGTCCTGTCCGAGACTGCCGGTGCCAGCCGATTTGGGTTGGCTTAATGTCGCAAGATGCCAGCATAGATGGGGTGAAGACCGAAATTTTGTCCGCAAGGGCAGGGTGGCGGTTTGAACCAGGCCAGTTGCCCTTTCAGGCAGCACGGTTGACAGGCGTGTAACCGTTGCTCCTCTCCTCCTTTATGGAGACCGGAGGGCAGCAATTGGCAATGGCCCGACTGACTTTCGTCGGGCTAAATGTGGAGACTAGCAGTGGAAAGAGCGGAAAAGCGTGAGCTTGTCGCATCGCTTCAGTCAGCCCTAACGGGCGCTGGGTCGATCGTACTTGCGCAGAATACCGGTCTGACCGTAGCCAATCTGGAGGTTCTTCGTCGTGAGGTGAAGAGCGCCGGTGGTTTCGTCAAGATCGCTAAAAACCGTCTTGCCAAGCTTGCTCTTAAAGAAACCGACAATGCGGACATGTCGAGCCTACTCGTAGGCCCGATCGTCATCGCTTATGCGGCCGACCCCATGACTGCGCCCAAGATTGCGGCAAAGTTTGCTGAAAAGAACGCGAAATACGTCGTTCTTGGTGGCGCCATGGGCAAGACCGCTCTTGATGCCGAAAACATCAAGGCGCTGTCGACCATGCCGTCGCTGGATGAACTGCGCGCCACGCTTGCCGGGATGCTCAAGCAGCCCGCTACGCGTATCGCATCGGTCATCGTGGCACCGGCTGGCGGCATTGCCCGCGTTTTGGCCGCGCATGCGGAAAAGAGCAACGAAGCAGCGTAACCCCATCGGTCCTCGCAAGGGACCACTTTGGTTTGAACTGAACACGTAAAAAAGAGAGATTTATCAAATGGCTGATCTCGCCAAGATCGTAGACGACCTGTCTGCCCTGACCGTTCTGGAAGCTTCGGAACTGTCGAAGATGCTGGAAGAGAAGTGGGGCGTTTCCGCCGCCGCTCCTGTTGCTGTTGCTGCCGCTGGCGGCGCTGCTGCTCCAGCTGCTGAAGAAAAGACCGAATTTGACGTGATCCTCGCCTCGTTTGGCGACAACAAGATCAACGTCATCAAGGAAGTCCGTGCCATCACTGGTCTGGGCCTGGGCGAAGCCAAGGCGCTTGTTGAAGCTGCGCCCAAGGCCGTCAAGGAAGGCGTCAACAAGGCTGAAGCTGAAGACATTCAGAAGAAGCTGGAAGCCGCTGGCGCCAAGGTCGAACTCAAGTAGTTCTGCCACTGCCCTTGAAACTTGCGAGATGGCGCGTTATGTGCCATCTCGCTACTTCGTCTCTACGAGATGATTCGCCGGACCGGTTGGATAGGTCCCTGGCGCCAATTTGCGGAATATATGAAGAATTTGATGTCTGAGGTGCGCTGACGTCCGTTAGACCTCCTGGCTGTTCGCCCGGAGGTATTTGGCGTTTTCGTACCGATGCCGTTCCTTGGGTTGGAATTGCACGATGAGACATCATTCAGCCTGAGAAAATTTGAAGGGCACATATCCTGATACCCGCCGGCTGATTGTCGGGTCTTTGGATATCTGCCTCCGAGACAATCGCACAGGAAACAGGAGCTTTCATGGCTACCACGTTCAACGGCCGCCGCAAGGTACGCAAGTCCTTCGGGTCCATTCGCGAAGTCACGGAGATGCCCAATCTGATCGAGGTCCAGAAGGCCTCCTATGATCAGTTTCTTCTCGTCGACGAGCCAAAAGCTGGCCGTCCCGATGAGGGGCTTCAGTCCGTGTTCCGTTCGGTCTTTCCGATCACTGACTTCTCCAACACCGCGTCTCTCGAATTCGTGAAGTACGAATTCGAGCAGCCGAAATATGACATCGATGAGTGCCGTGCGCGCGACATCACGTTCGCTGCCCCGCTCAAGGTGACACTTCGCCTGATCGTGTTTGAAGTCGATGAAGAGACCGGCGCCCGCTCGGTCAAGGATATCAAGGAGCAGGACGTCTATATGGGCGACATGCCCTTCATGACGTCGAACGGCACCTTTATCGTCAATGGCACCGAACGCGTCATCGTTTCGCAGATGCATCGTTCGCCAGGCGTGTTCTTTGACCACGACAAGGGCAAGACCCATTCGTCGGGCAAGCTGCTGTTTGCTGGCCGCATCATTCCCTACCGTGGTAGCTGGCTCGATATCGAGTTTGATGCCAAGGACGTGGTGTTCGCGC
Organism: Devosia alba; assembly: GCF_039938915.1. Lineage (NCBI taxonomy): Bacteria > Pseudomonadati > Pseudomonadota > Alphaproteobacteria > Hyphomicrobiales > Devosiaceae > Devosia > Devosia alba. Next base: position 401,864 of record NZ_JBDUUI010000001.1, on the reverse strand, counting down.
GTATCGATCGTCGCCGCAAGATCCCCGTGACCAGCCTGCTCAAGGCGCTCGGCATGGACACCGAAGAGATCCTGTCGACATATTACAATACGCTTACCTTCACCAAGACGGCATCGGGCTGGCAGAAGCCCTACGACGCCGAGAAGATGAAGAATGCCAAGCCGAGCCAGGACCTTATCGACGCCAAGACCGGCGACGTGGTGCATGAAGCGGGCAAGAAGCTCTCGGTCCGTCAGGCCAAGAAGCTGGCCGATGACGGCCTGACCCATTTGCTGGCCGTCGATGAAGATCTCTATGGCATGTATGTCGCTGAAGACCTGATCAACATGAAGACCGGCGAGGTCTATATGGAGGCAGGCGACGAGCTCGACGAGAAGAACCTCGAGATGCTGGTTGAACTCGGCTTTGACGAACTGCCGCTCCTCGACATCGATCACGTCAGCATTGGCGGCTATATCCGCAATACGCTGGCCGTGGACAAGAACGAGACGCGCGAAGATGCACTGTTCGACATCTACCGCGTGATGCGTCCCGGTGAGCCGCCAACCGTTGATACTGCTGAAGCCATGTTCCAGTCGCTGTTCTTTGACAGCGAGCGCTATGACCTGTCCGCTGTGGGCCGCGTCAAGATGAACATGCGCCTCGAGCTCGATGCGCCCGACACCATGCGCACGCTGCGCAAGGAAGACATTGTTGAGGTCGTCCGCACGCTGGTCGACCTGCGCGATGGTCGCGGTGAAATCGACGACATCGACAATCTCGGCAACCGTCGGGTGCGTTCGGTGGGCGAGCTGATGGAAAATTCCTATCGTCTCGGCCTGCTGCGCATGGAACGCGCCATCAAGGAGCGCATGAGCTCGGTCGAAATCGACACGGTCATGCCGCAGGATCTGATCAACGCCAAGCCGGCTGCTGCCGCAGTGCGTGAGTTCTTTGGCTCGAGCCAGCTCAGCCAGTTCATGGACCAGACCAATCCGCTGTCAGAAATCACCCACAAGCGCCGTCTGTCGGCGCTTGGGCCGGGTGGTCTGACCCGTGAACGCGCCGGTTTTGAAGTGCGCGACGTGCATCCGACCCATTACGGCCGGATCTGCCCGATTGAGACCCCCGAAGGTCCCAACATTGGTCTGATCAACTCGCTGTCGACCTTTGCCCGCGTCAACAAGTACGGTTTCATCGAGACGCCGTATCGCAAGATCGTCGATGGCAAGCTGACCGATGAAGTGGTCTATCTCTCCGCCATGGAAGAGGCCAAGCACTACGTCGCTCAGGCCAACGTGACCTTCAACGACAAGCTTGAGCTTGAGCACGATCTGGTGGTGGCACGCCACGCCGGTGACAACGGCCTGACGCCCAAGGAAAACGTCGATCTGATGGACGTTTCCCCCAAGCAGATGGTGTCGGTTGCCGCCTCGCTGATCCCGTTCCTCGAGAACGACGACGCCAACCGGGCGCTGATGGGCTCGAACATGCAGCGTCAGGCTGTGCCGCTGCTGCGGGCGCATGCCCCGTTTGTCGGTACCGGCATGGAAGCGATTGTGGCCCGCGATTCCGGCGCCGCCATCGTTGCCAAGCGCAAGGGTATCGTCGACCAGGTGGACGCCACGCGTATCGTTATTCGGGCAACCGAAGAAACCGATGCGTCAAAGTCGGGCGTCGACATCTACAATCTGATGAAGTTCCAGCGCTCGAACCAGTCAACCTGCATCAATCAGCGTCCGCTGGTGGTGGTTGGTGATCACATCAATGCTGGCGACATCATTGCTGATGGTCAGTCCACTGAATTGGGCGATCTGGCGCTGGGCCGCAACGTGCTCGTCGCGTTCATGCCCTGGAACGGCTACAACTTCGAAGACTCCATCCTGCTGTCTGAAAAGATTGCGATGAATGACGTCTTCACCTCGATCCATATCGAGGAATATGAAGTGATGGCCCGCGATACCAAGCTTGGTCCCGAGGAAATCACCCGCGACATTCCGAACGTGTCGGAAGAAGCGCTGAAGAGCCTGGACGAAGCCGGCATCGTGCATATCGGTGCCGAAGTGGCCCCTGGCGATATCCTCGTCGGCAAGATCACCCCCAAGGGTGAATCGCCGATGACGCCGGAAGAAAAGCTGCTGCGGGCGATCTTTGGCGAAAAGGCCTCTGACGTGCGAGACACCTCCCTGCGCGTGCCGCCGGGTGATGCTGGTACTGTTGTTGAAGTGCGCGTGTTCAATCGCCACGGCATCGACAAGGACGAGCGCGCCATGGCTATCGAGCGCGAGGAAATCGAACGTCTCGCCAAGGACCGTGACGACGAACAGTCGATCCTGGACCGCAACGTCTACGCGCGTCTCAAGGAGATGCTGTTTGGCAAGGCCGCGACAGCGGGCCCCAAGGGCTATGTTGTGGGCACCAAGCTCAACGACCAGATGTTTGAGGCACAGCCGCGTTCGAAGTGGTGGCAGTTTGCGGTTGATGACGACAAGGTCATGACCGAGATGGAAGCCCTTCATGCGCAGTATGAAGAGAGCCGCCGACTGCTTGAGCAGCGCTTCATCGACAAGGTGGACAAGCTGCAGCGCGGTGACGAATTGCCACCGGGCGTGATGAAGATGGTCAAGGTCTTCATCGCTACCAAGCGCAAGATCCAGCCAGGCGACAAGATGGCCGGCCGTCACGGCAACAAGGGCGTGGTGTCGCGCATCGTGCCGATCGAAGACATGCCCTATCTCGAAGATGGTACGTCGGTCGACATCGTGCTGAACCCGCTGGGCGTGCCCTCGCGCATGAACGTCGGTCAGATCCTCGAAACGCATCTGGGCTGGGCTTGTGCCGGCATGGGTCGCAAGATCGATGAGATGGTTCGCGCCTATCATCGCAATGGCGATCTCAAGCCACTGCGCCTGGAGATCCAGGACCTGTTTGCCGGTGATGAATCCATCACCGATCTTGACGACGACGGCATGGTTCGTCTCGGCGAGCACCTCTCCAATGGTGTCTCGATCGCGACCCCGGTGTTCGACGGCGCCAAGGAAGCCGACATCGTGGTGATGCTGGAGCGGGCAGGGCTGAAGGCCTCGGGTCAGTCGACAGTGTATGACGGCCGTAGCGGCGAGCAGTTCGATCGTCAGGTGACGGTTGGGTATATCTATATGCTCAAGCTCGACCACCTTGTGGACAACAAGATCCACGCGCGCTCGATCGGCCCGTACTCGCTGGTCACCCAGCAGCCACTGGGCGGCAAGGCGCAGTTCGGCGGTCAGCGCTTCGGCGAGATGGAAGTGTGGGCTCTGGAAGCCTACGGCGCGGCATATACGCTGCAGGAAATGCTTACCATCAAGTCGGACGACGTTGCCGGTCGTACCAAGGTCTACGAAGCCATCGTGCGTGGCGACGATACGTTCGAAGCGGGCATCCCCGAGAGCTTCAACGTTCTGGTCAAGGAAATCCGTTCGCTCGGTCTCAATGTCGAACTCGACATGCGCGAGATCGAAGGCGGCGCCGAACAGGCCGAAGCGGAGCTCGCACCTCCTCAGGAAGCGGCGGAGTAATCCGGCACTTCCTACCCCCATTCATTTTCCGTTCCTGCCGCGGCAACATCGCGGCATGAACGGATAGAGGAGAGAATTGATGAACCATCATTCCCACGTCATGGACCCGTTCAACCCGGCGGTTCCCGTGCAGACCTTCGATCAGATGAAGATCTCGATTGCTTCGCCAGAGAAGATCCTTTCCTGGTCCTATGGCGAGATCAAGAAGCCCGAAACGATCAACTATCGCACGTTCAAGCCTGAACGCGATGGCCTGTTCTGCGCGCGCATCTTTGGCCCCGTGAAGGACTATGAGTGCCTGTGCGGCAAGTACAAGCGCATGAAGTTCAAGGGCGTCATCTGCGAAAAGTGCGGTGTTGAAGTCACCCTGAGCCGCGTTCGTCGCGAGCGCATGGGGCATATTGAACTCGCTGCGCCGGTCGCGCACATCTGGTTCCTGAAGTCGTTGCCGTCGCGCATCGCGCTGTTGCTCGACATGACGCTCAAGGACATTGAGCGCATCCTGTATTTCGAGAACTACGTTATTCTCGATCCCGGCCTGACGCCCTTCACCCAGCACGAACTGCTCAATGAAGAGCAGTTCCTGGATGCACAGGACGAATACGGTGCCGACAGCTTCACCGCCAAGATCGGCGCCGAAGCCATTCGCGATATCCTGCTGGCGCTCGATCTGGAAAAGATCGCGGCAAACCTGCGTGTGGAGATTGCCGAGTCCACCACCGAGCTGAAGCCAAAGAAGCTGGCCAAGCGCCTCAAGATCGTCGAGCAGTTCATCGTGTCGGGCAACAAGCCCGAATGGATGATCATGACCATCATTCCGGTCATTCCGCCCGAGCTGCGCCCGCTGGTGCCGTTGGATGGCGGCCGCTTTGCCACGTCCGATCTGAACGATCTGTACCGTCGCGTGATCAACCGGAACAACCGGTTGAAGCGGCTCATTGAATTGCGCGCTCCTGACATCATCATCCGCAACGAAAAGCGCATGCTGCAGGAAGCCGTTGACGCCCTGTTCGATAACGGCCGTCGTGGCCGTACCATCACCGGTGCCAACAAGCGTCCGCTGAAGTCGCTGTCCGACATGCTCAAGGGCAAGCAGGGCCGCTTCCGTCAGAACCTGCTCGGCAAGCGCGTCGACTATTCGGGTCGTTCGGTCATCACCGTGGGTCCGAACCTGATGCTGCACCAGTGCGGTCTGCCCAAGAAGATGGCGCTCGAGCTGTTCAAGCCGTTCATCTATTCGCGTCTGGAGGCCAAGGGCTTTAGCTCGACGGTGAAGCAGGCCAAGAAGCTGGTCGAGAAGGAAAAGCCGGAAGTCTGGGATATCCTGGACGAGGTGATCCGCGAGCATCCGGTGCTGCTGAACCGCGCGCCGACACTGCACCGTCTTGGCATTCAGGCGTTTGAGCCGATCCTGATCGAAGGCAAGGCCATTCGTCTGCATCCGCTCGTCTGCTCGGCCTTCAACGCCGACTTTGACGGCGATCAGATGGCCGTGCACGTTCCGCTGTCGCTCGAAGCGCAGCTGGAAGCGCGCGTGCTGATGATGTCGACCAACAACATCCTGCATCCTGCCAACGGCCAGCCGATCATCGTGCCGAGCCAGGACATCGTGCTGGGTCTGTACTACCTCTCGTTGATGAACGAGAACGAGCCAGGCGAAGGCATGGCATTCGGTTCGATTGCCGAACTCGAGCATGCCATCGACACCAAGGTGGTCACGCTGCACAGCAAGATCAAAGGCCGTGTCAGCTCGTTTGATGCGGACGGCAATGAAACGTCCGAGATCGTGGAAACGACCCCCGGCCGTATGCTGATCGGGCAGATCCTGCCCAAGAGCGCCAAGGTGCCGTTCTCGACGGCCAACCAGCTGATGACCAAGAAGATGATCTCCAAGATGATCGACACGGTGTACCGTGGCTGTGGTCAGAAAGAGACCGTGATCTTCTGTGACCGCGTCATGCAGCTGGGCTTCAAGAACGCCTGTGATGCCGGCATTTCGTTCGGCAAGGACGACATGGTTATCCCGGCTTCCAAGTACACCATCGTGGAAGCGGCGCGTAAGCAGGTCGAAGAGTTCGAGCAGCAGTACAATGACGGCCTGATCACTCAGGGCGAAAAGTACAACAAGGTCGTCGACGCCTGGGCCAAGTGTGGCGACAAGGTTGCCGAAGAGATGATGGACGCGATCCGCACCGTGCAGATCGATGAGGAGACCGGTCGTCAGAAGCCGATCAACTCAGTCTATATGATGAGCCATTCTGGCGCCCGTGGTTCACCGGCCCAGATGAAGCAGCTTGCCGGCATGCGCGGCCTGATGGCCCGTCCTGACGGCTCGATCATCGAGACCCCGATCACGGCCAACTTCAAGGAAGGCCTCAACGTTCTCGAGTACTTCAACTCCACCCACGGTGCCCGCAAGGGTCTGGCGGATACGGCGTTGAAGACGGCGAACTCGGGTTACCTGACCCGTCGTCTGGTTGACGTGGCGCAGGACGCGATCATCGTGTCGACCGATTGCGGCACCGAGCGTGGCCTGACCATGGAACCCATCGTGGATTCCGGCCAGGTTGTCGCTTCCATCGGCCAGCGTGTGCTGGGCCGTACGGCTGCCGACGATATCTTCCATCCGTTGACTGGCGATCTGATCGCTCCAAAGGGTCATCTGCTGGACGAAAAGGATGTCGACGTCATCGAAGAGGCCCGGATCCAGTCGATCCGTATCCGTTCGCCACTGACCTGCGACATGCGCCAGGGCACCTGCGCGGCCTGCTATGGTCGTGACCTTGCACGCGGTACGCCGGTGAACATGGGTGAAGCTGTGGGCGTTATCGCCGCGCAGTCGATCGGTGAGCCCGGTACTCAGCTGACCATGCGTACGTTCCATATTGGTGGCACGGCACAGGTGGTTGACTCCTCGTTCCTGGAGTCCGGCGCTGAAGGCACCATTGCCATCCGCAATCCGAATGTCGTCAAGGTCGAAGGCAACAAGCTGGTCGTCATGGCCCGTAACGTTTCGCTGGCTGTGCTTGACGCAGACGGCAAGGAACGCTCCACCCATAAGGTGGCCTATGGTGCCAAGCTGCTGGTCAAGGAAGGTGATGCGGTTCGCCGTGGTCAGCGCCTGGCCGAATGGGACCCCTACACCCGTCCGATCCTGGCCGAAGTCGAGGGCGAAGTGGTGTTTGAAGACCTGCTTGATGGCACCTCGGTTGCGGAAAACACTGACGAAGCAACCGGCTTCACCAAGCGTGTGGTGATCGACTGGCGCACCAATCCACGGGGTGACGGTCTCAAGCCGGCCCTGGCCATTGCGCGTGATGGGGCGGTGCTCAAGGTGGAGCGGGGCGGTGACGCCCGCTACCTGCTCTCGGTTGACGCGGTTATTGCCGCCGAGCCCGGCGAGAAGGTGTCGCCAGGCGACGTGCTGGCGCGAATTCCACTGGAAAGCGCCAAGACCAAGGACATCACGGGCGGTCTGCCGCGCGTGGCCGAATTGTTCGAGGCTCGTCGTCCCAAGGATCACGCCATCATCGCCGAGATCGATGGTACCATCCGCTTCGGCCGCGACTACAAGAACAAGCGTCGCATCGTCATCGAGCCTCATGAAGAGGGTGCTGATCCGGTCGAGTATCTGATCCCCAAGGGCAAGCCGTTCCATCTGCAGGAAGGCGACGCCATTGAAAAGGGTGAGTACATCCTCGACGGCAACCCGGCGCCGCACGACATTTTGGCCATCAAGGGCGTGGAAGAGCTTGCTCGTTACCTCGTCAATGAGATCCAGGAGGTCTATCGTCTGCAGGGCGTGATGATCAACGACAAGCACATCGAGGTGATCGTTCGCCAGATGCTGCAGAAGGTCGAGATCGTGAACCCAGGTGACTCCGGTCTGCTCAAGGATGAGCAGCTCGACAAGCTGGACTTTGACGAGCTCAACGACGCGCTGGTCGCTGATGGCAAGAAGCCGGCAACGGCCAATCCGGTGCTGCTGGGCATTACCAAGGCGTCGCTGCAGACCCGCTCGTTCGTGTCGGCCGCTTCGTTCCAGGAAACCACCCGCGTGCTCACCGAGGCTGCAGTGTCCGGCAAGGCCGATCTGCTCGAAGGTCTCAAGGAGAACGTGATCGTTGGTCGCCTGATCCCGGCTGGTACAGGCGCCGGCATCTCCGCGGCCAAGCTGATCGCGACCAAGCGCGACGATCTGATCCTGGACGAACGTCGCCGTCAGGCCAGCACGCCCAAGATTGCTGCGCCTGCCGCCGAATAGGCGACAGACACATCACAATATGAGGGAAGGGGGCCGGGAGGCTCCCTTTTCTTTTGGATGTGGGGCAGGGCCGGTGCGAGGATATCGCGGCACTATCGGGCTGCCATTGCCACCTCGTGCATAGGTGCCACCTCGATATTTCACGAAAGAATCCTTGACGCGCAGGAGAGTCGGTTCTAAACAGCGCCTACCTAAGCGGTCGGTCGTGAATGTCACACCGGGTTCCTGCCATCTTGTGCGGGCATCCAGGACACTCAAACACACTGTCGGGTAACTAGACGAAGCAAATCCTTGTGCGCATGACTGCCCGCTTTCGTGGGTGGTCCGCTGCAATTAAGGCGCCGCCGTTCCCTTGAGGGGGTCGGATGAGCGCCGTTTTGGTTTGGTTGGTCTAGACCGCAATGAATTTTGGACGATGGAAAGAGCGAAATGCCCACCATTAATCAGCTGATCCGCAAGCCACGCGCCAGCAAGCCAAAGCGGAACAAGGTTCCGGCGATGGAAGCAAATCCGCAGAAGCGCGGCGTTTGTTCTCGTGTGTATACGACGACCCCGAAGAAGCCGAACTCGGCACTGCGCAAGGTCGCCAAGGTTCGTTTGACGAACTCACGCGAAGTGATTTCGTACATCCCGGGCGAAGGCCACAACCTTCAGGAGCACTCCGTGGTCCTGATCCGTGGCGGTCGCGTTCGCGACCTTCCCGGCGTTCGTTATCACGTGCTCCGCGGTGTCCTTGACACGCAGAGCGTCAAGGATCGCAAGCAGCGCCGTTCGAAGTACGGCGCGAAGCGTCCGAAGTAAGGAGATATTGAGCTATGTCCCGTCGCCACCGCGCAGAGAAGCGTGACGTTATTCCGGACGCTAAGTTCGGCGATCTCGTCCTTACCAAATTTATGAACTCGCTCATGAAGGACGGCAAGAAGTCGTCCGCCGAAAGCATCGTTTACGGTGCCTTCGACATTGTCGAGGCCAAGGTCAAGCAGGATCCCATCGAGGTGTTCCACACGGCCCTGGAAAACATCCGCCCGTCGGTTGAAGTGCGTTCGCGCCGCGTTGGCGGTGCTACGTACCAGGTTCCGGTTGAAGTTCGTGCTGACCGTCAGCAGGCTTTGGCCATCCGCTGGCTGATCGACTCCGCCCGCAAGCGCGGTGAGAACACCATGCGTGAGCGCCTTTCCGGTGAACTCATGGATGCCCTCAATGGTCGTGGTCAGGCCGTCAAAAAGCGTGAAGATACGCACCGTATGGCTGACGCCAACCGTGCCTTCTCGCACTACCGCTGGTAGTAGGAGCACCTCATGGCACGCGAAACCGCTATCCAACTTTATCGTAATTTCGGCATCATGGCTCACATCGATGCCGGCAAGACGACCACGACCGAGCGCATCCTCTATTACACGGGCAAGAACCATAAGATGGGCGAGACCCATGATGGCGCTTCGACCATGGACTGGATGGAGCAGGAGCAGGAACGCGGTATCACCATCACATCGGCAGCCACGACTACGTCGTGGAAGTCGCGCGATGGCGTGCAGCACCGCTTCAACATCATCGACACCCCCGGCCACGTGGACTTCACTATCGAAGTCGAACGCTCGCTGCGCGTGCTCGATGGCGCCGTGGCGCTGCTCGACGCCAACGCCGGCGTTGAGCCGCAGACCGAAACCGTCTGGCGCCAGGCCGACAAATACCATGTTCCGCGTCTGATCTTCGTCAACAAGATGGACAAGGTCGGCGCCGATTTCTATCGCTGCGTCGAGATGATCGGCACGCGCCTCGGCGCCAAGGCGGTTCCCGTTCAACTGCCGATCGGCGCTGAGACCGAATTCAAGGGCGTCGTCGATCTGATCGAGATGAATGCCCTGGTCTGGCACAATGAAGAACTGGGCGCTGCCTGGGACGTGGTTGAGATCCCGGACGATCTCAAGGAAAAGGCCGTCAAGTATCGCGAAGCCATGATCGAGGCCGCCGTCGAGCTCGACGATGAGGCGATGGAAGCCTATCTCAACGGCGAAGCGCCCAACAACGACACCATTCGTCGCCTGCTGCGCCGTGGCGTGATCGATGCGAAGTTCTTCCTAGTCTATGCCGGCTCCGCCTTCAAGAACAAGGGCGTGCAGCCCCTGCTGGATGGCGTGATCGACTTCCTGCCGTCGCCGCTCGATGTGCCTGCCATCCAGGGCATCGATGCCAAGACCGAAGCACCGATCGAGCGTCACGCTGACGATAGCGAGCCGCTGTCGATGCTGGCGTTCAAGATCGCCAACGACCCGCACATGGGTTCGCTGACCTTCTGCCGCATCTACTCGGGTCATGTCGAGCAGGGCACGATGCTGGAAAACACGGTTAAGGAAAAGCGCGAACGCGTTGGCCGCATGTTCCAGATGCACGCCAACAGCCGCGAACAGATCACTGAAGCCTTCGCTGGCGACATCGTGGCCATCGTGGGTCTCAAGGACACCACGACGGGTGACACCCTGTGCGCACAGAATGCTCAGGTGATCCTGGAACGCATGATCTTCCCAGAGCCGGTGATCGACATTTCGGTGGAGCCCAAGTCCAAGGCTGACCAGGAAAAGATGGGCCTCGCGCTCAATCGTCTGGCTGCTGAAGATCCAAGCTTCCGCGTCAAGACCGACGAAGAATCCGGCCAGACCATCATTTCGGGCATGGGCGAGCTTCATCTCGACATTCTCGTTGACCGTATGCGTCGCGAGTTCAAGGTCGAAGCCAATATCGGTCAGCCGCAGGTGGCCTACCGCGAGACGATCACGCGTGCTGCCGATGTGGACTATACCCACAAGAAGCAGTCGGGTGGTTCGGGTCAGTTCGCTCGCGTCAAGCTCTCGATTGAGCCCGGCGAACTGGGTAAGGGCCTCGAGTTCGTGAACGCGGTCGTCGGTGGTTCCGTGCCCAAGGAATATATTCCAGGCGTGGAAAAGGGCGTGAAGTCGGTTATGGCTTCCGGTCCGCTGATCGGGTTCCCGATTGTCGATATCAAGGTGACGCTGACTGAAGGCGCCTACCATGACGTTGACTCCTCGGTTCTGGCCTTTGAAATTGCTGGTCGTGCTGGCTTCAATGAAGCCATCCGCAAGGCATCGCCAAAGATCCTTGAACCGATCATGAAGGTTGAAGTTGTCACGCCAGACGACTACATGGGCGACGTTATCGGTGATCTCAATTCACGACGTGGTCAGATCCAGGGCACAGAGAGCCGTGGTGTCCTCCAGGTTGTGGATGCCTTTGTCCCGCTCGCGAACATGTTTGGTTATGTGAACACGCTGCGCTCGATGAGCCAGGGTCGTGCACAGTACTCGATGACGTTCGATCACTACGAGCAGGTTCCGCAGGCAGTCGCCGACGAAGTCCAGGCCAAATACGCCTAACCAATAACTCAACTCAAAGGTTGGCCTATTGGCTAACGAATACGGAGAATATCGATGGGCAAGGAAAAGTTTTCCCGCAATAAGCCTCACTGCAACATCGGCACTATCGGTCACGTTGACCATGGCAAGACCTCGCTGACTGCAGCGATCACCAAGGTTCTGGCCGAGTCCGGCGGCGCCAACTTCAAGGACTACGCGTCGATTGACAGCGCACCTGAAGAGAAGGCACGCGGCATCACCATCAACACCTCGCACGTCGAGTACGAGACGGCTAACCGTCACTATGCTCACGTCGATTGCCCAGGCCACGCTGACTATGTGAAGAACATGATCACCGGTGCTGCCCAGATGGACGGCGCGATCCTGGTCGTGTCTGCTGCCGACGGCCCGATGCCCCAGACCCGCGAGCACATCCTGCTGGCACGTCAGGTTGGCGTTCCCGCTCTGGTGGTGTTCCTGAACAAGTGCGACATGGTCGACGATCCGGAACTGCTCGAACTCGTTGAGCTGGAAGTTCGCGAATTGCTGTCGTCTTACGAATTCCCGGGCGACGATATTCCGGTGATCAAGGGTTCGGCTCTTGCCGCTCTCGAAGATTCCGACAAGAAGCTCGGCCATGACGCCGTTCTCGAGCTGATGGCTGCCGTGGATGCTTACATCCCACAGCCAGAGCGTCCCGTTGACCTGCCGTTCCTGCTGCCGATCGAAGACGTGTTCTCGATCTCGGGTCGTGGTACGGTGGTGACCGGTCGCGTTGAGCGCGGCATCATCAAGGTCGGTGAAGAAGTCGAAATCGTCGGCATCAAGCCAACCCAGAAGACCACCGTTACCGGTGTCGAAATGTTCCGCAAGCTGCTCGACTCGGGCCAGGCTGGCGACAACGTTGGTGCACTGATCCGCGGTATCGATCGTACTCAGGTTGAGCGCGGTCAGGTTCTCTGCAAGCCCGGTTCCGTGACCCCGCACACCGACTTCGTTGCTGAGGCCTATATCCTCACCAAGGAAGAAGGCGGTCGTCATACCCCGTTCTTCGGCAACTATCGTCCCCAGTTCTACTTCCGGACCACGGACGTGACAGGCATCGTGACCCTGCCAGAAGGCACGGAAATGGTTATGCCAGGTGACAACATCAACATGAACGTTCAGCTGATCGTTCCGATCGCCATGGAAGAAAAGCTCCGCTTTGCTATCCGTGAAGGTGGCCGCACCGTCGGCGCCGGCGTGGTCGCAAAGATCCTGAAGTAAGCCTTATTGAGACATTCGCGGCGCGCGATTAGTGCGCGCCGCGATCCATTTTCGTCAGGATTTACAAGATGAACGGTCAGAATATTCGCATTCGCCTCAAGGCGTTTGACCATCGCGTTCTCGACGCCTCCACGCGCGAGATCGTTTCGACGGCCAAGCGTACAGGCGCGCAGGTTCGCGGTCCCATTCCGCTGCCGACGCGAATCGAGAAATTTACCGTGAACCGCTCGCCCCATATCGATAAGAAGGCGCGTGAGCAGTTCGAGATTCGTACCCACAAGCGTCTTCTGGACATTGTGGACCCGACGCCTCAGACGGTTGATGCACTGATGAAGCTTGATCTCGCCGCCGGCGTTGACGTCGAAATCAAGCTCTAAGTCGAAGAGTTTTCCGCGCGTATCAGATAAAGGGTCCTCTGAAACCATGACCCGGTACTGCGCCAAGAGAGAAGGTAATAACCGATGCGTTCTGGATTGATCGCACAGAAGCTGGGCATGACCCGCATTTTTGCTGAGGACGGCTCGCACGTCCCGGTGACTGTGCTGAGTCTGCAGAACTGCCAGGTGGTGGGCCAGCGGACGGCTGACAAGGACGGGTATGTGGCTTTGCAGCTGGGCGCAGGCCTGGCCAAGGCAAAGAACACGAGCAAGGCTGAGCGCGGCATTTTTGCCGTTGCGAAGGTCGAGCCCAAGCGCCACGTCGCGGAATTCCGCGTTGACGAAGCCAACCTCATTGAGGTCGGCGCTACGTTGCAGGCAGACCATTTCGTCGAAGGCCAGCTGGTTGACGTGACCGGCACTTCGATTGGTAAGGGCTTTGCCGGCGGCATGAAGCGCTGGAACTTCGGCGGCCTGCGGGCTTCGCATGGTGTGTCCGTTTCGCACCGTTCGATCGGTTCTACCGGTGGTCGTCAGGACCCAGGTAAGACCTTCAAGGGCAAGAAGATGCCGGGCCACATGGGCGATCGTCGCATCACCACGCAGAACGTCAAGGTCGTCAAGACCGACAACGAGCGCGGGCTGATCATGATCCAGGGTTCGGTTCCAGGCTCCAAGGGTGCTTGGATCATGATCAAGGACGCGGTGAAGAAGCCGGCTCCACAGGGCGCTGCTTTCCCGGGCTCGTTCAAAGCCGCCGCTGACGTTGCGGGGGAAGGTAACTAAATGGAACTCAAGGTCACAACCCTCGACGGCAAGGCCGCTGGCAATATCCAGCTCGCCGACGACGTCTTCGGTCTGGAAGTCCGCCAGGACATTCTGCACCGCATGGTTCGCTACCAGCAGCTCAAGGCGATGGCCGGCACGCACGATGTGAAAAATCGTTCGGAAGGCGTTCTCACGGGCAAGAAATTCGGCAAGCAGAAGGGTGGCGGCGGTGCCCGTCACGGCGATCGCAAGGCTCCCCAGTTCCGTGGTGGTGGTCGTGCATTCGGTCCGACCCCGCGCAGCCACGCCATCGACCTTCCCAAGAAGGTCCGGGCGCTGGCGCTGAAGCACGCGCTGTCGTCCAAGATCAAGTCCGGCTCGCTGGTCGTTGTTGACAGCGTGTCGAGCAAAGACGGCAAGACCGCTGGACTGCTTGCCACCTTCGGCAAGCTGGCCTGGACGAACGCGCTGATCATTGACGGGGCAGTTGTCGACCAGAACTTTGTTCTGGCCGCTCGCAACATCCCGCATATCGACGTCTTGCCAGTGCAGGGGATCAACGTTGTGTCGATCCTCAAGCGCGACAAGCTCGTCCTGACCAAGGCAGCGCTGGAAGCGCTGGAAGCGAGGTTCGCATGAACAAGCTGAGCGCTTATGACATCGTCCGGAACCCTGTCGTGACTGAAAAGTCGACGATGGCCTCCGAACATAACCAGGTCGTTTTCGACGTGGCGATTGATGCCAGCAAGACCGATATCAAGACTGCCGTCGAGCAGTTGTTTTCGGTCAAGGTCAAGGCAGTGAACACCCTGGTCCGCAAGGGCAAGGTGAAGCGCTTCCGCGGCAAGGTTGGCACGCGCAACGACGTCAAGAAGGCGATCGTGACCCTCGTCGACGGCCAGTCGATCGACATTTCGACCGGCCTGTAAGGGAAGAGACAGAAAAATGGCTCTTAAAAGCTACAATCCTACGTCCCCCGGCCGCCGTCAGCTCGTGACGACCGACCGTTCAGATCTTTGGAAGGGCAAGCCCGTCAAGGTTTTGACCGAAGGTCTTTCCAAGTCCGGTGGTCGTAACAATCGCGGACGCATTACTGCCTTCCATCGGGGTGGCGGTCACAAGCGCACCTATCGTTTGATCGATTTCAAGCGTGTCAAGTTTGACATGGTCGGGACGATTGAGCGCCTGGAATACGATCCCAACCGTACCGCTTGGATCGCTCTGGTGAAGTACGAGGACGGCGAACTCGCCTATATCGTTGCACCACAGCGCGTCGGCGCCGGTGACAAGGTGATCTCGTCGACCGGCACGGTTGACGTGAAGCCAGGCAATGCCATGCCGCTCGAGAACATGCCGGTCGGTACGATCGTGCACAATATCGAGCTCAAGCCCCGCAAGGGAGCCCAGGTTGCCCGTTCTGCTGGTGCTTATGCCCAGTATGTCGGTCGCGATCAGGGTTGGGCGATCCTTCGTCTGAAGTCTGGTGAACAGCGCCGCGTGCATGGCTCCTGCCTTGCTACCGTTGGCTCGGTTTCGAACCAGGATCACTCGAACACCTCGCTCGGCAAGGCCGGTCGCTCGCGTTGGCTCGGCCGCAAGCCAGTCAACCGTGGTGTGACCATGAACCCTGTCGACCATCCACATGGTGGTGGTGAAGGCCGTACTTCGGGTGGCCGTCATCCGGTTACGCCTTGGGGCAAGCCGACCAAGGGCAAGCGCACCCGCAGCAATAAGGCAACGGACCAGTTCATCGTTCGTAGCCGTCACGTTAGGAAGGGCAGGTAAGCCATGACCCGTTCAATCTGGAAGGGGCCGTTTGTCGACGGCTACATGCTCAAGAAGGCCGAAAAGGCCCTCGCGTCTGGTCGCAACGATGTGATCAAGATCTGGAGCCGCCGTTCGACCATCCTGCCACAATTCGTTGGCGTCACGTTTGGCGTTCACAATGGCCAGAAGCACGTTCCGGTCAACGTCACTGAAGACATGATCGGCCACAAGTTCGGCGAGTTTGCACCGACCCGTACCTATTACGGTCACGCTGCCGACAAGAAGGCCAAGAGGAAGTAAGATGGGCAAGCCAAAAACTGAGCGCGCTCTCAAGGACAACGAGGCTAAGGCTGTTCTGCGCATGTTGCGCATCAGCCCTCAGAAGCTGAACCTCGTCGCGCAGTTGATCCGTGGCAAGAAAGTCGAGAAGGCCCTGGCCGATCTCGAATTCAGCCACAAGCGCATCTCCGGTCAGGTCAAGAAGGTGCTGGAAAGCGCCATCGCGAACGCCGAGAACAACCATGGTCTCGACACCGACGCTCTCGTCGTTGCTGAAGCTTTTGTTGGTAATTCGCTGGTAATGAAGCGCTTCACCGCTCGCGGTCGTGGCCGTTCTTCGCAGATCCAGAAGCCATTCGCGCATCTGACGATCGTCGTCCGGCAAGTTGAGGAGGCCGCATAATGGGTCAGAAGATCAATCCAATCGGCTTTCGCCTTGGTATCAATCGCACCTGGGATAGCCGCTGGTACGCCAACAAGGGCGAGTACGGCTCGCTCTTGCAGGAAGACCTGAAGATCCGTGCGATGCTGCTGGAAGACCTCAAGGCTGCAGCAGTCTCCAAGATCGTCATCGAGCGTCCACACCGCAAGTGCCGCGTGTCGATCCACACTGCCCGTCCGGGCATCGTGATCGGCAAGAAGGGCGCAGACATCGACAAGATCCGCGCCAAGGTGAAGAAGTTCACCGACAGCGAAGTGCACATCAACATCGTTGAAGTGCGCAAGCCGGAAACCGATGCGACGCTGGTTGCCCAGGGCATTGCCCAGCAGCTGGAACGCCGTGTTGCTTTCCGTCGCGCCATGAAGCGTGCGGTGCAGACGTCGATCCGTATGGGGGCCGGTGGTATCCGCGTCAATGTGGGTGGCCGCCTGGGTGGCGCCGACATCGCTCGTACCGAATGGTACCGCGAAGGTCGCGTGCCGCTGCACACGCTGCGCGCCGACATCGATTACGGTACTGCTGAAGCAAAGACGACTTACGGTATCATCGGTATCAAGGTCTGGATCTTCAAGGGCGAAGTCCTTGAGCATGATCCGACTGCGCATGAGCGTCGCGCTACCGAAGGTAACACCGAAGGTGGTCAGCGTAGTGAACGTGGTCCGCGCCCTGAGCGTGGCGACCGCGAACGCGCATAAGAAGGTTAGTTCATTATGCTGCAACCTAAGAAGACCAAGTTCCGCAAGGCCCACAAGGGTCGTATCCATGGCGTAGCCAAGGGCGGTACCACGCTGGCATTTGGCCAGTATGCCTTGAAGGCCACCGAGCCTGAGCGCGTTACCGCTCGCCAGATCGAAGCGGCTCGCCGCGCGATCACCCGCGAGATGAAGCGCCAGGGCCGTGTGTGGATCCGGATTTTCCCGGATGTGCCGGTGTCCAAGAAGCCGACCGAAGTGCGTATGGGTAAGGGCAAGGGTTCTGTTGAATTCTGGGCCGCCCGCGTCAAGCCCGGTCGTATTGTATTCGAGATCGACGGCGTCCCCGAGGACGTTGCCAAGGAAGCGCTGCGCCTCGGTGCAATGAAGCTCCCGATCATGACGCGGGTTGTTACCCGCATTGCCGACTAAGGACGAAGAGCCATGAAAGCCAGTGATGTGCGGAGCAAGACCGCAGACGAACTGAAGGATCAGCTCGTCGGCCTGAAGAAAGAACAGTTCAATCTGCGTTTCCAGCGTGCTACCCAGCAGCTGGAAAAGCCGACCGAGGTCAAGAAGGTTCGCCGTAATATCGCGCGGATCAAGACGATCTTGGCCGAAAAGAACGCAGCGAAGTAAGGAGCCGCGACCATGCCAAAGCGCGTATTGCAGGGGACTGTAGTCTCCGACGCCAATGATAAGACGGTCGTGGTGCGCGTCGAGCGCCGTTTCACGCACCCGGTTATGAAGAAGACCGTGCGTCGGTCGAAGAAGTATCAGGCTCACGATGAGGCCAATCTGGCCAAAATCGGCCAGATTGTTCAGATCGAGGAATGTGCGCCGATTTCCAAGAACAAGCGCTGGACGCTTGTTACGGACACCGCGTCGGCTCCCTCCGCGTAAGTTTAGATTTCAAGGTCGACGAGCCGGGGACGGCGGGTCGATTTAACAAGAAGGCATCCAGTCATGATTCAGATGCAATCAAATCTCGACGTCGCGGATAATTCCGGCGCTCGTCGCGTCATGTGCATCAAGGTGCTGGGCGGCTCGCATCGCAAATACGCCTCGGTCGGCGACATTATTGTCGTTTCGGTCAAAGACGCTATTCCGCGCGGCCGCGTAAAAAAGGGTCAGGTCATGAAGGCCGTGGTGGTTCGCACCGCGTTCGACATTCGCCGCCCTGATGGCACGGTGATCCGTTTCGACAAGAACGCCGCGGTTCTGATCAATAATCAGAAAGAGCCGATCGGCACCCGTATCTTCGGACCAGTTCCGCGCGAGCTTCGCGCCAAGAACCACATGAAGATCATTTCGCTCGCACCCGAGGTGCTGTAATGGCTGCCAAGATCAAGAAGGGCGATAAGGTCGTCGTCCTGACTGGCAAGGACAAAGGCAAATCTGGCCAGGTCCTGTCGGTTATCCCGACCGAAACGAAGGCGCTGGTGCAGGGTATCAACCTTGTTCGTCGCCACACCAAGCAGACCGCGTCGACCGATGCCGGCATCTTCACCAAGGAAGCGCCAATTCATCTGTCGAACCTCGCGATCGCCGACAAGGATGGCAAGCCCAGCCGCGTCGGTTTTCAGATCAAGGACGGCGTGAAGACACGCGTCGCAAAGTCGACCGGAGATTCGATCGATGGCTGAGACCGCTTACAAGCCGCGTCTTCGGACCGAATACGACACCACCATCAAGGCTGCACTGCTTGAGCAGTTTGGCTACAAGAACGCGATGCAGCTGCCCCGCCTGGACAAGATTGTCCTGAACATCGGCGTCGGCGAAGCTGTCAACGACACCAAGAAGGTGAAGTCGGCTGCTGCCGAGATGGAAAAGATCGCCGGCCAGAAGCCAGTGATCACCTATGCTCGCAAGTCGATCGCCGGCTTCAAGGTGCGTGAAGACATGCCGATTGGCGTGAAGGTCACCCTGCGCAAGACTCGCATGTATGAGTTTCTTGACCGCCTGGTGAACATCGCACTGCCGCGTGTTCGCGATTTCCGCGGGCTCAACCCCAATTCGTTTGATGGCCATGGCAACTACGCCCTGGGCATCAAGGAGCACATCATTTTCCCCGAAATCAACTACGATCAGATCGATCAGGTTTGGGGTATGGACATCGTGATCGCCACGACGGCCAAGACTGATGATGAAGCGCGTGCGCTGCTCAAGGCATTCAACTTCCCCTTCCGTACGTAAGCGGATAGGGAAGGGAAAAAGGACCAGGACATGGCAAAGACCAGCTCCACAGTTAAGAACGACAAGCGTCGCGCTCTCGTTAAGCAGTATGCCGCCAAGCGCGCTGCTCTGAAGCTAGCGACCAAGGATCAGTCGATCCCACCCGATGAGCGTTTCGCAGCGCAGCTCAAGCTTGCTGAACTGCCACGCAACTCGGCGAAGGTTCGTGTACGCAACCGTTGCGAAGTCTCGGGTCGTCCCCGTGGCTTCTATCGCAAGCTGAAGTTGAGCCGTATTGCTCTGCGTCAGCTGGGCAACCTGGGCATGATCCCGGGCCTCGTGAAGTCGAGCTGGTAAGGAGAACCGAAGATGAGCTTTTCCGATCCAATCGGCGACATGCTGACCCGCATCCGCAACGCCCAGATGCGTCGCAAGAATTCCGTTTCGACACCGGCCTCGACCCTTCGCGGTCGCGTGCTGGATGTGCTCCAGTCCGAGGGTTTCATCCGCGGCTATTCGGAGACCAAGTTCGAGAACGGTGCAGCCGAATACGAAATCGAGCTGAAATACTCGGATAACGAATCCGTTATCCGCACGATTGAACGCGTTTCGCGTCCTGGCCGTCGGGTGTATGCCTCGGTCAAGAATATTCCTCAGGTTGCCAATGGCCTGGGTGTTTCGATCCTCTCCACCCCCAAGGGTGTGATGGCCGATCACGAAGCCAAGGCAGCCAATGTTGGTGGCGAGGTACTCTGCCGCGTCTTCTAGGAGACGTGGTAAGACGATTACTCAAAGGTAGAAGTTAGAATGTCACGTACTGGCAAACAACCGGTTGCACCGGTAAGCGGCGTTACGGTTACGATCGATGGTCGTAATGTAAGCGTCAAGGGCCCGAAGGGCGAGATGAGCATTGTGCTCATGGATGTCGTGAATGCCGAGAATGGCGCCGATGGCGTCGTTGTTACGCCGGCCAACGACACGCGCTTTGCGCGCGCCGCCTGGGGCACCACCCGTGCACTGATCCAGAACATGGTCACCGGTGTTTCTGCGGGCTTCGAAAAGAAGCTGGCGATCCAGGGCGTTGGTTATCGCGCTTCCATGCAGGGCAAGGATGTCAAGCTGTTGCTTGGTTTCAGCCATGAAGTGGTCTACGAGACCCCCAAGGGAATCACGATCGCTGTCCCCGCGCCGACGGAAATCGTCATCAGTGGAATTGACAAGCAGGCCGTGGGTCAGGTTGCGGCCGAGATCCGCGCATGGCGCAAGCCAGAGCCCTACAAGGGCAAGGGCGTTCGCTATGCTGGCGAGTACGTCTTCCGCAAAGAAGGCAAGAAGAAGTAAGGAGCGCCTGCAATGGCTATCAGTGCAAAAGGTGCGGAACGCCGCAAGGCTCGTGTCCGCAAGGCGCTCAAGGCTCGTGCCTTCGGTCGTCCCCGTCTCAGCGTTTTCCGCTCGGACAAGAATATCTACGCTCAGATCATCGACGACACGACAGGCCGTACACTGGCCGCCGCGTCGACGCTCGACAAGGACGTCAAGTCCACTGTCAAGAACGGTGCTACTGCCGCCGCCGCTGCAACGATCGGCAAGCTGATCGCCGAGCGCGGTACCAAGGCTGGCATTGGTGAAGTGATCTTTGATCGTGGTGCATACATCTATCATGGCCGTGTGAAGGCCCTTGCAGACGCTGCCCGTGAGGGCGGCCTGCAGTTCTAGAACACGGCGAGGAAAGAGAATTATGAGAGACGTTCAAGAACGCGACAGCGAATTCGTCGATCGCCTGGTCCACATCAACCGTGTGGCTAAAGTGGTCAAGGGCGGCCGTCGTTTCGGTTTCGCAGCGCTCGTGGTGGTCGGTGACCAGAAGGGCCGCGTTGGCTTTGGTCACGGCAAGGCCCGCGAAGTGCCAGAAGCCATCCGCAAGGCAACCGAAGCCGCCAAGCGCACCATGATCCGCGTGCCGCTGCGCGATGCGCGTACGCTGCACCACGACGTGCAGGGTCGCCACGGCGCCGGCAAGGTCATTCTGCGTGCGGCCGAGCCAGGTACCGGCATCATTGCCGGTGGTCCGATGCGCGCTGTGTTCGAAACGCTTGGCATCAACGATATCGTTGCCAAGTCGCAGGGCACTGCCAATCCGTACAACATGGTGCGGGCTACCTTTGATGCGCTCAAGCGCGTCGACAGCCCACGCTCGGTTGCTTCCCGCCGTGGCCTCAAGGTTTCGGAACTGCAGGCTCGCCGCGGCGAGACCGCGGTCGAAGCTTGATAGGAGAGTATCATGGCTGAGAAGAAAACCCTTATCGTCAAGCAGATCGGTTCCCCGATCCGTCGTGACAAAGTGCAGCGTGCGACCCTGATCGGTCTCGGGCTCAACAAGATGAACAAGCAGCGCGAGCTGCTCGACACGCCTGAAGTGCGCGGCATGATCAACAAGCTGCCGCACCTCGTACGCGTCGTCGGCGAGTAAGAGAGAAGGTCTGACTGATGACCCGTTTGAACGAACTTCGCGACAATGCAGGGGCCAACAAGGTCCGGATGCGCATTGGTCGCGGCATCGGCTCCGGCAAGGGCAAGACCGGCGGTCGTGGCGGCAAGGGCCAGACGGCGCGCTCCGGCGTGGCGATCAATGGCTTTGAAGGCGGTCAGATGCCGCTTCACATGCGTATGCCAAAGCGTGGCTTCAACGCTTTCAATCCCAAGGATTGGAATGAAGTGCGCATTGACCGCGTGCAGGCCTATATCGATTCCGGCAAGCTTGATGCCAAGGCCGTGATCGACGCTGATGCGTTGATCGCTGCGCGGGTGATCCGTCGCGCCAAGGACGGCGTCCGTCTCATCGGTTCGGCTGGCCTGACTGCCAAGAAGGTTACCTTCAAGGTGAATTACGCGACCAAGGGCGCGCTGGCTGCTGTTGAAGCTGCTGGTGGCAAGGTCGACGTGATCGAGGCTAAGGCGCCTTGGAAGAAGACGCCATACGCCGGCTAATTTTCGGCATGGCGCACCCGGCCGGGTGGTCGGGTGCGCCTTTTTTTGGTTTGTTGCGCTCCGGACGGGCCAGTGGTCGCAGTCCTGAAGCGTTCCGAGCGCACCTGGCCTTGAAGCCATAGGGAGCGATACATGGCGTCCGCAGCCGAACAGCTGGCACGTAATCTCAGTTTTTCGACCTTTTCCAAGGCGAAAGCCCTGCAGCAGCGCATCTGGTTCACACTGGGCGCGCTGCTTGTCTATCGACTGGGCACATTTATTCCGGTTCCGGGCATCGATCCCGACGCATTTGCCGCGTCCTTTGCGCAGTCGTCGCAGGGCATCCTGGGCATGTTCAACATGTTCGCTGGCGGTGCCGTCGAGCGGATGGCGATCTTTGCGCTGAACCTGATCCCCTATATTACCGCATCGATCGTGGTGCAGGTGATGACAACGGCCTCGCCGCGCCTGGAAGCTCTCAAGAAAGAGGGTGAATCTGGTCGTCGCAAGATGAACCAGTACACGCGCTATCTGACCGTGCTGTTCTGTGCGGTGCAGGCCTATGGCGTTGCCGTCGGCCTCGAGGCCAGCCAGGGCGTTGTGCTCAATCCGGGTTGGTTCTTCCGCATCTCGACAGTGATCACCCTGGTGGGTGGCACGATGTTCCTGATGTGGGTGGGTGAACAGATCACCTCGCGTGGCGTCGGCAATGGTATTTCGCTGATCATCTTTGCCGGCATCGTCGCCAATCTGCCCTCGACAGTGGTGCAGACCCTGGAGCTGAGCCGGACCGGTGCATTGCCGCCGCTGGCCGCCTTTGGCGTTCTGGTGCTGGCCCTGGTTGTGATTGCTGCCATCGTGTTCTTTGAACGCGCCCAGCGTCGCCTGTTGATCCAGTATCCCAAGCGCCAGGTCGGCAACAAGATGTTCCAGGGGGACACCTCGCATCTGCCGCTCAAGCTGAACACGGCGGGTGTTATCCCGGTGATCTTTGGCTCCTCGCTGCTGCTGTTGCCGGCAACCATCGCGTCGTTCGCGGCGCAGGGTGATGCCCCGCAATGGTTGCAGGTGGTCACGGCGCTGTTGGGCCGTGGACAGCCGCTCTATCTGGCGCTGTTCGCCTTCTTCATCATCTTCTTTGCCTTTTTCTATACCGCCATTGTGTTTAATCCGACGGAGACGGCGGACAATCTCAAGCGCTCCGGCGGCTTCATTCCGGGCATGCGCCCGGGTGAGCGGACGGCCCAGCACATCGACTATGTGTTGACCCGCATTACGGTGGTGGGGGCGCTCTACCTGACGGTGGTGGCCCTGATCCCGGAAGTGCTGTTCAGTCAGCTCGCGGTCAGCCAGTTCATCGGCGGTACATCGCTGCTGATCATGGTGACGGTGACCCTTGATACAGTCAGCCAGGTCCAGAGCCATCTGGTTGCCCAGCAATATGAGGGGCTGGTCAAAAAGTCCCGTCTTGGAGGAGGCAAGCGTCGATGAGACTGATACTGCTCGGACCACCCGGAGCGGGGAAGGGGACTCAGGCCAAGATCCTGGTCGAGGCCTACAATATCCCCCAGCTGTCCACTGGTGACATCCTGCGCTCGGCGATTGCGGCCAAGACCCCGCTGGGGCTCGAGGCCAAGGTAATAATGGATCGTGGTGATCTGGTCAGTGATGCCGTTGTCAACGGCATCGTCTCGGAGCGTCTGGACGCAGCCGATTGCAAAGCCGGTTTCATTCTTGATGGCTTCCCGCGCACCATTGCGCAGGCCGAAGCGCTGGACACCATGCTGATCTACAAGGGCATCAAGCTTGATGCCGTGGTCGAGATCAAAGCCGATGCAGACGAGTTGGTACGCCGTGTTATACAGCGCGCCACGGAGTCGGGCGGTGCCCGGGCCGACGACACCGAGGAAGTGCTGCGCAAGCGCCTCGACGTCTACCAGGAGCAGACGGCACCGCTGGTGGCCTACTATACCGGGAAGGGCCTGCTGCAGGCCGTTGACGGTATGGCACCGGTTGATCAGGTGACGGCAGCCATCAAGGCTGCGATAGCTCACTAAAGTTTGGGCTTGACTTGGCGGTTGACTCCGCGGAATCGAGCCCTTAAAGAACCGCTTCAGTCTCATGGATTATTGGGCTGGATTCGGTTCTCCAGAATGTTGGGGGTCGAATTCCGGTCCCTTGTTGTTTAATGGCGCCAGCCGTGACGGTTCGCGCTGAATGAAGGAGAGCAGACGTGGCTCGTATTGCTGGCGTCAATATCCCGACGAACAAGCGCGTTGTCATCGCGTTGCAGTATATCCATGGGATCGGCGATAAGTTCGCCCTGGATATTTGCACCAAGGTTGGCATTCCCGTTGAGCGTCGTGTGAACGAACTTACCGACGCGGAAGTCATCCAGATCCGCGAAGCAATCGACCGCGACTATGTCGTGGAAGGTGATCTTCGCCGTAACGTTGCCATGAACATCAAGCGTTTGATGGACCTGGGCAACTATCGTGGCCTGCGTCATCGTCGTGGTCTGCCCGTTCGCGGTCAGCGCACCCACACCAATGCCCGCACCCGCAAGGGTCCGGCCAAGGCGATCGCCGGCAAGAAGAAGTAAGAACCCGGTTTCCCGGGTTCTTCGATGTAGCTGCCGGGGCAAGCTAAGGCTAACGGCAGCGCTGATATCGAATAGAGGAACTAGATGGCTAAGTCTGAGACAACGCGCGTCAAGCGCAAGGAACGCAAGAATATCACTTCGGGCGTTGCCCATGTGAACGCTTCCTTCAACAACACCATGATCACCATTGCCGACATGCAGGGTAACACGATTTCGTGGTCCTCTTCAGGCGTGATGGGTTTCAAGGGGAGCCGCAAGTCGACCCCTTATGCAGCCCAGGTTGCTGCTGAAGATGCGGCCAAGAAGGCCCAGGAACACGGCATGAAGACCCTTGAGGTCGAAGTGCGCGGTCCCGGTTCGGGCCGTGAATCGGCGCTTCGTGCGCTGCAGGCTGCAGGCTTCAATGTCACTTCGATCCGTGACGTTACGTCGATCCCGCACAATGGCTGCCGCCCGCGCAAGCGGCGCCGCGTCTAATTTAGACCGTTTAGAGAGCTCCCGGCCGCAAATTGCCGGGAGTCTTATTGCGTTTGCGGCGGAGCGGCTCGGGCTGGAGCCGCGATTTTGAAAGGACATAACCGTGACGATCCAGATGAACTGGCAAGAACTGATCAAGCCGACCAAGCTGGAGATTGTTTCGGGCAGCGACAACGCGCGCGTGGCCTCGGTAGTTGCCGAGCCGCTTGAGCGCGGTTACGGGCTTACCCTTGGTAATGCCCTGCGTCGTGTGCTGCTGTCGTCGCTTCAGGGCGCGGCAGTCACAGCAATCCAGATTGACGGCATCCTGCATGAATTCTCCTCGCTTCCAGGCGTGCGTGAAGACATTACCGACCTTGTGCTGAACGTGAAGGAAATCGCGTTCAACATGGGTGGTGAAGGGCCCAAGCGCCTTGCACTGTCCAGGCAGGGTCCGGGAGCCGTTACGGCTGGTGACATCAAGGTCACCGGTGACATCGAAGTGCTTAACCCTGAGTTGGTGATCTGCCATCTCGATGATGGCGCCGAGATAAATATCGAGTTCACCGTCGACACCGGCAAGGGTTACGTTGCCGCTGACAAGAACCGTCCCGAAGATGCACCGATCGGCTTTATTCCGGTCGACTCGCTGTTTTCGCCGGTTCGTCGCGTGAGCTACAAGGTCGATGCTACCCGTGCCGGTGAAAGCCTGGACAAGGACAAGCTGACCCTGCAGATCGAAACCAATGGCGCCGTGTCGCCGGAAGATGCCCTGGCTTATGCCGCGCGCATTCTCCAGGACCAGCTGTCGGTGTTCGTGAACTTTGAAGAGCCCAGCAAGGAAAAGGCTCAGGATTCGGTTCCTGAACTCGCCTTCAACCCGGCGCTGCTCAAGAAGGTTGACGAGCTTGAGCTGTCGGTTCGTTCGGCCAATTGCCTCAAGAACGACAACATTGTTTACATCGGCGATCTGATCCAGAAGACAGAAGCCGAGATGCTGCGGACGCCAAACTTCGGCCGCAAGTCGCTCAATGAAATCAAGGAAGTCCTGGCACAGATGGGGCTTCATCTCGGAATGGATGTTGCCAACTGGCCACCCGAGAATATCGATGACCTCGCCAAGCGCTATGAAGATCACTATTGATCCCGCGCTGCCAAGCACTTTAGGAGACCACCATGCGCCACGGTAATTCAGGTCGCAAACTCAACCGGACTGCCAGCCACCGCAAGGCAATGTTCGCCAACATGTCGGCCGCGCTGATCAAGCACGAGCAGATTGTCACCACGCTTCCCAAGGCCAAGGAACTGCGCCCGATCGTCGAGAAGTTGATCACCCTGGGCAAGCGCGGCGATCTGCACGCTCGCCGTCAGGCGATCGCTCAGATGCGCGATGAGGGCCAGGTTGCCAAGCTCTTCGCCGTGCTTGGCCCGCGCTACAAGGAACGCCAGGGCGGCTATATCCGCATCATGAAGGCTGGTTTCCGTTTTGGCGACAACGCCCCACTGGCCGTGATCGAGTTTGTCGATCGCGACGTCAATGCCAAGGGCCTCGATAGCGGTCCCGTACAGGCCCGCGAGGACGACGAGTACGAAGCAGCGTAAGCTTCAATCTCTCGCAGAATTTGCAGGACGGTCGCGGCTCACGCCGCGGCCGTCTTGTTTTAGCGACGCAAGTCCCACGTCCGATAGAGCGTCTTGAGCTCCACCATCGAGCGGCAGGAGACGCTTGGCAGCTGGGCCTGTGCCACCATCGCCCGATAGCGTGCCCCGTTATGCCGGGAGCCGAATGCCACCCAGTGAATCATCGACCATTTGATGCTGTCCCGCTGCCCCTCCAGGGCACCGGGTCGACGGCGTTCGAACAGCGTCCGGCGGAAATAGCGCATGAGGCGGAGCCAATGATTCTCGTCGAGCACGATGGCGCCGGTGGCGCGGGCCAGGCGTTCGGAGGTCAGCGCGCTGTAGTTGCCATCCATCACCCAGGCTGGACCGTCGATGGCCGCTCGCTGCAGCTCATGGAACTCGTCCTTGGGCCGCGGTACCCAGTCGGTGTTGGGGGTGTGGTGTAGCTGGTCCAGATGCACTGTCGGTATGGCGAGCTTGCCTGCCAACGCCTCGGCGAGCGTTGATTTGCCTGAATTGGACGGACCGAAGATGACGATACGATTGCCCAGCGCGGTGAGCGGCGGAATGTCCATCATTGTCACGCGCCTCCTGTAGTGGACAAAAAAGCCACCCCGCGTGCGGGGTGGCTGATTTCGAAGCGCTGTTGCGCAGCTTATTCCGGCTGCTGGTCCTTGCCGGTATAGATCTCATCGACCCAGAACTGATCGCGGCGATCAAAGCCGTTGAACGGGGTGAGCGAGGCCTGGGTGTAGGCCCCCATCAGGCCGAACTCGATCCAGTCGTCCTCGTCGATGTCGGCGGGCAGGGTGAAGACCTGGGGCAGCACGTCATAGCTGTCGCAGGTCGGGCCCCAGATGGTGAAATCGGAGAATACCTGGTCATTGTCATGCACGCGGGCGCCGCGCCAGACGCGGACCGGCGGGGTGAAGTGCATGAATTTGACTTCCATCAGGCTGCCATAGGCGCCGTCATTGACATAGACCGACTGGCCGCCGCGCTGGTGCTTGACGCGCAGCAGCAGGGAGGTGGACGAGGTCACCAGCGCGCGGCCGGGCTCGATGATCAACTCGGGCTTGCGCTTTTCGCCGAAGTGATCGTTGACTGCGGTGCTGATGGTCTCGAAGTAGTAGTCCATCGGCGGGGCTTCGCTGGTCGGGTAGGGCGCCGGATAGCCGCCGCCGATATTGAGGCGCTTCAGTTCAATGCCCGACTCCTCGACAATGCGGGCGGCCGCAGCAATGTGGCGCTCATAGGCATAGGCGTCTTCGCACTGGCTGCCGACATGGAAGCACAGGCTGGGCGTATAGCCCATCTGCTCGACCATGGTGACGATCTCGGCGGCGCCCTGTTCCATGACGCCGAACTTGATGCCAAAATCGTAGGATTTCAGCGCCTTGCCGGCCTTGAACCGGGTGGTCACTTCCACATCGCGCGATGGCGAAACCACAGCGGCGAGCTGATCAAGCTGCTGGGGATGGTCGATGGTGAAGGAGCGGATGCCGAACTCTTCATAGGCGCGGGCGATCTCGCGCTTGTTCTTGATCGGGTTGTTGTAATGCATCACCGCGCCGGGGGCGTGCTCGCGCACCAGTTCCATCTCGGTGTTGGAGGCGACGTCGAACGCCTTGAGACCTTCACGATGCAGTTGGGCGATGATGTGCGGCGATGGGTTGCACTTGACCGCGTAGGTCAGTAGTCCATCAAAGCCCTTCTTGAAGACCTTGGTGGCCTTGTGCAGCTCACGTTCGGAGAACAGGAAAGCCGGAAAATCGGGCGCTTCGGCCGCGATCAGCGCGGAAGTGTTCGGGTAAACGTGGTTCGGCTCGGTGGTCATGGACGACTGGCCTTTCGGGGCTGGGGGGATGCTGGAAAACGAGCGCTGCATATAGGGCCGCGTGCCCCCTCACGCAATCAGTTATTTGGCCGGAAAATGCGTCACTGGCGTGACGTCATTTTCATGCCTGATTCCGGGCGTTTGCCTCTCTGGGGCGCCCGTGAACGCGGGAGTTTGCATACTATGGCTGGAGGTTGGCTTGATGTCGATGCGTAGACTGATACTGGCTGGCGGGGCACTGGCAGTGCTCGCGGTCGGGGGCACGCTGGCTTTTTCGCCCTGGAATGGGCCCAGCATTGCCCAGGGCCGGCTGGCCCAGCTCGAAATGGCGCCGCAGGTTCCGACGACCCGAGCAGTTCCGGGCAGCGATGGCGCGATCAGGCTGAGCTTTGCGCCGGTGGTCAAGGCAGTCACGCCGTCGGTGGTCAACGTCTATGCCACGCGCATCGAGCAGCAGGCGGTGTCGCCCTTTGCCAGTGATCCGTTCTTCTCGCGCTTTTTTGGCGAGGGCCAGTTTCAAAGCCGGCCGCGCGAGTCCAGGTCGCTCGGCTCGGGGGTCATTGTCGAGGCCGGTGGGGTGATCCTGACCAATCGCCACGTCATCGAAGGGGCGACCGATGTGCGCATTGCGCTCTCGGATGGCCGCGAATTTGCCGTCGATGTGGTGATCGAGGATGCGCAGACCGATCTGGCCGTGCTGCGCGTGCGCGAGCCGGGCGATGCGGTGTTTGCGGCCATCACCTTTGCCAATTCCGACAGTCTGGAAGTCGGCGATCTGGTGCTGGCCATCGGCAATCCGTTTGGCGTCGGCCAGACGGTGACCAGTGGCATTGTCTCGGCCCTGGCCCGAACCGGCGTCGAGCGCTCGGACTATGAGTTCTTCATCCAGACCGATGCCGCGATCAACCCGGGCAATTCGGGCGGTGCCCTGGTCGACATGGACGGCCATCTGGTGGGCATCAATACCGCGATATATTCGCAGAGCGGCGGCTCGGTGGGGATCGGATTTGCCATTCCCGCCAATATGGCCAGGCTGGTGGCCGAAGCCGGGGTCAATGGCGGGCAGATCGTGCGTCCCTGGTTCGGCGCCAAGCTGCAGGCAGTCAATGCCGATATTGCCGCCAGCCTGGGCATGGCGGCGCCGCATGGGGCGCTGATCACCGAGGTGGCGCCCGGTGGTCCGGCCGCGCGTGCCGGCTTTGCCTCGGGCGATGTGATCCTGTCGGTCGACGGCATGGCCGTGGATGACCCGAGTGCCTTCAACTTCCGGCTGGCCACCCGGCCGATCGGGCAAACCACCAAATTGGCGCGCCTGCGCGGCGGGACGACCAGCACGGTGGATTTTACCATTCAGGCAGCGCCCATCCCCGATGAGGCCATGATTGCCCAGATCAGTGGCCAATCGCGCTTTGCCGGCGCCAGCGTGCGCCAGCTTGATCCGGCCCTGGCCGAGCTCAAAGGGCTGCCCTACGACGCCAAGGGAGTGATGGTCACCGCCATTGCCGAGGGATCGCCTGCCGAGGCCATGGGGCTGCGGGTCGACGATATCATCCTCGCGCTCAATGACATGCCCATGGAAACCGCACGGGCCTTTGCCGAGATTGCCTCGCAGCGGGTGCGGACCTGGCAGATCATCCTGCAGCGCGACGGGCGCGTCACCCGCAGTATCGTCAGCGGTTAGCGACCGACTGCGGCCCGACGCCAATGGCGCCGGGCCCGGTCAGCGATCAGGCCGGCGCGTGGCAGACGGCCTCGATATTGTTGCCGTCCAAGTCTCGCACGAAAGCGCCGTAATAGCTGGCATGGAAGTGCGGGCGCAGGCCGGGGGCGCCATTATCGGTGCCGCCAGCGGCCAGGGCCGCAGCATGGAAGGCATCGACCTCGGCGCGGCTCCGCGCCGCAAAGGCAAAATGGGCGGGTGGCTGCTGGGCGCCAGCTTCGGTCAGCCAGAAGGCCGGATTGTCGCGACCAAAGCCGCCAACCTTGACCCCGCCGGTGTGCTCGAGAGGCACTTGCGTCATGAATGTTGCCCCCAGAGGGGCCAGAGCCTGTTCATAGAAGGCTTTCGCCTGGTCAAAATCGCTTACGCTGATACCGGAATGGTCTATCATGGTTGTCCCCGTGCAATAGATGGCACCTCTGCGATAGCGCTTGCTACTGTCAGGGCGCGTCAGCAATAGCGCCACGCGCGTCGCGCTGTTCGTGCGACAGGAATGAAATGATGATCCGGCATGTCTGACCTTTTTGCAGCAGATCCTGACAGCGTCGTGGAAAACGACACCGCCCGCCCGCTGGCCGACCAGTTGCGGCCGCGCACGCTTGATCAGGTGATCGGCCAGTCCCATCTGCTGGGGCCGCAAGGCACGCTGCGGCGGATGATTGCCTCGGGCCGGCTCGGGTCGCTCATCCTGTGGGGACCTCCGGGCACCGGCAAGACCACCGTGGCGCGGCTGCTGGCCGATCAGATCGGCTATCGTTTCGAGCAGATTTCAGCCGTATTCTCCGGCGTAGCCGATCTCAAGAAGGTATTCGAGAAGGCGCGCTTTGAGCGGCTCAGCGGCCACAAGACCCTGTTGTTCGTCGACGAAATCCACCGTTTCAACCGGGCCCAGCAGGATGGCTTCTTGCCGGTGATGGAAGACGGCACGGTGGTGCTGGTCGGGGCGACCACGGAAAATCCGTCCTTTGAACTGAACGCGGCTTTGCTGTCGCGCAGCCAGGTGTTGCGCTTTGAATCGCTGTCGGTCGAGGATCTCGAAAATCTGGTGGGCCGCGCCGAGGCGCTGACGGGGGCGACGCTGCCGCTGGAGCCCGAGGCGCGTCAGACCCTGCTCACACTGGCGGACGGGGACGGGCGGGCCTTGCTGGGGCTTGTGGAGGAGGTTCTGGCCTCTACCCGGCAGGGCGAGATGCTTGACGCGGCCGGCTTGCTCACTGTGGTGCAGCGCCGGGCGCCGATTTACGACAAGGCCGCCGATGGCCACTACAATCTGATTTCGGCGCTGCACAAGACCATTCGCGGTTCGGACCCCGATGCGGCGCTGTACTATTTTGCGCGCATGCTCGATGCGGGCGAGGATCCGTTGTTTCTGGCGCGGCGCCTGATCCGCATGGCGGTCGAGGATATCGGCCTGGCCGACCCCCAAGCCTTGCCACAGGCGGTTGCCGCGCGCGATGCGTTCCAGATGCTGGGCTCGCCCGAGGGCGAACTGGCGCTGGCGCAGACCGTGGTCTATCTGGCGCTGGCGCCCAAATCGAACGCTGTCTATACCGCGTTCAAGGCGGCCAGCAGCGTGGCCAAGTCCACCGGCTCACCCATGCCCCCCATGGTCATTCTCAATGCCCCCACCAAGCTGATGAAGGGCTCGGGCTATGGCGAAGGCTATGTCTATGACCACGACACGCCAGAGGGCTTTTCCGGGCAACAATATTTCCCCGAGACCATTGGCCGGCAGACATTCTATCAACCGGTCGAGCGTGGTGCCGAGCGCGACTACCGCAAGCGGCTCGACTATTTCGAGCGGCTGCGGGCCGCCAAGGCCGAAAAGGACACCTAGCGTCTGCTAGCGCGACTGCCACTGCCCGGCGCGGCCGGCCTGGTGGCCATATTGATAGAGCGCGCTCAGCCATTGCGGGTTGCCGAAGACGCTGCTGCTTTCCGGAAAATCTGCCGGTATCGCGGTCAGGCGGAATGCCAGCCCTGCTTTGCGCGCCGCATTGTCCAGTTGTTCGAGATTGCTGCGGCCCAGATATTTGAGCAGGGTCGGCACGGCGCGCTCCAGCAGTGAGAGGCTGGAAATCTTCACCGTGGCAGGGCTGGCCGCCACCACGCCATTGAAGATCACATAGAGCTTCTGCACGCCGCGGCGGTTTCTGACGAAGGCCTCGTAGCCGCCGGGCATCAGCAAGACCTGTTCGGTGACCCCGCCATCGACATGCAGTTCCTCAAAGGCCATGCCCTGGGCGGAGACGTCGAGCAATACCGGGGGAAAGATGCCTGGAACAGCGGTCGAGGCCAGAATGATCTGGTGCACGAGTTCGAGCTTGTGTGGCAAATTGCTGATGGCGATGGCGCCGATGTCCCAGATCATGGGGCGCTGGGCGTTCAGATTGGTGGTGCCGACATAGAGGCGGCGCCCCTTTTTGTGGGCCGCGCCGATAGCATCGAGCGCCGGCTGGTCCACGAGGGTGCGAATGGCGCTCAGCACCGGCGCATTGCTCATCACCGAGGGCGCGCCGAACAGGGCGCCAATGAAGTTGGCGCCGGCAGAACTGTCCTTCTGGGTCAGATTGGAAAACACCAGGCGCAGGCGCTCATCATAGTGCGGGCCGAGAAAGACCATCGGGGCCATCATGGCGCCGACACTGATGCCGGTGACCACTTCGAATTCGGGGCGATTGCCTTTTTCGGACCAGCCGACGAGAAAGCCGGCGCCATAGGCCCCATTGATGCCGCCGCCTGAGAGTGTCAGATAGTCGACAGCGCCGTCGGGGCCGGGGGCGATCCGGGCGTGTATTTTGGCAAATTCGTAGTCGTCACCCCAATAGCGCAGGCGTTGGTCGGCAAGAATGGTGGCTTCGGCGACCAGTTGGGGCGGAATTTGCTGCTGTGACTGCAAGGTCGCACAGGCAGAAATGGCCAGTAGTGCTGCACTGGCGAGGATGGATCGCATGGCGGTGTTGAAAGTCATGGGCACGGGCCTCCCAGTTCAGTTTAGCCATTGAGCCAACTGAAATCGGTATGCAGCTGCACCAGCCTTGCATATGGAAGTGTTCAATTGGTTATTCGTGGAGCAGGGCAGAACATGCAGGCAATCTTGTTGGTCGGGGCCGGGGGCGCGGTCGGTGCCATGGCCCGGTATGGCTTTTCAAGTCTGGTGGGACGATTGTTGCCGATGTCATTTCCATTGGCAACGCTGCTGATCAATATCATGGGATCAGTGCTGATGGGCGTGTTCATCGGGCTGCTCGCCCGCTTCCTGCCGCCGCAGCAGGCTGAGCTGCGGCTGTTTGTGGCGGTCGGGGTGCTGGGCGGATTCACGACCTTTTCCTCGTTTTCCCTCGATACCATCGTGTTGATTGAGCGCGGTGCGCTGCTGCAGGCGGGCTCATATGTGCTGTTGTCGGTTGTGGTTTGCCTCATAGGGCTTTATCTCGGGCTTTTGGTGACCCGAGGCGTGGCATGAGTGGCGTTCAACAGCGGCAGGTAGAGAGCGACGAAGACGGCATGCGTCTGGATCGCTGGTTTGCCCAGCATTTCCCCCAGCTCGGTTTTGGACGGCTGCAAAAGCTGATCCGCAATGGCGAGGTCAAGGTCGACAGGGCCAAGGTGACCACCAGCACGCGCCTGTCGCCGGGCCAGACCGTGCGGATTCCGCCGATTGATGATCCCGGCGTGGTCAAGCCGGTCACGGTCAATGACAACGATGCGCAGTTCATCCGCGACATGATCATGTACGAGGACGACGACATCTACGTGCTCAACAAGCCGCATGGCCTGGCGGTGCAGGGCGGTACGGGCATGAAACGGCATCTTGATGGCATGCTCAAGAGCCTGCCCAACAAGAAGGGAGAGCCCCCGCGGCTGGTGCATCGTCTCGATCGTGATACCTCGGGCTGCCTGATCGTGGCCAAGACCAAATCGGCAGCCAGCCATTTTGGCGAAGTGTTCCGGTCGCGTTCGGCCCGCAAGATCTACTGGGCCCTTGTGGCGGGCAATCCACATCCGCCGCAGGGCGAGATTTCCTGCTTTCTGGCGCGGCAGTCGACCGATGATGGCGAGCAGATGGCGGTGGTCAAGAACGGCACGCCCGGCGCACAGCACTCGCTGAGCTATTATTCGACCACCGACACGGCCAGCCGCCGTTTTGCCTGGGTTACCCTGAAGCCGGTCACGGGCCGCACCCATCAGCTGCGCGTGCACATGGCGCAGCTGGGCACCCCGATCATCGGCGATCCGCGCTATTTCAACATCGAGAACTGGCAGGGCGCGCCGGGGCTGAGCTATGGCCTGCACCTGCATGCCCGCCGTATCGCCATTCCGCTACGCAATGGCGAGCGCCTGGATATCTCGGCGCCCCTGCCGCCGCATATGCGGCACAGTTTTGAAACGCTGGGCTTTGATCCGGATCGCTATGACGTCAGCGGCGATCCCGAGGACGGGGTATGATCCTTGTCGTGTTCGATATGGACGGGACGCTGATTGATACTCAGGCCCTGATCACTGAACATATGGCGACAACCTTTCACAGCCTCGGTCTGGCGGCGCCGTCCGCCGAGCTATCGCGCCGGGTGATTGGCCTGTCGCTGCCGATGGCCATGGCCCGGCTTGCCGAAACCGACGACCGCGCGCTGATCGATGAACTGGTGGGGGCCTACCGGGCCCACTACCGCGCTGCATTGGTCACCGATGCGTCGCGCGAAGGCCTGTTTCCTGGTGCAATGGAAGCCCTGCAGCGGCTCAACGCCCGCGATGAGGTGCTGCTGGGCATCGCCACGGGCAAGGGGCTCAGCGGTGTCCATCGCATCCTGGCTTTGCACGGTGTGACAAATTACTTCACCACCTTGCAGACCCCCGATCACAACCCATCTAAGCCCCATCCCGGCATGCTGGAGACGGCCATGCGGGAAACGGGCGTTTCGCCGGCCCGGACGGTGATGATTGGCGATACGACTTTCGATATCGAGATGGGCGTGGCCGCTGGCTGCAAGACGATCGGCGTCACCTGGGGCTATCACGAGCCGGCCGAGCTGATTGCCGTGGGGGCAGGCAGCATGATCGATCGATATGACCAACTGGACGGCGCGATCCGTCAACTCGTGGAGTAAGCCATGCGCGACCAGCTCGAAGACATTCAGAAGCATCTCGACGATGGTTATGGCCGGGCGCAGCACCTCAACCGGGTCGAATTGCCCAAGCGGTTCTACAAGGAGGTGGCGGCCGGACCGGTCGAGGGTGGCTTCACCGTGACCCTTGATGGTCGTCAGGCGCGCACTCCCGCGCTGAAAGTCCCGGTTCTGGTCCCGGCAGCGGCGATTGCCACGGCAATGGCTGCTGAATGGGCCGCCCAGGGCAAGGTCATCGATCCGGGCACCATGCCCACGGTGCGGCTGATCAATTCGGCTCTTGAGAGTGGCGAGACCAGTATTCCGGCGTTCCGCGACGAGATCGTCAAGTTTGCCGGCGGCGATCTGCTGCTGTACCGCGCTGACAGCCCGCAGCCACTGGTGGCCGAGCAGGAGCGGCACTGGGACAAGGCGCTGGTCGAGATTGCCCGCCATTTCGGTGTCAGCTTCCAGCCCACCTTTGCCATCCAGCACCAGCCGCAGCCCCAGACGACGCTGGAGCGGCTGGCGGCAGCGCTGGAAGGAGAGCACTTGCTCACCCTGACCGCCATGGTCTCGATGACCGGGCTGACCGGCTCGGGCCTGCTGACGCTGGGTTATTGGCACCGCCTGCTCGATGTCGAGCAGATCTGGGCAGCGGCCCATGTCGACGAAGACTACCAGATTGGCCAGTGGGGCCAGGATGATGAGGCCGCTGCCCGCCGCGCGCTGCGCCGCGTCGAGTTTGATACGGCGGTGGCGGTGCTGGAGGCCATGCGGGGCTAAGGCGACCCACTGCCGAGGGCGATGATCCAGGCGGTCAGCTCGGGCGCGATTTCGGCCAATGGCACGGTGACGAATTCGCGCTCATGGGCGTGGGGATGCGGCAGGGTGAGGCGCGCGGTTTGCAGCTGCTGCCGCTCATAGGCAATGATGTCGATATCGATCAGGCGCGGTCCCCAGACCTCCTCGCGGACGCGCC
This sequence comes from Devosia alba, assembly GCF_039938915.1. Taxonomy (NCBI): domain Bacteria; kingdom Pseudomonadati; phylum Pseudomonadota; class Alphaproteobacteria; order Hyphomicrobiales; family Devosiaceae; genus Devosia; species Devosia alba. Next base: position 365,638 of record NZ_JBDUUI010000001.1, on the reverse strand, counting down.
CCATCGCCAATTCGATTGCCAGCAGAACATCAAGCAGATCAATGGGTTCAAGGCTTGTTTCAACCGCGATTGCCATGTTGGCGAAGTCGGGTTGATCGGTCTTGCCCCAGGGCGCGGTGGTCAGCACCGATGACTGGGCGCTGACCGAGATGTGAGGGTGCGCAGCGATGCGGCGCACGGCCTCGGCCAGTTGCCCGCGCGGGTCGCCGATATTGGCGCCAAGGCTCAGCCAGGCCCTGGCCATTATGGGGTTTTTCGCTGGCGGTGCAGCTCGATGGCGGCCTCGCCACGCACCATGGCAATGGGCGCTTCGGGCTTGCGCAGGCGGATGATGACCCAGCTAACCGCTTCAAACTCATTGAAAATGCCGTCGACAATGTTCTGCGCGACGGCTTCGAGCAGCTTCATGCGCCGGGTTTCGAAGGTTGATTTCACCACGTCATAGATATCGGAATAGGAAATGCCGGCGCTGAGCCGGTCGCTGCTGGCTGCCGCGGCCAGATCGGTACCCAGTTCCAGGTCGATAAAGAATCGCTGCCCCAGCAGCGCTTCCTCGGCAAAGACGCCGTGATAACCGTAAAAGCCGAGATCTTTCAGAATGATACGGTCGCCGGTGAATGGTTCGGCCATGCGGTTACCCCAGATCTTTTGGCGGACCATACAGCGTTGCCTGGGCGACGCGAAGAGCATCGCGATTGGCTTTGACGTCGTGCACGCGGAAAATGTGTCCGCCATTGGTATAGCCCAGAACCGTGCTGGCGATGGTGCCGGCGAGGCGTTCGCTGGCCGGCAGGTCAAGCAGTTTGCCGATCATCGACTTGCGCGAGGTGCCCACCAGGATCGGAAAATCGCCTTGCTGCGGGGCGGTTCCCGAACAGGCCTGGCGCAGCGCCCGCAGGAGGGCGTAGTTCTCGGCGACGGACTTGGCAAAGCCGAAGCCGGGATCGAGCACGAGCTGGCTGCTGCGGATCCCCGCCTGCTCGGCGCGGGCAATGGTAGCGTCGAAATAGCGGTGCATGGCCTCGAGCAGGGGCGTGCTCGCGTCGCGCGCCTTGTCCCAGTGCATGGCAATCACCGGCACGCCATAGAGGGCGGCGATATCGGCCATTTCGGGCGCGCCCTGCAGGCCGTGCACGTCGTTGATGATCGTGGCGCCGGCCTGAATGGCCTGATCGGCGACCAGCGGCTTGTAGGTGTCGATGGAGATGGGCGCGGTGATGCCCTCGGCGATCAGCGCATCGATGACGGGCAGTACGCGGTCGAGTTCTTCCTGCACATGGACCAGCGCGGCACCGGGCCGGGTGCTTTCGCCGCCGATATCGATGATGTCGGCGCCCTCGGTCAGCATCTGGCGGGCATGGGCCAGGGCGTGCTCGACCAGATTGTGCTGCCCGCCATCGGAAAAGCTGTCCGGGGTAACATTGAGAATGCCCATTACCAGCGGCGTCGGGCCCAGGACCAGGGGCGGGCGGTTCGGCAGGGAAAGGCTGTGGGTGGAGTGCATTACCGCCTCAGAATGGCCAGACGAGCATCAGCATGGGCACGGCGACCAGCACCACGATGATCGAGAGCGGTGCGCCGAGGCGCCAATAGTCGCCGAATTTATAGCCGCCCGGACCCATGACCAGCGTGTTGCACTGGTGGCCAATCGGGGTGAGGAAGTCGCAACCGGCGCCGATCGCCACCGCCAGCAGGAAGGCTTCGGGACGATAGCCCAGGCCGGTGGCAAAGCTGGCGGCAATCGGCGCCATCACCAGCACGGTAGCGGCGTTGTTGAGGAAGGGCGTGACGGCCATGGCCGCAATCATGATCAGTGCCAGCGCACCCCAGCCGGGCAGAATGCTCGCCGTCATCGTCAGCCAGCTGGCGATCATCTCGGTGCCGCCCGTCGTGCGCAGGGAATCGGCCACCGGGATCAGGCAGGCCAGCATGATCAGGATCGGCGCGTCGAGCTGGGCATAGACCTCGCGCAGTGGAATGGTGCGGCTGAGCACCATGGCGACTGCAGCGGCAAAGAAGGCCGGGGCCACCGGCACAATGCCCATCGCCGTGGCCCCCATGGCGACGGCCAGAATGACCAGCGGCAGCAGGCCGTTGCGGATGCTGCCCAGACGCAGGCCCCGTTCCACCAGCGGCAGGCAGTCCCATTCGCGCAGCAATTCGGGCAGCCGCTTGATGTGACCCTGGATCAGGATCACGTCGCCATTCTGGAAGCGGATCTGGCCGAGGCGCTCGGTGAAGCGTTCGTCGCGGCGGCTGACGGCCAGCAGGTTCAGTCCGGTGCGGTCGAACAGGGTCAGTTCCTGCGCCGTTGCCCCGATCAGGCCCGAGCTTTCCCCGATAACCGCCTCGATAACGCCGAAATCGGCCGCGTCCTTGGTGGCGGCGCCGCGGCGCTCGGAGAATACCATGCCGGACTGGTTGACCATCTTGTCGAGCGCTTCGGGCTCGCCGGCAATCAGCAGGATATCGCCGGCCCGCAGCTTGGCATCGGGCAGGGGCGTGCGCGGACGGCCGCCGGCGCCGACAATGCGCGTCACCATGCCCCGGCCATCAGCCAGCGCCTGGATTTCGCCGACAGTGCGGCCAATGGCCGACGAGTCCTCGGTGACGCGGGCCTCGGTGGTGTAGTTCTTGATCTCGACCGCGCTATCCATGCCCTGCGTTTCGCGCTGGCGGATCGGCAGCAGCTTGTAGAACAGGGTGAGGAAGATGACGCCGACCACAGTCAGTGCCAGACCGACCGGGGTATAGTCGAACATCGAAAAGGCTTCGCCGGTCAGTTCCATGCGGACGCGCGAGACGATGATATTGGGCGAGGTGCCGATTTGCGTCATCAGCCCGCCCAGCAGCGAGGCAAAGGCCATCGGCATCAGGAACAGCGATGGCGAAACGCCGGACCGTCGCGCCATCTGGAAGGCAATGGGCATCATGATGGCCAGCGCGCCGATATTCTTGACGAAGGCGCTGAGCACGGCAACCACGGTCACCAGCAGCAGCAATTGCGCGCGCGGGCCCGAAATATTGGGGGCAAAGCGGCGCACCGCCACTTCCATGATGCCCGAGCGCGACACGGCGGCGCTGATTACCAGGGCGCTGCCGACAATGATGACGATATCGTCCGAGAAGCCGGAAAACGCCGTGGCGGGTGCAACAATCCCGGTGGCGAGGCCAGCCAGCAGCGCGCCCACTGCCACCACATCATAGCGCCAGCGGCCCCAGATGAACGCCACCATCATGCCGATGATCAGCAGGAAGGCCAAGGCTTGCGGAATTGTCATCTCGTTCCTGTCATTGCGTCGAGTTGATAACACAGCGCACGTGCGGCGCAGCGGCAAGCGGCAAAATCTGCGTTATTCCGTGTAATGCCATGGAACCAAATCAGCAAATGCGCAACGGGTTGTTGCGCCATTTTCCTGGTCCCGAGAGCGCTTTACTGGACGATCAGAATTGCAGGCTGCGTGCAAAGAATGCGCAGTACTGGCTCGGGGCGGTACCCTTTCAAACAACAGAGGCGCAACCACCGGGCTGCGCCTCTTGTCTTGAGTCCGCCAATGCCGGCAAGGCATTGAAACTGAATCTAGTTCAGGGTGCTGGCCGGGGTGGCGAACAGATCATATTCGTCACTGCCGGTGACCAGTACATCGAGCATGTCGCCCGGCTTGATGCCGCTGGCATTGGCGATGATGACCTGGCCGTCGATCTCGGGCGCGTCCCATTTGGAGCGGGCAATCGCCTTGTTGGTCTCGGGCTGCACATCGTCGACCAGCACCTGGATGGTGCGGCCGACCTTTTTGGCGAGCTGGCCGGTGGAGACGTTCTGCGCCACTTCCATCAGCCGTTCAAAACGGTCCTGCATGACATCGTCGGGCACGATGCCTTCCAGCTCATTGGCCGGGGCGCCGGTGACGGGCTCGTATTTGAAACAGCCGGCGCGGTCGATCTCGGCTTCCTCGATGAAGTCGAGCATCATCTCGAAATCTTCCTCGGTCTCGCCGGGGAAGCCGACGATGAAGTTCGAGCGCACGGTGAGGTCGGGCACCTGCTCGCGCCATTTCAGGATGCGGTTGAGCGTCTTGTCCTGATGGGCGGGGCGGCGCATTGCCTTGAGGATCTTGGGCGAGGCGTGCTGGAACGGAATGTCGAGATAGGGCAGCACCAGGCCTTCGGCCATCAGCTCCATCACCTGGTCGACATGGGGGTAGGGATAGACATAGTGCAGCCGCACCCAGGCGCCGAGCTGGCCCAGTTCCTTGGCCAGGTCGTAGAACTTGGCCTTGACCGGCCGGCCGCGATAATTGCTCTCGGCATATTTGATGTCGACGCCATAGGCGCTGGTATCCTGGGAGATCACCAGCAATTCCTTGACGCCATTGCGGATCAGGCCCTCGGCTTCGCCCAGAATGCCGGCCGCCGGGCGGCTGGCCAGATCACCGCGGATCTGCGGGATGATGCAGAACGAGCAGCGATTGTTGCAACCCTCTGAAATCTTGAGATAGGCGTAGTGGCGCGGGGTCAGCTTGAGACCCTGCTCGGGCACCAGATCGACGAAGCGGTTCGGCACTGGCGGCAGGTGCTCATGCACGGCCGTGACCACGGCTTCGTACTGATGCGGGCCGGACACCGCGAGTACCGAGGGATGGGTCTGGCGGATCAGTTCTTCTTCGACGCCCAGGCAGCCGGTGACGATGACGCGACCGTTTTCGGCCAGGGCTTCGCCGATGGCTTCCAGCGATTCCTGCTTGGCGCTGTCGAGAAAGCCGCAGGTATTGACCAGGACGATGTCGGCCCCGGCATAGTCGCGGCTGAACGAATAGCCCTGCGCGCGCAGCGTGGACATGATGCGTTCGCTGTCGACGAGGGCCTTGGGGCAGCCGAGGCTGACGAGGCCGATTTTAGGCGCTTGGCTCATGTGAGCTTGATATTCCAATGGGGAAGGGTTGCGCGCGTCATACAGAGAATTTGATGGTTACGCAATGTGACCGCCCATCGGCCAGTGCGGGGCTGGTCTGCGCTGACGGGGTGCGGCCCGATTGGCGCCGATCCGCGAACGCTGCGTCAGTGATTATCCGGTTTTTGCCGAAGCCCGGCGCCGCTATAAGTCTCCGGCTGTGCCTGCGCGGCCCAGTCCAACACAAGGAAACTCAATGTTCGATCGTCTCTCCGCCTACGCGCCGCAGGCCCTCGCCGTGCTGCGCATCGTTGCCGGCCTGCTGTTCCTGCTGCACGGCACCCAGAAGCTGCTGGGCTTTCCCGCCACCGAGATGTCGCCGCCGCTGATGAGCCTGTTCGGCGCCGCCGGCCTGATCGAGCTTGTCACCGGCGTGCTGATCATCATCGGCTTCTTCACCCGGCCTGCGGCGTTCATTGCCTCGGGCACCATGGCCGTGGCCTATTGGATGGTGCATGCGCCCAACAGCCTGTTCCCCACCAATAATGGCGGCGACGCGCCGATCCTGTTCTGCTTTGTATTCCTCTATCTGGTGTTTGCCGGCCCCGGCGCCTGGAGCGTCAACAAGCGCTAAGCCTGCCAGATTGAATCAACAGGGCCGCCCAGAGCATTGTCTGGGCGGCCTTTTTTCGTTCAGGTCGTTTTTTTGCTGGGCGGGGTCCGCTTGGCGGTACGCCGTGGCTTGTGGGTCTCGCCGGGCTTGGTCGCCGGGGCGCGTGGTGTGCTTGCCGCTGGGGCAGCCGCTGTGGCCGCTGCCGGGTTGGGCGCCGGTGTGGTTGCGGCAGCCGCCGGGGCGGACGCGGCCGCAGCCGGACGGGCGGGCGCGACATAGGGCGCCGGCTCGGTGGCCGGGGTGATGTATTCGTCGGCCTCGGCGTAGTCGGGGTCTTCGCCTTCCTCGGCCAGGTCGCGAATGGCGTCGCGGACCTCGTCGATCAGCGAGGAGGAGTAGCGCGAGCGGTTGACGGTTTCCCCGCTCTGCTCATGCGCCTTGAACCACACCAGCAGCGCCTCGCAGACAATACGCAGCGCAACCAGCGCCAGCAGGCCGAACACCAGGATTTCCAGCACGCCCCACAGCCCCATGCCGAAGCCGAAGCTGAAGCTCAGGAATAGATGGCTGACCGCCCAGAGCAGAATGCCGCCCAGGCCCAGCGCATAGACGATGGGCACCAGCTTGGGCGCGAGGATAGCGTCGAGCCGGAACAGGGTCTGGCGGGTGAACAGGCGCTTGAGATCATCCAGCGTCATGTCGGGCTCCTTGACAGGGTTTGATGGTTCGATTCGATTGTTACGCAAGTTGTCGGGGCGCGTCACCCCCGAGCAGGCCGTGTTCGTCGGCGGCGATCGTCGGGCCGAAGCGGGCCTCGAAGGTGGTCCTTAGCACCGAATCGACCTCGGGCATCGACACCAGATGCCCCAGATCCTCAAAACTGGTGACCCCGGCATCGGCAATGCCGCAGGGCACGATGCCGTCATAATGGCCCAGATCCGGCGCGATATTGAGCGAAATGCCGTGGAAGCTGACCCATTTGGACACCCGCACGCCAATGGCGGCGATCTTGTCCTGGGCCAGCACGCCCTTGTCGGGGCGCTTGACCCAGACGCCGATGCGCGGCGCCGGCTGGCTTTCCGCCGCAATATTGTGGGCAGCCAGGGTATCGATCACCCAGTCTTCCAGATTTTGCACCAGGCAGCGGATGTCGCGGCCGCGCTGGGTCAGGTCGAGCATCAGATAGACCACGCGCTGGCCCGGGCCATGATAGGTATATTGCCCGCCGCGCCCGGCATCGAATACCGGAAAGCGGTCCGACAGCAGGTCGGCCGGCTGCGCCGAGGTGCCGGCCGTGTAGAGTGGGGGGTGCTCGAGCAGCCAGACGGCCTCTTCGGCGGTGCCGGCGGCAATGGCGGCGGCGCGGGCCCGCATGGCGTGCAGCGCCGCGGGATAGGGCACCGGCGCGGCCGAAATCACCCATTGCACCGGCCGGGCGTCGAGCCGTGCCAATTTGTTACGGGTTTGGCCGGCTTCGTCACGATTTGTTAACGGTTCCATAACCATGGGTGCCAGAGGATGCTTTCAGATAAAGTTTGAGCGGCACGCAGCGCATGGTGCCAGGACGGGTTCGTATATATCTATGGGTACACTAGACAATATTGAAGTGGACATCACGGTTGAACTGGGGGCCACCAATTTGCCGATCCACCATTTGCTGCGCATGGGGCGCGGCGCGGTGATCGAGCTGGACGCCGGCGAGCACGACCCGCTGTTCATCTATGCCAATGGCACGCTGATCGCCCATGGTGAAGTCAATGTCGATGACGGGCATTTGCGGGTGCAGATCACCGGCAAGACCTCGCGCCGCCGCTAGGCTCTCCACAACCAATCGCGATTGCTGATTTAAGCGCTTGAGGTTGACCAGAACCTTTGCTACATCCGCATTCGCTTGGCCCGGTGGGTCCGGCGCTACCAAATGTGCGGTCGTGGCGGAATGGTAGACGCGCAGCGTTGAGGTCGCTGTGGGGTAACACCTGTGGAAGTTCGAGTCTTCTCGACCGCACCAATCATCTCTCGGGATGAAAAAAATGGGCTGCCCTCCGGGGCGGCCCTTTTTTGTTTTTGGAGGGGTGGGGCAGCGGTCGGGGCCGAGCCGCAAATCCAATGGCGCCGTTGCACAGGATTGCCTTGCTGACCTGATGGCGCTTCCAACCTGGACCCGGCGGAAAGGTTCCGCCAAAATTTCGCCCTGCCGTGGCAAAAATTCCCGCTGCGCCGCTGGCGGAGCGGGGAGTGATTGGTTACAGCTGGGCAGCCCCGCAAAGCCGCATCGAAGGGCCGCCCATTGAGTACAGATTCCGACAGCCGCCACGATTCCGACAACGGCATCGATCCCGATGTGTTCCGCGACGACGATGACCGCATCAGTCCGCTCTGGCTGGAGCGGCTGCGGGCGTTTCTGAGCGCCGGGCGGGCCGATGATCTGGCCATGGTGATGGCGCCGCTGCATGCGGCCGATATCGGCGACGTGCTGGAATCGCTTGATGCCGATGAGCGGCTGATGCTGGTGCGGCTGCTGGGTGAGCGGTTCGACTATTCGGCGCTGACCGAGGTCGATGAATCGGTCCGCACCCAGATGATGGAAGCGCTGCCCAACGCCGAAATCGCGCGCGGCGTGGCGGGGCTGGACAGCGACGACGCGGTGTTCATTCTCGAGGACATGGAGCAGGTCGACCTCGACGAGGTCCTAGCCAAGCTGCCCACCTTCGAGCGGCTGAGCCTGAAGCGGAGCCTCGACTTCCCCGAGGATTCCGCCGGGCGGCGGATGCTCACCGATTTCATCGCCATTCCCCCGTTCTGGACGGTGGGGCAGACCATCGACTATCTGCGGCGCGAGCATGATCTGCCCGACGAATTCTACCAGATCTACGTGGTCGATGCGGCCTATTCCGTGCTCGGCACCATAGCGCTGGACAAGTTCCTGCGCGCCCCGCGCAGCACGCCGATCGCGGCGCTGATGAACACCAATCTGATGCTGGTGGACGCCAATGAGGATCAGGAAGAAGTGGCGCGCGATTTCGAGCGCTACGATCTGATCGAAGTCGGCGTGGTCGATGAAAGCAAGCGGCTGGTCGGGGTGCTGACCATCGACGACATTGTCGACGTGATCCACGAAGAGGCCGACGAGGACATCAAGCTGCTGGCCGGTGTGGGTGACGAGGATATTTCCGATTCCACCCTCTATACCGTGCGCAGCCGCGTGCCCTGGCTGGTCGTCAATCTGATCGCCGCGGTGGCGGTATCGATGGTGATCGGGCTGTTCAATGCCACCATCGAGCAGATGGTGGCGCTGGCGGTGCTGATGCCGATCGTGGCCTCAATGGGCGGCAATGCCGGGACGCAGACCATGACGGTGACGGTGCGGGCGCTGTCGATGCGCGAGCTGGACGGGCGCCGCCTGCGCCGGCTGATCTCGCGTGAAATGGTGGTCGGGCTGACCAATGGGGTGATCTTTGCCGTGCTGATCGGGCTGGTGACCTGGCTGCGCTTCAACAATATCGAGCTCGGCGCGGTGATCGCGGCCGCCATGGTGATCAATATGGCGGTGGCCGGCACGGCGGGCATTCTCATTCCGCTGACGCTGGACAAGTTCAAGGCGGATCCGGCCATTGCCTCGGCGGTGTTCGTCACCACGATCACCGATATCGTCGGATTTCTCGCCTTTCTGGGCATTGCCGGGCTCTGGTTCGGGCTGTTCTAGGCGTTTTCCCCGGAAATCGGCTGCCAGTCATGCCGGTGTCATGATTGCGGCCTAACAAGGGCCGCGACGCAGGGTTTGCCGCAATTTTTCCGCTGACAGCTGGCTCACCGCACATGACCGCCGCGCCGGAAACCGCTGCATTGCAGCGATTTTTGCCGTTGGCCCTGGGGGAGTGTGGCAACTTGGCCGCTTGCCAAGCATTTCTGACAGGGTTAACGCTTTGATACCGGTGGTGCGACGGAGCAATCTGTCGGCTTCCCGGTGTGAAATGGCTGACAAGGAGCAATAGATGCGTAGTCAACCCAGATCCACAATGTGGCGTGCGGCAAGCTGGACGATGGTATGCCTGCTCTCGATGGGATTGGTTTTCTCCGTGGTAGCTGGCGTCTAGACGCTGGAGTTTTTCACTCTTGGATATTCTGGAAGGGCGCCCGAGCCAGTTGGGCGCCCTTCTGCTTTTTGCGGAGACCTTGATGATCCACATGATCAAGCTGTGCGTGGGGGTGGCGAGCTTTGAGGAGCTGGAAAGCTACCGCAATGAGCGCGCGCACTGGTGGGATGCCGATTATGGCGAGGACGTGCACGTGCACCGCACCCGCATGATGCCCAAGCGGGCCGGCGAGATGGAAGGGCAGGCCTCGCTATACTGGGTGATTGCCGGGCAGGTGGTATGCCGGCAGCCGATCCTGCGGCTGGCCCCGTTCACCAATCAGGAGGGCAAGAATTACTGCGACATCATCCTGGCCCCCGAGCTGATTCGGACCATTCCCTATCCCAAGCGCCCGTTTCAGGGCTGGCGCTATCTGAGTCCGGCCGATGCGCCGCCCGATCTGGGTGCCAATGAAAACGCCGGATCCATGGCGCTGGCCGCCGATCTGGCCAGGCTGGGGCTGATCTAGCGAATGGATCAGCCGGCGTTAACAGCCTGTTAACCATGGCGACATCTGTTAGCAGTGTGCGAGTGGCGCACTGATTTGGGGGCATGGATGGCGCGAACTGGTGCGCATGTCATTGTTGTGGGCAATGAAAAGGGCGGCTCGGGTAAATCCACCACGGCGTTCCATCTGGCCATCTATCTGCTGCATGCCGGCCATCGCGTGGCCAGCATCGATGTCGATAGTCGCCAGCAGACCTTCACCCACTATGTCCGCAATCGCCGCGCCTATGTGCAGGAGCGGGGCATCAAACTGCCCAGCCCGCAGCATTTTCACCTGCCATCGGCCTGGGGCGACTCGGTGCGCGAGAACGACAGGGCCGAGTTCGACGTGTTCCGCCGGGCGGTGGGCGAGGTCGAGCAGCGCGCCGATTTCCTGATCATCGACACGCCGGGCTTTGATACCAATCTAACCCGGCTGGCCCATTCGCTGGCCGATACGCTGGTCACCCCGGTCAATGACAGCCTGATCGACCTCAATGTGCTGGCGCGGCTGGATGCCACCACCGGCCAGCCGGTGGAAACCAGCCACTATGCCCGGCTGGTGCAGCGGGCGCGCTCGGAGCGGCTGGCGGTCAGCGGGGAAAGCGTTGACTGGGTGCTGGTGCGCAATCGCATTTCCATGCTGGCCTCGCGCAATGCGCGCCAGGTTCACACCACGCTGGAAGCCATTGCCACCCGGTTTGGCTGTCGCGTCGCCGATGGCATTGCCGAGCGGGTGATCTTCCGCTCGCTGTTTTCCAGCGGCCTGACGGTGTTTGATCCGCTCGACGACGAAGCCGGGGCAGATGCGGCCAGTGTGTCGCATGTGGCGGCGCGCCAGGAATACCGCAATCTGGTGGCGGCGCTCAACCTGCCGATCAGCCGGCCCGAGCTGCAGCCCGAGGCGGCAGCCCTTCGCCTGTCGGCCTGAGCCCGCATTAAGCGTCTGACGACTATTTGCTGTGGCGGCGCTTGCCAGCGCGCCACGAACGCCGGACAATTGCGCCTGAAAGCTGAGGGCGCAGAATGGCTAGCCATGGCGTGCACGTTATCGTTGTCGGCAATGAGAAGGGCGGGTCGGGCAAGTCCACGACGGCGTTTCATCTGGCGATCTACCTGCTCTATCTGGGCCACAAGGTAGCCACCATCGATGTCGACAGCCGGCAGCAGACGCTGACCCATTATGTGCGCAATCGCCGGGCCTGGGCCAGGGACCGCGATCTGCAACTGCCCCACAGCACCCATTTCCATCTGCCGGTGGCGCGCAGCAACTCGCTGAAGGCCAATCACAAGGTGGAGTTCGACCTGTTCCGGCAGGCGGTGGGGGAGGTCGAGCATGATGCCGATTTCCTGATCATTGACACGCCGGGCTTTGATACCAATCTGACGCGGCTGGCCCACTCGCTGGCCGATACGCTGGTCACCCCGGTCAATGACAGCCTGATCGACCTCAATGTGCTGGCTCAGATCGATCCGCTCACCGGCGAGCCGCGCGAAATGAGCCATTATGCCCGGCTGGTGCAGCGGGCGCGCGCGGAACGGCTGTCGATCGATGGCCGGAACATTGACTGGGTGCTGGTGCGCAACCGCATCTCGATGCTGTCGTCACGCAACATGCGGCAGGTGCAGACCATGCTGGAGCGGATTGCGTTGCGGCTGGGCTGCCGGGTGGCTGATGGCATCGCCGAGCGGGTGATTTTCCGCTCGCTGTTTCCCAATGGCATGACGGTGTTTGATCCGCTCGATGATGAGATGCTGGGCGGCTTGCCCTCGACCTCGCATCTGGGCGCGCGGCACGAATACCGCGCCCTAGTCGACGCGCTGCATCTGCCGATGAGCGAGCGGGCCGAGGCCCGCAAGGTGCTCGCGGCCAGCGCTTCGCCACAGCAGGAGGCCGAACAGCGCTTCATTCACATGTTGAACAGCGAGTTCTGAGCCCACTGCGACTTTGTGTTGTGAACGGGCGGGCTTCAGCCTTCGCCCAGATTGAGCCGGATGGCGCGGGCGCCACCTGGGGCAAAGACGTCGATGTCGACGCTGACCGGTTCCTGCACCATGCGGCGCGTCCGGGCCGAGACGGCCAGTACCACGCCCAGCAGGTCGGCAACACCGCGCTTGCGCGGCAGCATGCGCCCGCTGATGCCGGCCAGCACGCGGTTGCGCGCCGCCATGTCTTCGCTCAGCAGGCTTGAGCGGCCAACGAAATTGGCCAGCTCGGTCAGTGCAGTACGTTCGCTCATTGGGCTACTCCAAACACAGGCACCAATTTGCTTCCCCTTGTGGCCGGTGGCTCATCGTCCCCGGCTCGTCTTGTTCCAGTTCAGCTCTGCATCGCCAGGCAGGCCAGGTTCTGCTGCTTGAGCTGGTTGCACATGGCGGTGGCGTCGTCGCGGCCGCCAAAGCCGATAAAGCGGGCGCGATAGAACACGCTGCCATTCTTTTCAAAGCGCTCCACATAGGAGCGGAAGTCACCCAGATTGCCGGCCTTGCCGGCGGCGTCGGCCAGCATGGCGCGGGCGCTGTCTTCCGATGGGCCGGCGCCGATCTGCACCACCCAGCCACCCGGAGGGGGTTCGGCGGCAGCAGTCTGCACGCTGCCCGAGGTCAGCAGGTCGATGGGCTGGTTGGCCTGCTCGATCGGCGCGGGCGGCTGTATGCCAAGGGGCGCCGACGGCGTCGTCTGGCCAAGGGCGGCAGGCGGGGCGCCCAGCTTGTAGGTATCGCTGAGCCAGGCGCCGATAACGTCCTGGCTGGGATAGGCCGGCTGCGGCGCCTGGGAGGGTTCAGCGAGCGTATTGACGGCCTGCAGCGCGGGCTGCTGCTTCAGGTCGGCCGGTATGGGGGCGGGCATGGGCGCGCTGGCCAGCACCACTTCTGGCGCGCCCTGGGTGAGCTGGCGCTGCGGCTGGGCGCCATTGGCGGCCACCAGCTGCGCCAGGCGGAAGCCGGGCAGGGGCATGGGCATGACAAACACCGGGGCTGCCGATGGCGATTGGGCTACCGCGACCTGGGTGGTGCCCTGGCTGCCCGGCATCGGGATCATGGCCGTGCGCAGATAGTCGCCGCGGCGGCCCTTGGGCAGGTAGGTTGACACCAGCTGGCGCACCTTCTCGTCGCGCGCGGCGGATGAATTGAAGCCGAAGGCCACCACGACGATGTGGCGGTTGTCCTTGCGCGCGGCGGTCAGCAGATTGGAGCCGGCGGCATTGATGTAGCCGGTCTTGATGCCATCGACGGCGCCCAGATAGCCGAGCACGCGGTTATGGTTGCCATAGGTGCGCTTGCCGTAGCTGAAGCTCTTGGTCTGGAAGATTGCGTAATAGCTGGGGAAGTGCTGATAGACGGCGATGCCCAGGATGGCCTGGTCACGCACGGTGGTGATCTGGCCGCCATCGGGCAGGCCCGAGGCATTGCGATAGGTGGTGTTGCGCATGCCCAGGGCACGGGCGGTCGCCGTCATGCGCTTGGCAAAATTGGCTTCGGAGCCGGAAATATGCTCGGCGATGACGCGGGCCATGTCATTGGCCGACAGCGTCACCAGTGATTTGAGGGCATCTTCCACGGTAATGGTCGCGCCGGCGCGCAGGCCCAGCTTGGTGGGAACGGCGCTGGCAGCGTGGGCCGAGACCGTCATCTTGGTGGAGAGTTTGAGGTTGCCCGCGCTCAGTTCCTGAAACAGGACATACATCGTCATCACCTTGGCGACGGAAGCGGGGTAGCGCTTGCTGTCGGCCGCGGATTCATAGAGGACGTTGCCGGATTTGGCATCGACGACGATGCCGGCATATTTGCGGAGGTTTTCGATGGCCTGAGCCGGCGCAACGGCGTGCGCGCTGATGGCCAATGCAACAAGGATCGCGGCAAAGGCGCGCAAAAACGCAACGCGCCATGGGGATTTCGCCTGGAAAGCCACCCGATACTCCAACTCTTACTCTCGGGCACAACGGTGCCCGTACGCAACTACTACAACGTCAAATTCGAGCCGGTCTGAGGAGCCCCACGCGCCCAGATCGTCCGATAAGCCCCGAGTTCTACGCCCGGGCCGTTACTATTCGGTAAAATGCCATGGAAATTTGATGGATCTGGAAGTCGCTCACGCCTTGGTGATCCGGGCCCTTGTGCGCGGGAAGGCGAGCGGCGGGTCAATGCGTCACCGCCGCGAGCAATCCAGACCGGTATTGTCGTCGTATAAGCCTTGCGCGGCGAGCATATTGTCCGCATCACAAATTCGGGAAGCATGGGGCCTTAACACCGGCGTTCTTTTGCCTACATAATGGCTCCCACCATGCTGCTTCGTTTTCTTCACGACAGATGATTTGCCAATGACCTTCAATGACTGCCTCGCACTGACCGTTGAGGCGCCGGCCCCTGCGGATCTGGTGCCCCTGACCGGTATGGCCGGGCCCAAGAACGAAGATCCTGGTAAGGGTGACACCGAAACCGGGACCATCACCAAGACCCGGCCCAAGACCAAGCGCCCGAGCCTGTATCGGGTGCTGCTGCTCAATGACGACTACACGCCGATGGAGTTCGTCATTCTCGTGCTGCAGGACGTCTTCAACAAATCGCGTGAAGACGCCATGCAGATCATGCTGCACGTTCACCAAAAGGGGGTCGGTGAGTGCGGCATCTATCCATACGAAGTGGCCGAGACCAAGGTCACACGCGTGATGGATACGGCGCGCAAAAACCAGCATCCGCTGCAATGCGTGATGGAAAAGCAATAGGAACATCATATGCCCTCATTCTCCCGCGGACTTGAAAAGGCCCTGCATCAGGCAATGAACCTGGCGCGTGAGCGTAACCATGAGTTCGCAACGCTCGAGCACCTGCTGCTGGCCCTCACCGACGACCGTGAAACGATCGCCGTGCTGACCGGCTGCGACGTCGATGTCGACGCGCTCAAGAGCGACCTCGAAGATTTCATCAATGAAGAGCTGGACAGCCTGATCGTGCCCAGCGGCCAGGACGCGCGGCCCACCGCCGCGTTCCAGCGCGTGATTCAGCGCGCCGTCATTCACGTCCAGTCTTCCGGGCGCGAAGAGGTGACCGGCGCCAATGTGCTGGTGGCGATTTTCGCCGAGCGCGAAAGCCACGCCGCCTATTTCCTCGAACAGCAGGACATGAGCCGGCTCGACGCGGTCAACTTCATCAGCCACGGCATTACCAAGTCGGGGCCGAGCGAAGACCGCAAGGTGCATGGCGTTGACGATGGCGAGGCCCATGCCGAAGGCGGTGCCGAGGCCAAGAAGACCTCGGCGCTGGCCGATTTTGCCGTCAACCTCAACGAGAAGGCCCGGGCCGGCAAGATCGACCCGCTGATTGGGCGCGATGCCGAGCTGCGCCGCACCATTCAGGTGCTGTGCCGCCGGTCCAAGAACAACCCGCTCTATGTCGGCGACGCCGGCGTGGGCAAGACCGCCATTGCCGAGGGCCTGGCCCGCAAGATCGTCGAAGGCGATGTGCCCGAAGTGCTGCGCAATGCGGTGATCTACTCGCTCGACATGGGCTCGCTTTTGGCGGGCACCCGCTATCGCGGCGACTTCGAGGAACGCCTCAAGGCGGTGATGAAGGAGCTCGAAAAGCTGCCCGACTCGGTGCTGTTCATCGACGAGATCCACACCATGATCGGCGCTGGCGCCACCTCGGGCGGTGCGCTCGATGCGTCCAACCTGCTCAAGCCAGCTTTGGCGAGCGGGGCGATCCGCTGCATCGGCTCGACCACCTACAAGGAATATCGCCAGTTCTTTGAAAAGGACCGGGCCCTGGTCCGGCGCTTCCAGAAGATCGACGTCAACGAGCCGTCAATTCCGGACGCCATCGAGATCGTGAAGGGTTTGCGGCCGTATTTCGAAGAGTTCCACAAGATCAAGTACACCGATGACGCCCTCAAGGCGGCGGTGGAACTGAGCGCGCGCTATATCAATGACCGCAAGCTGCCCGACAAGGCGATCGACGTGCTCGACGAGACCGGCGCCAGCCAGATGCTGCTGACGCCCGACAAGCGCAAGAAGGTGATCGAGGTCGAAGACATCGAGGCCACCATCGCCACCATTGCGCGCATTCCACCCAAATCGGTGTCCAAGTCGGATTCCGAAATGCTGGCGAGCCTCGAGCAGAACCTCAAGACTGTGGTGTTCGGCCAGGATGCGGCCATCACTGCCCTGTCCTCGGCGATCAAGCTGGCCCGCGCCGGCCTGCGCGAGCCGGAAAAGCCGATCGGTTCCTATCTGTTCACCGGCCCCACCGGTGTCGGCAAGACCGAAGCGGCCAAGCAGTTGGCCGATACGCTGGGCGTGGAACTGCTGCGCTTCGACATGTCGGAGTACATGGAGCGCCACACCGTCAGCCGGCTGATTGGTGCCCCGCCGGGCTATGTCGGGTTCGACCAGGGGGGTCTGCTGACCGACGGCGTCGATCAGAACCCGCATTGCGTGGTGCTGCTCGACGAAATCGAGAAGGCCCATCCCGATCTCTACAACATCCTGTTGCAGGTGATGGACCACGGCAAGCTGACCGATCACACCGGCAAGTCGGTGGATTTCCGCAATGTCATCCTGATCATGACGTCCAATGTGGGCGCCATGGAGCTGGCCAAGAGCCCGATCGGCTTTGGGCGCAAGCGCGAGCAGGGCGACGATGAAGAGGCGATCAACCGCCTGTTCAGCCCCGAATTCCGCAACCGGCTCGATGCGATCATCTCCTTTGCCCCGCTGCCGCGCGAAGTGGTGCGCCGGGTGGTCGAGAAGTTCGTGCTGCAGCTTGAAGGCCAGCTGGCCGAGCGCAATGTCACCATTGTGCTGCAGCCCGAGGCCGCCGACTGGCTGGCCGAACGCGGCTATGATGAACGCATGGGGGCGCGGCCACTGGGCCGGGTCATTCAGGAATACATCAAGAAGCCGCTGGCCGAGGAGGTGCTGTTTGGCGAACTGGTCAAGGGTGGCACCGTCACCGTGGCGGTGGTCGGCGAAGGCAAGGACGCCAAGCTCGAGCTGATCGCGGCACCACCGCGCGCCGCCAAGCCCAAAGCCCTGCCCAAGCCGAAAAAGCCCAAGGCGACCGTCGACAAGAGCTAATGCCGCTTGGCATGGCAAGAAAAGAGGCCCGGAGCGATCCGGGCCTTTTTTTCGTAGGGGCGGCTTTGGGGTGGACGGCTTCGGGGTGGGAATGGGACTGTCGGGTTTCGGTAAACCGGCGGCCAAAGCGGACAAATGCACTGTGTGTTGGGTGCAGCTCAATGCTGCAGTGGTTAGAGATGATCTAATATTCAAATTGATCCATACATTCTGAACCCGGTGTTGCATTGGGAGCCGTCTTCGGACAACCAAATCACCAATGTGGGTGTTCGCATGAACCCTGTCGTCTCCGCTATTGAGTATTGATGGCTCCACTTTTCACCAACCGTTGTCAGAGGGTTGTATCTTATCGCTCGGCTATCGATCTCCACGATCTCGCGCAGACTCTCCAGCGACACGACCGGGCATATCTCGTCTGAGACATCGGCTTCCCTGAAGCCACCTTGATCCCTCGGCGTGAACCAAAGCCGGTCTCTTTCACGTAGAAATGTGAGAAGTTGCGCGTCTAGATCATTTACAGCTTTCCTCGGCATGCACGACGCGACAAAAAACGTAACACACGCGATTGCGGATAAAAGCAGTGCATATCGAGCTAGGCTCATGTGAGGCTCCGTGAGCGGCAGGCCACGAGTTTACTCTGCCTGCAGACAAGGCGGCAACAGGAACGGCAACTTCTGGTGTTTCATCGTTTGACCGATAATGACCGATATCGGGTCGAGGCTGTGTGAAAACTCGGCCGTGAAAGTTGCAGCTAGAAAACCATTCCCCAGGCAGTCCGAGTACGCGGGTTTCAAACGCCAATTTGCGCATTTGCGGCACCCTACAGGCCGTTTGACCAGGTGAAACGCGAGCCCGACGACAATCGGTAGAATTCCATTCTATCGACTTCTCGCCAAGCCGAATTTTCACACAGCCTCGGGTCGGGAGCTGTCACCAGACGTGTTTGCCGCTCTGTCTATTACCTCACCGTGCCGCCGACAAATGACGGCGGCCGCTTGCTCCCAAAACGCGCGCCTTCGTAAGCGTTTTCTGCGCAGGCCAGCCATTCGCCACCCGGGCTTGCGCGGTGGCGGGGCTTTGGCTAGGTCACGCAAGCCGAAAGAAGTCGCCGGTTGGTATCCCGGTCCCTGCCATGCAGGCTTCGTCGCAGTTTCTGCGGTCCCACTGGCACCAACCCTTGTTCAGGGCTGGTGCTGACGTGGGATAGTCTCCGTCAGCCGGCCCCGATGGAGACTTCATGCCCAAGAAAACCCAGCTCGTCCTGTCCCTGTTCATCACCTTTTTCATGGCTCTGGTCATGTCGGGGATCATGGGCTTTCTGAATGCCGGGCCCGCCTCTCTTGCCCATTGGCCGGTGACCTTCATCACTGCCTGGCCCATCGCCTTTGTCGTCAGCCAGCTGGTCAATCCGCTGGCCTTCAAGCTGGCCTTCCTGGTGGCGCCGCCGCGTCGCGGGTAACGCTGCGGTTACGGATCAATGCGGGTCGGCCCGACAGGCCGGCCCGCATGCCGGTGGCAGAACCGCGGCGAGGTCAGTCCAGGACCTTGCCCGGCCGGCGCAGGATGAAGGCGATGAGAAAGCCGAGATAGACCAGACCGGGCAGCAGCAGGGCGTTGAGGCCGGCATAGGCATAGCCGAGGCCGCCGAGCAGGCCGCCCAGCAGCAGCGAGAACCAGACCAGCAG
Organism: Devosia alba; assembly: GCF_039938915.1. Lineage (NCBI taxonomy): Bacteria > Pseudomonadati > Pseudomonadota > Alphaproteobacteria > Hyphomicrobiales > Devosiaceae > Devosia > Devosia alba. The sequence continues at coordinate 346,754 of NZ_JBDUUI010000001.1, read as the reverse complement.
ATGCTGGGCCCAGCGCCAGGGCGGCGCCAGGCCGCGCAGCGCGAGGGCCAAATCCTGGCCGGCGGTGAACAAGGTGCCGGTAACGAAGGTGGTGCCCAGCCGCACCGAGCCGGTCGAGGGCACGATGGCGTTCTGCGCCCCGGCGCCGGCAGCAAGGAACAGCATGAACTGGCGCGGTGGACTGCCCAGGGCCGCGCCGGCCAGGGTGGCCAGAAAGCTCAGCACCACCAGCGCCGTCACCAGGCTCGAGCCCCAGCGCGGCCCGGCCAGCAAGGCGAGCAGCGAGCCGAGCAGGCTGCCGGCAAAGAACAGGCCGACCAGCGAGCCGGTCAGCAGCGCCACCGACCAGCTGCCCTGGGCCAGGGCATCGCCGAGCTGGGTGGTATTGCCGCTGACAAAGGAGGTGAAGTGGCCGCCCAGCTCGATGAAGCTGACCACGTCGGAAAACCCGGCGGAGGCGGTGAGCAGCAGGCCCAGGCTGAGTTGCGGGGTTGGCGTCATGGTGCTGAGTCTCGCGCAGGGTTCGGTCACGGAAACTGGCCCGTTGCGCGGCCGGCGGCAAGGGCCTTGCGTTGGCCGCCAGCGCAAATGCTAACAGTCTGCTAACCAATTGCCAGCAATCCCCGCTGTTCCCGTTCTACACACTCGACAGGAACAAACATCGAACATATAAGAACATAATAGCAACACGGGAGATGCAGATGCTCACTTTCATCAAGGACTTTGCCGCATTCGTTACGCTGGGCGCCTTCACCATTGGTTCGCTCACCTGGATGGATATGCTGGCCCGACTCGTGTGACGCTGCAGCGTCTGCAGCGTGCGGCGCTGAAACCCGGCGCGCGCTGCGCTGTGGATTGCGCCATCGGCACGGTATGATCATCGTCCCGCGCCAGTCATAAAGGTAGTCATGACAGGCCCCGGTTTTATTCACCTTCACGTCCACTCTGCCTATTCCCTGCTTGAGGGGGCGCTGCAGCTCGACACCATTCTCAAGCTGGCCGGCGAAGACGCGCAGCCCGCGCTGGGCATTGCCGATACCGGCAATCTGTTTGGCGCGCTGGAGTTTTCCGAAAAGGCCAGCAAGAAGGGCATTCAGCCGCTGGTCGGGGTGGAGCTGGCCATCGATTTCGCCGCCGGCGAAGAGCGCGTCAGCGAGCGCGGCCATGTCGCCTGGGCGGGCAAGTCCAGCGTGGTGCTGCTGGCGCAGACCGAAACCGGGTTCGGCAATCTGTCGCGGCTGGTGTCGCAATCGTTCATCGAGGGCGATGGCGGCACGGCGCGGGCGCAGCTCGACTGGCTCAGCCGCGATCGGCTCGACGGGCTGATCTGCCTGAGCGGTGGCCCCGAGGGGGCCATCGACATGGCCTTTGCCCAGGGGCAGGACGCCAATGCCATCAAGCGGCTGGACCGCCTGGCGGAGCTGTTTGGCGAGCGCTTCTATATCGAATTGCAGCGCCATGGCCGGGTGCAGGAGGCGGCGGTGGAGCCGCGGCTGATCGACTATGCCTATCGCAAGGGCATTCCGCTGGTGGCCACCAATGAGCCATTCTTCAAATCGGTCAAGGAATATGAGGCGCATGACGCGTTGCTGGCCATTGCCGGCGGCACCGTGCTGGCCCAGACCGAGCGGCGCAAGCTGAACGACCAGTATTACTTCAAGACCCGCGCCGAAATGGCCGCGCTGTTCTCGGACCTGCCCGAAGCGCTGGACTCGACCGTGGAGATCGCGCGGCGCGTCTCGTATCGGCCGCTGACGCGCAAGCCGATCCTGCCCAAATTCGCCGCCGCGCCCGATCTGAGCGAGGACGATGCGGTGGCCGCCGAGGCCGACGCGCTGCGCGCCATGGCCGAAGAGGGCCTGCGCAATCGCCTCGCGGCCACGGGCCCGGCGCCGGGCAAGACGGCAGCGGAATACTGGGAGCGGCTGGAGTTCGAGCTGGGCATCATCGCCTCCATGAAGTTCCCCGGCTATTTCCTGATCGTGGCTGACTTTATCCGCTGGTCAAAGGCGCAGGGCATTCCGGTGGGGCCGGGGCGTGGCTCGGGTGCCGGCTCGCTGGTGGCCTATGCCACCACCATCACCGATCTGGACCCGCTGGCCTACAATCTGCTGTTCGAGCGCTTCCTCAATCCCGAGCGCGTCTCGATGCCCGACTTTGACATCGACTTCTGTCAGGACCGGCGCGAAGAGGTCATTCGCTACGTGCAGCGCAAATATGGCACCGAGCAGGTGAGCCAGATCATCACCTTCGGAACGCTGCAGGCCCGCGCCGTGCTGCGCGACGTCGGTCGCGTGCTGCAGATGCCCTATGGCCAGGTTGACCGCATCTGCAAGATGGTGCCGGCCAATCCGGCCGATCCGTGGTCGATCGAGCGCACCATGAAGGAAGTCCCCGAGTTCAAGGCCATGGCCGACGAGGACGAAACGGTGGCCGACCTGGTGGCGATAGGCAAGGTGCTGGAAGGCCTGTTCCGCCACGCCTCCACCCATGCCGCGGGCATCATCATCGGCGACCGGCCGCTGCATGATCTGGCGCCGCTCTATCGCGATCCGCGCTCGGACATGCCGGTGTGCCAGTACAATATGAAGTGGAGCGAGGCCGCCGGGCTGGTCAAGTTCGACTTTTTGGGCCTGAAAACCCTGACCACGGTGCAATACGCGGTCAATATGGTCAATCTGGATGGCGGCAGCTTCCGCATTGAAGACATCCCGATCAACGACAAGCCGACCTACGACCTCTATGCCCGCGGCGACACCTTTGGCGTGTTCCAGGTCGAGGGCGCCGGCATGCGTCGGGCGCTGCTCGACATGAAACCCGACCGCTTCGAGGACATCATCGCCATCGTGGCGCTGTATCGCCCCGGTCCGATGGACAATATTCCGATGTTCTGCGACCGCAAGCACGGGCGCGAGGATGTGGAATATCCGCACGAGGACCTCTCCAAGGTGCTCGACGAGACCTATGGCATCATCGTCTACCAGGAGCAGGTGATGCAGATCGCCCAGCTGCTCTCGGGCTATTCGCTGGGCGAAGCCGATATGCTGCGCCGCGCCATGGGCAAGAAGATCAAGTCCGAGATGGATGCGCAGCGCGAGCGCTTCCGCGAGGGCGCCATCCGGCACGGGCTCAAGCAGGGCCAGGCCGATACGATCTTTGACCTGCTGGCCAAATTCGCCAATTACGGCTTCAACAAGAGCCATGCGGCGACCTATGCGCTCGTCTCCTACCAGACGGCCTATCTCAAGGCGCATTACCCGCACGAATTCCTCGCCGCGTCGATGACGCTGGACATGGGCAATACCGACAAGCTGGCCGAGTTCCGCAGCGAGGCCAAGCGCAACAAGATCGAGCTGGTGCCGCCCTGCGTCAACCGCTCGCAGGTGGTGTTTTCGGTCAAGGACAAGGCCATTCTCTATGGCCTGTGCGCGGTCAAGGGCGTGGGTCGGCAGGTGGCCGAACACATCGTCGAGGTGCGCGGCGATACCCCGTTTGCCGATCTGGGCGATTTTGCCCGCCGCGTCGATCCGCGCGTGCTCTCCAAGCGCACGCTGGAAACCCTGGCCAATGCCGGCGCCTTTGACGCCATCGTGCCGCGGCGCGAGGTGGCCTTTGCCGCCATCGAGGCGGTGATGGGCATGGCCCATTCGCTGACCGCCGAGCGCAATGAGGGCCAGTGGAACATGTTCGACGCCGGTGAGCCCGAAACCGTGCGCCTGCCCGAGGGCGTGCCGGACTGGAGCACCACCGAGCGGGCCGACCGCGAGCTGAGTGCCTTCGGCTTTCACCTTTCGGCCCATCCGCTCGATGCCTATGCCGATATGTTCGACAAGCTGCGCGTGCAGCGCTGGGCCGATTTCGAGCGCGCCGTCAAGGATGGCGCTTCGGCCGGGCGGCTGGCCGGCACGATCAGCGGGCGGCAGGATCGCCGCACCCGCAAGGGCACGCCAATGATGATCCTGACGCTGTCCGACCAGTCCGGCAGCTTTGAGGTGATCGCCTTTTCCGAGCAGATCAGCCAGTTCGGCGCCCTGTTGCAGCCGGGCAAGTCGGTGATCCTGCAGGTGGGCGCCGATGAACGCGCCGAAGGCGTCAGCCTGCGCCTGCTGTCGGCCGAGCTGATCGAGGGCATGGCCGAAAAGATCGACCGGCGCCTGACGGTGTTCGCCGCCAGCGCCGCGCCGCTCGGCTCCATCGCTGCGCAGCTCAAGCGGGGCGGGGAGGGGAGCGTCAATTTCGTGGTCATCCGCGAGGGCGGCGCCCGCGAATACGAGATCGAACTGCCCGGCACCTATCTGCTCACCACCGCCGTCGCCGGCGGCATCAAGGCGCTGGACGGCGTGACGGATGTGCGGTTTCACTGAGGGGATCGACCCAGTCCAGGCTGAGGCCGCGCATTGGGCCTCTGGGCCGCCGAGGGTCGGCGCTTGGATCGACGGACCATACCACAACGCGCTGACAGCTTCCGACCCCGTTTGGGTCGTTCAGGTCATGAGGTGAGGACGCCTGAAGCGGACCTTGCAGGTGGTTCTTGTCCCCCGATCCTGTCTGTTGCAGGTTTCGGGATTTTCGCGAAGCAGGGAGCGTCAGCATGAGTGGCAATGACAGTATCGCGGAACGCATCATGTCGATGGATGACGCCACATGGCAACGTCATGCCAATCCCCTGAGCGTTTATACGCGCTATCTGGGCCTGCCGCTGCTCGCCATGGGGATATGGAGTCGCATCTGGCTCGGATGGTGGTCGCTGCTGCCAATTGCCGCCGCCATGCTTTGGATCTGGGCTAATCCCAGGATTTTCCCAAAGCCCAACTCAACAGACAATTGGGCGTCAAAGGCGGTGCTCGGTGAACGGGTATGGTTGAATCGCAAGCTGATTCCCATTCCTGCCGGGCATCGACGGGCGGCATTGCTGCTTTCGATCCTCAACGGTTCAACTTCGCTTCTGGCGATTTACGGACTGGCCATGCTGGACGCTTGGCCGACCCTTGCCGGAATCGGCGGCGTTATCCTCGCCAAGACTTGGTTTCTGGACAGGATGGTTTGGCTGTTCGAGGATATGAAAGTCGACAACCCGGCCTATCAGCGCTGGTGCTACTAGTGCGTTTGTCACGCCATTCCGAATTGTCGCGAATGGATCGACCGCATTGGCCGAGGTGGCCCGGTCATCGCCTGGGTCGCGACGACCGTGCCTGTCGGTATGGCTAGATGTTCTGGCCGCCCGAAACTTCGATCCGCTGCGCGGTGACCCAGCGGTTGGAGGGCTGCAGCAGGCTGGCGACGGCTGGCCCGATATCGTCCGGCAGGCCCACGCGGCCCAGGGCGATCATGGCGGCAAAGGCTTCCTTGTAGGCCGGCGTATCGCGCACGACCCCACCCAGGAAATCCGTCTCGATCGCGCCGGGCGCAATGGTATTGGCGGTAATGCCGCGGCTGCCCAGTTCCTTGGCCATATAGAGCGTCATGATTTCGACGGCGCCCTTGGCAGCGGAGTAAGCTGAAAAACCTGGGCTGGAGACGCGGGTCAGCCCACTCGAGAAATTGACGATCCGACCGCCATCGACCAGCAGGGGCAACAGCGCCTGAGTGAGAAAGAACACGCCCTTTACATGCACGTCGAACAGGGCGTCGAACTGGGCCTCGGTGGTTTCGGCAAGCATTGCCATCTCACCATGCCCGGCATTGTTGACGAGGTGATCGAAGCCGTCACGTTCCCAGGAAGCAAGGATCGCGCGCACCTTTTCGACAAAGGCGGGGAAGCTGGCGACGACGCCGGTGTCGAGCTGCAGGGCCACGGCTTTGCGGCCAAGAGCCGCGATCTCGGCGACCACGCGCTCGGCATTTTCCTGGCCGTTGCGATAGGTCAGGATGACGTCGCCGCCCATGCGGGCAATATTGAGGGCCGTGTTGCGACCCAGGCCGCGGCTGGCGCCGGTGACGATGGATATGGTTGTCATGGAGATGTCCTTCCGTTGCGATTGATGGAAGGCGTTATTGCCCGGCTGAAGAAGCCCCGGTTGCCCGAAACTCGACTTGTCTTGCCTAATCCTCCAATGCCGGTTGTGGTCGTCAGCGCCTGGCACTAGAGTTTTGCTATGGAAAACACCCTGCTCGCCGCCGTCCATCGCTTTGCTTCGATCCACACCGACGCGGTGGGCATAGCCAGGACGCCCATACCCGGCCTGACGATCGTTCGGGAACTGGTTCCGACGGCCCTGCAGTTCGCCATCAATTCGCCCATGGTCGCGTTGGTATTGCAGGGCAACAAACGGGTTATGCAGGGTAGCGACACCTACGACTTCGGTGCGGGGGACTCGCTGCTCATCACCGCCGATGTGCCGACCGTCAGCCAGGTCACCCGGGCCAATGCCGCCGAACCCTACTATTCCCTGATCGTCGACCTGAATCCGTCTGTCATCGCGACCCTGGTCGACGAGATCGGCTCGTCGCCATTCGTGGCTGGTCAGCCGGTTCGCGTCGATCCCACTGATGCAGAGGTGGCTGATGTGGCCCTGCGCCTGATGCGGCTGATCAATCGCCCGGCCTCACTGTCGGTCCTGCAGAACCAGCTTGTTCGCGAGCTCCACTTCTGGCTGCTCTCCGGACGCCATGGCGGTGCCATCCGGGCGCTTGGTGTCAGCGACAGCCATGTCCAGCGCATCCGCCGTGCCGTAGCGATCATTCGCGAACGCCATGCCGACGTGCTGCCGGTCGAGCAGCTGGCAAAGGCTGCAGGCATGGGCACCTCGTCCTTCCATGACCATTTCCGGGCCGTGACGTCGCTGACGCCGCTGCAGTTTCAAAAGCAGTTCCGGCTGATCGAAGCGCGCCGAATGCTGATGGCCGAGGGCGCTGCCATCAGCAATGCGGCCTATGCCGTTGGCTATGAGAGCATCCCGCAATTTACCCGCGAATATGGCCGGCTGTTCGGACAATCACCGGCCCGGGACCTCCGGTCGGCCCGGTCGCAGGCGCGCTCTGCTTAGATGGTGTCGTTCGGGTAGGATGCGCGACTGCCAGGAGCCCGTCCTCCGCCTTTTTCCGTTCGCACCGTCAGACCGGCTGCTCCCTGCGTTGTTGCAGCTCATCCCGGAATCGCCGGCATACGCGGCCTCCCTTCGCGCAAGCGTGTCGAAAACCCCCTTTGCTGCTCGTCGCCATGGTGCCGGCTGCTGACACATCTCGTCAGTCTGCCGGCGCACAGCTACACTCAGCAATTGCCCGCCCGCATAGCGCGCGGCCGCAGGAACGAGGCCGAAAGATGAAGCCGTTTCACCAAATCCTGGCCAATAACCTCGTGGCCAATATCACCAATTTCACCGTCTGGTTCGCCATCACGTTCTGGACCTTCATTGAAACCCAGTCGGTGTTCGCGACCGGCATGATCGCCGGCGTCTATCTGGTATTCACCGCGGGTTTCGGCTTCTGGTTCGGCTCGATCGTCGATCACAATGCCAAGAAAACGGCGATGCTGGGCTCGAGCCTGGTCTCGGCGCTGTTCTACGGGGCAAGCCTCGTGATCCTGCTGCTGGAGCCGGAAGGCGCCTTTACCGACCCTTATGGCCCCTATCTCTGGGGCTTCGTGCTGCTGGTGATGCTGGGGGTGATTGCCGGCAATATCCGCTCCATCGCCCTGACCACATTGGTGACGATCCTTATTCCGGAAGGCGAACGCGACAAGGCCAATGGCCTGGTCGGCATGGTCTCGGGCATCGGCTTTCTCACCACCTCGGTTATTTCCGGCTTTCTGGTCGCCTATACCGGCATGTTCGGCGTGATCAGCCTGGCCCTGGTCAGCACAGTTTTGGTCCTGCTGCATCTTGGCCTGGTGCGCGTCGATGAGGGACGCGTGGCGCCGAGCGCCGATCAGCCGGCCGAACCCAGGCGCGTCGATATCGCCGGCACGATCGGCGTGATTGCCGCCGTGCCGGGGCTGTTTGCCCTGATCTTTTTTGCCTGCTTCAACAATTTCCTGGGTGGCATCTTCATGGCGCTGCTCGACGCCTATGGCTTGTCGCTGGTGAGCGTCGAGGTCTGGGGCCTGCTGTTCGGCGTGCTGTCCACCGCCTTTATCCTGAGCGGCATCATCATCTCCCGCACCGGACTGGGCAAGAACCCGCTGCGCACGCTGCTGCTGGTGAACCTGATCACCTGGTCCGCCTGCTGCGTCTTTACGCTCCAATCCTCGATCTGGCTGCTGGCCGCAGGCTGTTTCGTCTGGATGCTGCTGGGGCCCTATGCCGAGGCGGCCGAACACACCACCCTGCAGAAGGTGGTGCCGCTGGAACGGCAGGGGCGCGTGTTCGGCTTTGCCCAGTCGGTGGAGCAATCCGCCTCGCCCCTGACCGCGTTCCTGATCGGACCGCTCACCCAGTTCGTGGTGATCCCGTTCATGACCGACGGGGCAGGGGCGCAATCGATCGGCTTCTGGTTCGGTACCGGTCCCGACCGGGGCATGGCGCTGGTCTTCACCCTGGCCGGCATGGTCGGTGTGCTGGTGACGGTGATCGCCTTCAATTCGCGCCCCTATCGCGACCTGTCGCGCGCCTATGCCGCGGGCAAGGACGATGACGATGCGGACGGGAGCGCGGCGGTGACCAATCCTGCCTGATCGGTAAGCGTGCGGTTACCTGTTCGGCGCCGGCAGAACGTCACCCCGCAATGGCGAATGTGCCCATCTTATCCCCGCAGCCAAAACCGCGCGCATACTGCCGCCATCACCCCACACGGCGGCCTGCAGGTGAACAGTGGTGGGGTGAGCTGGGTGGGAGGCACCTCTTCCACAGGTTCCAAGTCCGGCCGTGAGGGGGCGAGCGACCCCCATGCCGCCGGACAGTTCCAAAAACCAGCGCTCCGAGACGGCTCTCGTCTCATTTTATTTTACTCAAGGGGCGAAAGCCGTCTCGGAGTCCGTCTTGTCCGATACCCGCGTCGCAGGCGGCGCTTGCGCTTGCCTTTATGGCGGTCTTCGCCTATAGCGCGCATGCGTTTGACTGCGTGTCAGCGCGATTTCACACACGAGGCAGGTGTTTCGGGAAACCGAAATGCCATCCGGTGGCGGGATACCGTCGCAAGGCTTCGTGGAGGCATCAACCGGTAAACAAGGAGCAGCCATCATGGCACTGCCCGATTTTTCTATGCGTCAATTGCTCGAAGCTGGCGTTCACTTTGGTCACCAGAAGCACCGCTGGAACCCCAAGATGGAACGCCACATTTTCGGCGTTCGCAACGACATCCACATTCTCGATCTGAGCCAGACCGTGCCGGCACTGAGCCGTGCGCTGCAGCTGGTCAGCGACACGGTTGCTGATGGCGGCCGTCTGCTGTTCGTTGGCACCAAGCGTCAGGCTGCCCCCCTGGTGGCCGAGGCTGCCAAGCAGTCCGCCCAGTATTTTGTGAACTCGCGCTGGCTCGGCGGCACGCTGACCAACTGGCAGACGATTTCCAAGTCCATCGCTCGCCTGCGCGAGCTGGAAGGCATGAGCGAAGACCAGCTCGCTCTGCGCACCAAGAAGGAACGTCTGATGATGAGCCGCGAAGGTGAGCGCCTGGAGCGTGATCTGGGCGGCATCAAGGACATGGGCAACCTGCCATCGCTGCTGTTCGTGATCGACACGAACAAGGAAGCCAATGCGATCAAGGAAGCCCGTCGTCTGGGGATTCCGGTTATTGCCATCGTCGATACCAATTGCGATCCCGACACGGTCGACTACGCCATCCCCGGCAATGACGATGCCTCGCGCGCGCTGGAGCTGTACACCTCGCTGATCGCCAAGGCGGCCATCGATGGTATTGCCCGTTCGTCGTCGGATTTCGGTGCGGATGCCGGCGCCACCGAGCGTACACCGGCTGAAGAGCTGCCGGTTGAAGCCGCTCCGGAAGCGCCTGCTGCCGCAGAGCCTGCCGCTGCAGCACCGGCCGCAGAGCCAACCGTCAACTAAGTTCGCTATTGGCGAACATTGTACTGATTTGAACCATGCGGCCCCGGTGATGGGGCCGCCAAGAGGTGACACCATGGAAATCACTGCAGGAATGGTCAAGCAGCTCCGCGACTCGACTGGCGTCGGGATGATGGACTGCAAGAAGGCCCTGGCTGAAACCAATGGCGACATGGAAGCGGCAATCGACTGGTTGCGCACCCGTGGCCTGGCCAAGGCCGCCAAGAAGGCCGACCGCGTTGCCGCTGAAGGTCTGGTTGGCATTGCTACCGCCGGCACCAGCGCTGCCGCTGTCGAAGTGAACTCGGAAACCGATTTCGTTGCCCGCAACGAGCAGTTCCAGGACATTGTCGGCACCATTGCCAAGCTGGCGCTGGACGCCAATGGCGATGTCGCCAAGCTGGCCGACATGCCGTTCCCGGGCTCGGCCCATTCGGTTTCGGCCGAACTGAACGACGCCATCGCCAAGATCGGCGAAAACATGAATCTGCGCCGCACCGCGATCGTTTCGGTCACGGATGGCGTGGTGGAAAGCTATGTCCACAACGCCGTCAAGGCCGGCCTGGGCAAGATCGGCATTCTGGTGGCGCTGGAATCGAGCGGCGACAAGGCTGCGCTGTCGGCTCTCGGCAAGCAGCTGGCGATGCACATCGCAGCGGCCCAGCCGCAGGCGATTTCGACCGACGAACTGGATCAGGATGTGGTGGCGCGCGAGCGTGCCATCATTCTCGAGCAGGTCAAGGAAAGCGGCAAGTCCGCCGAGATCGCCGAAAAGATGGTCGAAGGCCGGATGCGCAAGTACTTCGAAGAAGTCACGCTGCTCAGCCAGGTGTTTGTGATCGACGGTGAGACCAAGGTCGCCGACGCCATCAAGAACGCCGAAAAGGATGTTGGTGCGCCGATCAAGCTGACCCGCTTTGTGCGCTTTGCCCTGGGCGAGGGCATCGAGAAGGCCGAGAGCGACTTCGCCGCTGAAGTCGCTGCCACTGCCGGCGTGAAGAGCTAGTCACGCCCCACAAGATTGCGGGTGGGCCCAAGGGCCTGCCCGCCGTTCTCCCGCTCGGCCATGTTTTGGCCCGGGATTGAGCACAAAACTCTGTCTGAATTCGTTTCAACTGGCGTAGCGCTTTCTTTTGAAGGCGCTTTTGCCTTAGTGTCTGCAGGGCTGCCGGATTCGGTGCCCCGCCGTTTTTTCCGCAAGGGGTTCGATGATGGTGCCTGCCTACAAACGCATTTTGCTCAAGGTATCGGGTGAGGTGCTGGCCGGAGACCAATCATTCGGTATTGAACCTGAATTTCTGCAGTCCGTCGCCAAGCAGGTCGCTGATGCCGCCAAAAGCGGCACGCAGATCGCTATCGTGATCGGGGCTGGCAATATCTTCCGCGGCATGGCCGTGGCCGCCAATGGCACCGACCGGGTGACCGCCGATCTGATGGGCATGCTGGGCACGGTGATCAATTCGCTGGCCCTGAGCAATGCCATCACCCGGCAGGGCATGAAGTCCAAGGTGTTCTCGGCGCTCAACATGCCATCGGTGGCCGACAGCTTTACCGCCCGCGCTGCCAAGGCGGCGCTTGATGAGGGCTTTGTGGTGGTGTGCGCCGGCGGCACCGGCAATCCGTTCTTCACCACCGATACAGCCGCAGCGCTCAAGGCCATCGAGCTCGATTGCGATGTTCTGCTCAAGGGGACCAAGGTGGATGGCGTCTATTCAGCCGATCCCAAGACCGATCCCAACGCCACCCGCTATGAAACGGTGAGCTATGATGAAGTCATTGGCCGCAATCTCAAGGTCATGGATACTGCAGCATTCGCGCTTGCCCGCGACAATGGCTTGCCGATAATCGTATATGCACTTGACGACGAAGCTGGCCTGGCTGGCGTGCTGGCGGGGACTGCCCGTTCGACGCGCGTTGGCTAGCAGATCTGGACTGGAAGGACGAAAAAAATGGCATATGACCTGGACGACCTTAAAACCCGCATGCAGAAGTCGATTGCGTCCCTGCGGGACGAATTGATGGGCTTGCGCACCGGCCGTGCCAGCGCCAGCCTGCTGGAGCCGGTGACCGTGGAGGCCTACGGGTCGCGCATGCCGCTCAACCAGGTTGCCACCGTCACCGTCCCCGAGGCGCGCATGCTCAGCGTGCAGGTGTGGGATCGCAGCATGGCCAATGCGGTTGAAAAGGCCATTCGCGATAGCGGTCTGGGGCTCAATCCGATGGGTGAGGGGCAGATCATTCGCGTGCCGCTGCCCGAGCTTAATGAAGAGCGTCGTCGCGAGCTGACCAAGGTCGCCCACAATTATGCCGAAGCGGCGCGCGTCGCGGTGCGGCACATCCGTCGCGATGGCATGGACGCGCTCAAGAAGGCCGAAAAAGACGGTGATCTTGGGCAGGATGACGTGCGCGCCCAGTCCGATCTGGTGCAAAAAGCCACTGATGCCGCCGTTGCCGAGATCGATCAGGTTGTTGCGACCAAAGAAGCTGAAATCATGCAGGTTTGAGACAGCCCGCTGCGCTGGAGGGCGTAGATGTCTATTGATCCGGCCATCGCAGCAGATCCTGTGCAGCACGCGCCTGTGCGCGTGCCAGAGCATCTCGGCGTCATCATGGATGGCAATGGACGCTGGGCAATTGCGCGTGGCAAGCGGCGGACCGAGGGCCATATCGAGGGCGTCAAGGCGCTGCGCAATCTGGTCGAACTGTGCATCAATTACGGCGTGAAGCACCTGACGGTGTTCAGTTTCTCATCCGAGAACTGGACGCGGCCGCGCGAAGAGGTTGCTTTCATTTTCAATCTTCTGCGCCGCTTTGTTGCATCCGATCTGCAGCGGCTGATCCGCAACAATGTGAAGGTACGGATCATCGGTACGCGCGAGGGCCTGGAGCCTTCTCTGGTGCGGGTAATCGACGATGTCGAGGCCAAGACGGCAGGCAATACCGGGCTGGTGCTGGTGGTGGCCTTCAATTACGGCGCCAAGGCCGAGATTGCCGAGGCGACGCGCCGGATTGCGCGCGAGGTTGCCGCTGGACGCCTGTCGGCCGACGATATTTGCGAGGCCACTATCGACGCAGCGCTATATACGGCGGGACTGCCGGATCCCGATCTGATCATTCGCACCAGTGGCGAGCAGCGCATTTCCAATTTCCTGCTGTGGCAGGCGGCTTATGCCGAGTTCGTTTTTGTCGATGAGCACTGGCCTGATTTTGATGAATCCAGCTTTGTGCGGGTGCTTGAGACATTTTCGCGGCGCGATCGGCGCTTCGGCGGCATAGGAACGGCGCAAAAGTGAGCGAACCCAATAGATCTTTGACGGTTGTTCCCGGTCCGCGCCGCCATCTTTGGCACGATCTGGGACCCCGGTTGATTTCGGCGCTGGTGATGATCGCGCTGACGGCGACCGCACTGTTTGTCGGCGGCTATTTCTTCGCCGCCGTGGTTGGCGCGGTGTTTGCCGGCGCTTACCGCGAGTGGGAAACCATGGTCTCGCGCGCGCCACTGACCCCGATCGGCATGGTGCTGATCGGCTTGCTGGCGCTGTCGGGACTGATCTTTCCGCTATGGGGCGTATTGGGCAGTGTCGCCGTGATTGGGCTGGCTTGCGTGGTTGCCATTGCGGCGCGCGGCGAGGGTGTCTGGTGGCGGGTGCTGGGCCTGGTGCTGTTTGGTGCCATCATCCTTGCGGCGCTGGTGATGCGCGGCGATAGCATGGCCGGGGTCTGGGCCGGGCTGTATCTGGGTACGGTGGTGTGGATGACCGATTCTGCCGCCTTCTTCACCGGCCGGCAGATGGGCGGCGAGAAACTGGCCCCCGATATTTCGCCGGGCAAGACCTGGTCGGGCGCGCTGGGCGGACTGGCGCTGGGGACCGGGGCAGGGCTGGGGGTCTGGGTCCTGGCGACGGATTCGCCCTGGTGGATCGGTCTGGTGCTGTCGGCGGTCATCAGCGTGCTGGGGCAGGCGGGTGATTTGAGCGAGAGTGCCGTCAAACGGCATTTCCGCATCAAGGACAGTGGCGATATCATTCCGGGCCATGGCGGGTTGATGGATCGGCTGGACAGCCTCACATTTGGCGTGTTGCTGGTGCTCTTGATCGGCACCCTGCATTCCGGCTTCGGTTCAGTCGCCGAGGGACTGCTCTACTGGTAGGCTGGCCTCACGCGCCGGCTGCACAAGGAAGACAATGTTCGAATTCATCTATTGGCTGCTCTCCTATGTCGTGCCGTTTCTGGCGGTGCTGACCGTGATCGTGTTCGTGCACGAAATGGGCCACTATCTGGTCGCCCGCTGGAACGGCATTGCCATCCAGACCTTTTCGATCGGCTTTGGCCGGGAACTGATTGGCTGGAATGACAAGCAGGGCACACGCTGGCGGATTTCGGCAATCCCGCTGGGCGGCTATGTGCGCTTTGTCGGCGATATGGATCCAGCCAGCACGCCGGACCGCAAGGCCATGGAAAAGGCCGATCCGGAGCTGGCGCCACGGCTGTTTGCCAACAAGAATGTGTGGCAGCGCATTGCGGTGGTGCTGGCCGGGCCGGTTGCCAATGTCATCCTGACCTTTCTGATCCTGTACGCGCTGCTGCTGGGTTATGGGCGCTACACCATACCGCCGGTGGTAGGGACGGTCATTGCGGATTCGCCGGCGCAGGTGGCAGGGTTGGAGCCGGGCGATATTATCGTCTCGGTGGATGGCTATGCAGTGCGCGGCTTCGAGGATTTCCAGCGTCTGGTTGCCACCAGTCCGGAACGGGCGGTGAGCATCGAGCTGGAGCGCGCCGACAGGGTGGAGACGCTGGTGCTGGTGCCCGAGGCGGTGGAGGTGCAGGACCGGTTCGGCAATACCCAGAAAATTGGGCGAATCGGGGTGAGCCGGGACGTTGAACAAACGGACGTGACGCTGTACCGGCCGGGACCGATCGAGGCGATCGGCATGACCACCGAAGAAATTCGCTTCATCGTGCAGCGGACAGCCGCCTTTCTGGGCGACTTCTTTGTCGGTCGCGGTGACGTGGAACAGCTGGGTGGTCCGGTCAAGGTGGCCAAGGTTTCCGGGGAGGTTGCGACCCTGGGAATCATCGCACTCATAAATCTGACGGCTTTGCTCTCGCTAAATATCGGTATCTTCAATCTTTTGCCGGTTCCTATGCTCGACGGCGGCCATCTCATGTATTATTTGGTTGAAGCAGTGAGGGGGCGTCCGCTCAGCATCAAAATTCAGGAAATTGGCTTCCGCATCGGATTTGCCCTTGTCCTGAGCTTGATGGTGTTTACGCTCTTTAATGATACAGTTTTTGCTTACTTGGGAATCTTGCGTTAACGCTGTGTTAACCTTGGTTCGTAAGGTGTTGCAGGAATACAAGAGCACCAAGCATTTGCTAACCGCGACGAGGCTTACGCCTTGTCCTTGGTTAAAAAGGCGGTAAAACGGTGCAATGGAATTAAGCTGGGGGGCGCGCTATGCATGGCGATTTCTCGGGCATGGTCGAAGAAGGCAGTATAATATGATCCACACCAAGTTGATGCGCGGCGCTTTCCTGGCGCTAGCGATGCTGGGCGTAGCTTCGATCGCAGGTCCCGGTATTCCACTGGTGGGTGTGGCGACCGTGCAGGCGCAGGAGCAATTGGTAGGCTCGGTGCTGTTTGAGGGCAATCGGCGCTTCAGCGACGCGCAGCTCCTGGACATGGTCAATGTCTCTTCCTCTGGCATTTTCAGCCAGCAGCGGCTGGCTTCCGATATCGAGAGCATTCGTCAGGCCTATGACCGTGAGGGTTATCTGTCCGTGGGGGTGACGTCGCGCGTCGAGTCCATCGCTGATGGTCGCGTTCGTGTGGTGTTTGTCGTCAATGAAGGCAATCGCGCGGGTATCGCGGCGATCAACTTCACCGGCAACAACGCAATCTCGTCCGGCAATATCAAGGGCGCGCTGCTGACCAAGGAAACCGGCATTCTGAGCTGGTTGTTCAAGGATGACGGCTATGACGAGCAGAAGCTGGCTGTCGATCGCGAGCGTGTCCGGCTGTATTACGCCAATCGTGGGTACCCTGACGCACAGGTGACCTCGGTGGGCGAGTATGACGCGGCGCGCAATGCCTATTTCATCAACTTCACGATCAATGAAGGTCAGAAGTACGAGTTTGCCGATGTTGGTATCGAGACCAGCATTGCCGGCCTGAACACCGATGCTCTTCGTGGCGCGGTGAAGACGGGCGAGGGGCGTCGCTATTCGGTTAGCGATCTGCAGTCGACCATCGAAGACATGTCCTATGAGGCGACCACGCAGGGCTATTCCTTCGCTGACGTCCGGGCACGTCTGGATCGTGATGTGGCCAATGGCACCTTCAAGGTGACCTATCTGGTCGATGAAGGTCCGCGCGTCTATGTCGAACGGGTCAACATTACCGGCAATACCAAGACCCGCGACTTCGTCATCCGTCGCGAACTGGAGTTCGCTGAAGGCGACCCCTTCAATCGTGCACTCGTGGTTCGCGGTCGCAGCAATATTGACGATCTGGGCTTTTTCTCAGCCGTCAATGTGACCACAGCTGCCGGCTCGGCGCCGGACAAGGTAGTGATCAATGTTGCGGTGGTTGAGAAGTCGACCGGTGAATATGGCGCCACTGCCGGCTACTCGACCGTGGACGGCATTCTGGGTGAAATCTCGCTGACCGAGCGCAACTTCCTGGGTCGTGGGCAGTATGTGCGGGCCGCCATTGGCGCTTCGCAGGCTGGCCGGACGTTCGACTTCTCCTTCACCGAGCCGCGCTTCATGGGTCTCAAGGTGTCGGCTGGTCTGGATGCCTATCATCGCATCACCGAAGAAACGACAAGCTCGTTCTATGGTTCGCAGGCGACCGGTGGCCAGTTGCGCCTCGGCATCCCGCTGACCTCTGATCTGTCGTCAACCGTGTTCGCCGGTGGCGAGTACAAGGTGATTGCCGACAATAAGGACAATCCGGCCCATCAGTCGTCATTGGTGGTCGATGGTCAGGAGTTCACCAAGGCGTTTATTGGTTACTCCCTCACCTGGAACGGCGTGGATGACCTCAAGAAGCCAACCACCGGGCTGTATGCAACCTTTACGCAGCAGTACATTGGCTGGGATCACAATCTGCTCAAGTCAGAAGCCCGGGCGCGCTATTTCGTGCCGGTGATCGAAGACAGTGGGATTGTTGCCA
Organism: Devosia alba; assembly: GCF_039938915.1. NCBI lineage: Bacteria > Pseudomonadati > Pseudomonadota > Alphaproteobacteria > Hyphomicrobiales > Devosiaceae > Devosia > Devosia alba. Next base: position 329,636 of record NZ_JBDUUI010000001.1, on the reverse strand, counting down.
GCTTGAAGGGCCAGGCCGGCGTGATCAACGATATGAGCGGCAATGGCGTCCATGCTGTTGAGGCGTTCAATCCTGGTACCCAGCTGATCCGTGGTTTCGAAGGCCGTGGCCTTGGGCCGCGTCTGCAGAGCGGCGAATATCTCGGTGCGACCATGTATGCCGGTGTCTCGGCGGAGCTGAACTTCCCGCTCCCGGCCGTGCCGGAGAGCTACGGGCTGAGCGGCGCCATCTGGGCCGATGCGGCCTGGGTTGACGGTCTGCCGCGGATTGGCACTGGCACAGCGACGTTGTCCAATGTCGATCCTGGCAGCCAGGACGTGCCATGGCGCACCTCGATCGGCGCGTCGCTGATCTGGGACAGCCCGTTCGGTCCGCTGCGTGGTGATTTTGCTCACGTGCTGAACAAGTCGACTTCGGACCGGACCCAGGTGTTCCAGCTATCGTTGCAGACACTGCTCTAGCCTATTGCCGTACAACAGTTCATTGAGCCGCGGGGCGGTAGCGCCGCGGCTCAATGCTTTTAAGTGACATCATGGTCGATATTCGTTTTCATCGCTTCGTCGGCCCCGCAACGGTCGGCACTGTTTTGGCCGCGCTTGGGCGCGACGACCTGCTAACGGGTTTTGCTGATCCCGACTTCACCATTGATGGTGTTTCCGACCTTGTGCTGGCCGGTCCCAGCGATCTGGCCCTGGCGGCTCATGCCAGTTACACAGAGGAACTGCGGATTACCGGGGCCGGCATGGTCATCGTGCTGCCGGCGCTGCGTGATGCGGTGCCGGAGGGATGTCTGGCGCTGGTCAGCGACAAGCCGCATCATCTGTTCGCCGATATGCTCGACTATTTCTACCCCGACAGCACGCGAAGCGTGATTGCCGGCGGACGAGACGATCTCGGCGAGCCGATTTTCGAAGCAGACGTGGTCCTCGGTTCCAATGTGGTGATCGGGCAGGGTGTTGAGATCGGCCGTGGCACGATCATCGGGGCCAATACGGTCATCGGGGCCGGTGTCACCATTGGTCGCAACACGACCATTGCAGCGGGCTGCACGATCGACTGTGCCCATATCGGCAATGACGTGGTGATCCATTCGGGCGTCCGGGTCGGTACCGAGGGCTTTGGCTGGCTGGATTTTGGCCTGACCAACCGGAAGCTGCCGCAACTGGGTCGCGTGCTGATCCAGAACAAGGTCGAGATCGGGGCCAATTCGACCGTTGATCGGGGTGCACTGGGCGACACGATGATTGGCGAAGGCACCAAGATCGACAACCTCGTGCAAATCGGCCACAACTGCCGCATAGGCCGCAATTGTCTGATTGCGGCCATGAGCGGGCTGTCAGGCTCGACCATTGTTGGCGACGGCGTGTTGATGGGCGGTGGTGTCGGGACGTCCGGGCATTTGAGCATCGGCGCCGGCTCGGTCGTGCATGGACGCGCGGCCGTGACCAAGGACTGGCCAGAGGGCTCGAAAATTGCCGGGGCGCCTGCTCAGGATATCAGGGATTTTTGGCGAGAACTCGCCACCATGCGTAAACTTTCCAAAGGGGAAAAGCGGGGATGACCGAGAGCACCGAGCTCACTGCGATGAGCATTGCCGAGATCCTCACCAGCCTGCCGCATCGTTATCCGTTCCTGATGATCGACAAGATCATCAAGATCAATGGCGACGAGACAGCTGTGGGCGTCAAGAATGTCACGTTCAATGAGCCAATTTTTCAAGGTCACTTCCCAGGCGACCCGATTTTTCCTGGCGTGTTGATCATTGAAGGCATGGCGCAGACCGCCGGTGCGATCGTGATCAAGCACGATTCCAATACCGGCAAGAAAAACATCGTGCTGATGCTGGGCGTCGACAAGGCCAGGTTCCGCAAGCCGGCTGGTCCTGGCGATGTCATCGAGTTCCATATTGCCAAGATCCAGCGCCGCCGCAATGTCGGCCGTTACAAGGCCGAGGCCATTGTTGGCGGGACGGTTATTGCAGAAGCTGAGATTACCGCAATGATCGTCGAGGCGAGTTCGTGAGCTCTGCGTCCGTTCATCCAACAGCCATCGTTGGTCGTGGGGCGCAGCTGGGCGATGGCGTCAAGGTTGGCCCGTTCTGCATTGTCGGTGACAATGTCGTGCTGCACGACAATGTGGAGCTGGTTTCGCATGTGTCGATTGAGGGCAATACCGAGGTTGGCGCGGGAACGCGGATTTTTCCGTTCGCCTCGGTCGGCCACGTACCGCAGGACCTGAAATATCACGGTGAAGCCTCGCGGCTCGAGATTGGTCAGAACTGCACCATTCGCGAGTCGGTGACCATCAATCCCGGGACCGAGGGCGGCGGCATGTTGACCCGGATCGGCAATGATTGCCTGATCATGGCCAGTGCACATGTGGCCCATGATGCGATCATCGGCAATAACGTGATCATGGCCAATTATGTCGGCATCGCCGGCCATTGCCAGATTGGCGACAATGTCATTTTTGGCGGCACCTGCGTGGTCCACCAGTTCACCCGTGTTGGGGCGCATGCCTTTGTGGGCGCGCATTCGATGGTGGACGGTGACATCATTCCCTACGGCATGGCCGTGGGCAACCGCGCCGCGCTGACGGGGCTGAACCTGGTGGGACTGAAGCGCCGCAAGTTTGATCGTGAGGCGATCCATCGCCTACGCGCGGCCTATCGGCAGATCTTTTCCAACGAGGGCACGCTGCGTGAGCGGGTCGAGGATGCCGCAGGTCTGTTCAAGGATGATGCACTGGTGCAGGAGGTTGTCGCCTTCATCATGGCGGCATCCGATCGGCCCATCCTGATGCCGCGCAACGGCCAGTCCGCTGAGTGATGGCCAGGGTGGCGGGTCGGCTCTCGATCTTTGCCGGGTCGGGCGAGCTTGTCCCCCACGCCATTGAGGCGGCCCAACGGGCTGGTTACAAAGTCCAGGTTCTGACGCTGGAGCCCCGTGCGGCGATTGCCGGGGTGAAAATGATTGCCGCCGATCTGGAAAATCCGCTGGGGATCATCTGGTCACTCAAGATCTTTCGAACCAGCCATATCGTCCTGGCCGGAGGCATTCATCTGCCTGACAAGGCGCGTGAGGGGCTGATCCGCTTTGCCAATGGCAATGCCCCGGCTGGTGAGGGCATGGCTGAGACTGCCGTGGGTGACGCGGCTCTGGCGGCTCTGGCCAAGGTGCTCAAGAAGATGACCGGGGCCGATCTGGTTGGCGTGCATGAATTGTCGCCCGAGCTGCTGGCGCCTGATGGTGCCATTGCCGGACCTGCATTTGCCGACCGGGCAGCAGCATTGTTTGCGCTCAAGACGGCCCGAGCCATCGGGGCGCTGGACATCGGACAGGCGGCGATCGTCTCGGGTCGGCGGGTTATCGCGGTTGAAGATATTGGCGGCACGGACGCGCTGATTGAGCGGGTCGGGGCTTTGCGGTCGCGTGGGTTGACCGGCAATGGTGCTGCGCCGTTGATCCTCGCCAAGGCGCGGCAGCCCCAGCAATCGGCCTTTATCGATCTGCCCGCCATTGGGCCACAAACCATTATTGGCTGTGCAGCAGCCGGCATAGCGGTCATAGCCGTTGAGGCAGGGCATAGCCTGGTGCTGCAACGGGATGCGCTGTCGGTTGCAGCGGAGCAGCACGGCGTGGCGGTGCTGGGCCTGGGCATCGACAATGACTAGCGCGCTCAAGCTGTTCATTGTCGCCGGTGAACCCTCGGGTGACCGGATAGCGGCCGATCTGGTGGCGCGGCTCCGGCAGCGTGTGCCCCTGGTACTTGCCGGCGTGGGGGGCGATGAGCTCAAGGCGATGGGGCTGGTCTCGCTCTATCCGATGAGCGATCTGTCGGTGATGGGCATCAGCGATGTGCTGCGACGGCTCCCCTTGCTGTTGTGGCGGGTCGAACAGACGGCGCGGCATATTGTGGCCGGTCAACCCGACGTCGTGGTGCTGGTCGATGCCCAGGATTTCTCCAAGCTGGTCGCCAAACGCCTGAAGGCGCTGGGCCATAAGGGCACACGCATTCTCTATGCCGCGCCAACCGTCTGGGCCCGGGCGCCCGAGCGGGCTGCCAAGCTCAAACCCCTGTTTGATGAAGTGCTGGCCGTGCTGCCGTTCGAGCCAGCGGTGATGCACAGACTGGGTGGACCACCGACCAGCTATGTGGGCCATCCTGCGCTGGCCGAGGGGCTCACCCATGTCGAGGGACCCGATGCAGGGCCGTTGATCCTGCTGCCCGGCAGCCGCGAGGGCGAACTCAGGCGGCACTTGCCGCTGTTCCGTGCGGTAATTGACACTCTGGCGGGCCACCCGGCCCTTGAGCGGGTCGTTATCCCGACCTTGCCCGCTCTGGCGGCACGGATTGGCCAGGCGGTTGCCGATTGGCCGCTGCCGGTCGAAGTGGTCGCAGACCGGGCTGAGCGTCGTGCACTCTATGGGCGGGCCATTGCGGCAGTGTCAGTGGCCGGGACAGCAACGCTGGAACTGGCCATGGCGCGCGTGCCGATGGTGGTGAGCTATGTGATGGACAGCCATCAGGCGCGGGCCTTTGAACGGCTGGGCCGGCCAATGGTCTCGTTGCCCAACATCATTCTGGACCGTGACGCGGTGACCGAACTGGTGCAATCGCGACCTGATCCCGCGGCGATTGTGGCCAGCCTGAGCGCTTTGCTCGATAACAAAAAAGCCCGCCAGGACCAGATTGCGGCCTTTGGCGAGCTTGAGGACTTGATGGAATGCGGCGAAGCCGACTTTCCGCGTCAGGACCCGGCAGACCGGGTCCTGAGCTATTGGTCGGGCGCCTAGCGCTTGTCGACGGGAATGTAGTCGCGGGCTGGCGCGCCGTTATAGAGCTGGCGTGGGCGACCGATCTTCTTCTGCGGATCGCCGATCATTTCCTTCCACTGGGAAATCCAGCCGACAGTCCGCGCCACCGAGAACAGCACGGTGAACATCGAGGTCGGGAAGCCGATGGCCTCGAGGATGATGCCGGAGTAGAAATCCACGTTCGGATAGAGCTTGCGCTCGATGAAGTAGGGGTCTTCAAGGGCAATCTTCTCGAGCGCCTGAGCCACTTGCAGCGTCGGGTTGTCGCGCACCCCGAGCAGGTCAAGGACCTCTTTGGCGGTCTTCTGCATCACGGTCGCGCGCGGGTCGAAGTTCTTGTACACGCGATGGCCAAAGCCCATCAGCTTGAACGGATCGCTCTTGTCCTTGGCACGGGCGATGAACTCGGGAATGCGGTCAACAGTGCCGATTTCCTTGAGCATGTTGAGCGCAGCTTCATTGGCGCCGCCATGGGCAGGGCCCCACAGGCAGGCCACGCCAGCCGCGATACAGGCGAACGGATTGGCATCAGACGAGCCGGCCAGACGCACGGTCGAGGTCGAGGCGTTCTGCTCGTGATCGGCATGCAGGGTGAAGATCAGATCCATCGCCTTGGCGATGGTCGGGCTGACCTTGTATTCCTCGGCCGGAACCGAGAAGCACATATGCAGGAAGTTCGACGCATAATCGAGATCGTTGCGCGGGTACACAAAGGGCTGACCCACCGAGTACTTGTAGGCCATGGCCGCAATTGTCGGCATCTTGGCGATCATGCGGATCGAGGCAATCTCGCGCTGCCGCGAATCGGAGATGTCGGTGGAGTCGTGGTAGAATGCGGCCATGGCCCCGACCACGCCGGTCATGATGGCCATAGGGTGCGCATCGCGACGGAAACCACGATAGAAATAGTGCATCTGCTCATGCACCATGGTGTGGCGTGACACGACTTTGTCGAACTCGGCCAGCTGGGTCTTGTTGGGCAGTTCGCCATAGAGCAGCAGATAGCAGACCTCCACATAGGAGCTCTTTTCGGACAGCTGATCAATCGGGTAGCCGCGATAGAGCAGCTCGCCCTTGTCACCATCGATATAGGTGATGGCACTGTCGCAGGCCGCCGTCGAGGTGAACCCTGGGTCGTAGGTGAACATGCCGGTCTTGGCGTAGAGGGTACGGATGTCGATGACATCGGGACCAACCGAGCCAGACATGACGGGAAATTCGTGGGTTTGATCCCCGATGACGAGTTTGGCGACTTTATCGGTCATTCAGCTCTCCTCGAAGGCCCCGTAACCCAGAATGAAAAGGGATTTCGGCAGGGTCGGGGCCGTGCATTTGGCAGTCACATATTTCCCCGGACAGGTATCAGCTTTTGCTGGCCCGAGGCAACTAATGGGTAAGCAAGGCTTACCCAGCAATTAGCACTAGACAGCGCTGATTTGATCTTCCAGGCGGGCCATGGCTTCGTCGCGACCGATCAGCACCATAACTTCAAAAATGCCGGGCGAGACAGTGCGTCCGGTCATCGCAGCCCGCAGGGGTTGTGCCAGCTTGCCCAGCTTGAGACCCTTGGCTTCGGCCAAAGCGCGCATGGCGGCATCAATGGCCGGCACGGACCAGTCATTGAGACCACGCAGGATCTCGGCCATGTCGCCCAGCACCGCGCGTGAATCGGGGGTCAGCAGTGCCGACGCGGGCGCATCGATGGACAGCGGTCGTGACGCATAGATGAACTGGGCCAGATCGATCAGCTCCAGCACCGTCTTGGCGCGCGGCTGCAGTTCGGGCAGGGCACTGAGCACTGTTGCCCGGTTGGCCGTCAGGCCGGCCACATCGGTGTCGCGGCCGACTTCGCGGGCCGTGGCCAACATGACGTCGTAGAGATAGCCGGGCTCGGCCGCACGGATATAGTGACCGTTGATATTCTCGAGCTTGACGAAGTCGAAGCGCGCAGCGCCCTTGTTGAGGGCGTCCAGGCTGAACCACTCGATCATCTGATCGGTCGAGAAGAATTCGTCATCGCCATGGCTCCAGCCGAGGCGAGCCAGGTAATTACGCAGGGCTTCGGGCAGATAACCCATCTGGCGATAGGCCTCGACCCCCAGGGCACCGTGGCGCTTGCTGAGCTTGGCGCCATCGGGGCCATGGATCAGCGGGATGTGCGCCATTTCGGGCACAGGCCAGTCCATGGCGTTGTAGATGATGATCTGGCGGGCGGCATTGGTCAGGTGATCATCGCCGCGGATGATGTGGGTGACGCCCATATCGTGATCGTCCACCACCACAGCGTGCATATAGGTCGGCGTGCCGTCCGAGCGCATGATGATGAAATCATCAAGGTTCTCGGCCTTGAATACCACCTGTCCCTGGACATGATCGTTGACGACGATGTCGCCGCTCAGCGGCGCCTTGATGCGGATTACCGGATCAACGCCTGCGGGAGCTTCGCTCTGGTCGCGGTCGCGCCAATAGCCGTTATAGCGCGGGGGCTTGCCGGCAGCCCGGGCTTCTTCGCGCATCTGCTCGAGTTCGGCTGGCGAGCTGTAGCAATAATAGGCGTGACCCTTGGCGACCAGTTCGCGCGCCACTTCGGCATGGCGTGCGGCGCGGCCAAACTGGCTGATCGGCTCGCCATCCCAGTCCAGACCCAGCCATTTCAGGCCGTCGATGAGCGCGGTCACGGCTGCTTCGGTCGAGCGTTCGCGATCGGTATCTTCAATGCGCAGCAGCATCTTGCCGCCCTGGTTCTTGGCAAAGGCCCAGCTGAACAGCGCGGTGCGGGCACCACCGATGTGCAGATAACCAGTGGGCGACGGGGCGAAACGGGTGACGACCTGGGACATGAGACCGGAGTGCTTGGAGAGATTGAGAGCCGTGTGTAGCATAGAGAGGCACGAGCGCAAGGGCGGGGGCAGGGCCGGTGCAGCAGGGTGAAATTCTTCATCGCGAATCCGGCAGCATGGACGGCCCCGTTCAGCCTGCGCGCTTGCCGGCATTTGTTGCTGGCACATGGCAATATGGCGAGAAGCCAAGCGTTTGGCGGTCCATGGCGGCGGCGCTGTCCGCTGAACTGGCGGCGCGACGGCTGTTTGTGCTGCTGCCGTTCGCCATGATTGCCGGCCTGATCGGCTATGCCATTGTCCCGGTGGAACCGCAGGCCTGGGCGCTGGCGGCGGGCGGGGTGGCCATATTGGTGTTCGCTGTCGGGCTGCGGCAGTCCCGGTGGCTGGCGCTGGCCGGCATGCTCGCGTGTTTCTGGCTTGGCGCCAGCCTTTTGCCGCTGCATGGCCTGTGGTTTGGCACCGCCATGCTGGAGCATCCCGCCTATGGGACATTTGAGGCGCGCGTCGACGAGATTGTCTCGGCGACCGAAAGTGACCGTCGGGTGATTGTTTCTGCCCTGACCCCCATCGCCGATACCCGGCCCGTGCCTATTGAGCGGGCCCGGTTGGTGGTGCCGCCGCAACCGCCGCTGGCCCCCGGCGACCGGATCCGGGCCAAGATGCGGCTGACGCCGGTGCCCGGGCCGGTGCTGCCGGGCAGCTATGACGGCCAGTTTCATGCCTACTTTGCCGGCGTTGGCGCCTATGGCGCGGTGACCAGTGAGTTTGCGCAGATCAGCTCAGGCTCGCAGCTGGATGTGAGCCGCTGGGTCGAGCAGTTGCGCATGGGCATTGGCGCTCGCATCGATGAGGAACTGGATGGGGCCGCGGCGGCGATTGGCCGCGCCATGGTGGTCGGAGACCAGAGCGGGATTACCGATGAGACCCGCGAGGTGATGGCGCAATCGGGCCTGGCGCATATCTATTCGATCTCGGGCCTGCATTTGTCGATTGTGGCCGGCGGGATATTCTGGCTGGTGCGCTGGCTGCTGGCGGCCATTCCTGCGCTGGCCATTCGTTGGCCTGTCAAAAAGCTGGCGGCGGTCGTCGGGCTGGTTGCGGCAGCGGGCTATATGCTGCTGGCCGGCGGCACGGCCAATGTGCCGGCGCTGCGTTCGGCAATGATGCTGGGGCTGATTTTCGGGGCCATTCTGGCTGGGCGGCGCGCCCTGACCATGCGCAATGTCGCAATTGCGGCGCTGGCTATTATCGTGATCGATCCGGCCAGCGTGTTTCGCGCCAGTTTCCAGCTGTCATTTGCCGCCGTGGTGGCGCTGATCGGCATTTATGAGATGCCACGCGCGAGTCCGCGAGGCGATCGCACGGTGCTGGGTCGCATCGGGGCGACGCTATGGGCGACGGCGGCAACCAGTTTCATTGCCGGGACGGCGACGCTGCTGTTCTCGGCCTACCATTTTCAGCAGACCGCCCCGTTGGGCGTCGTCGGCAATGTGCTGGTGCTGCCAGTGGTGAGCTTGATCATCATGCCATTTGGTGTGCTGGCCGTGCTGAGCATGCCCCTTGGCATTGAGCGGCCCTTTCTGGCCGTGATGGGCTGGGGCATTGACCGGATGGTGGATGGCGCCACGCTGGTTGCCGGCTGGAGCAGTTCGCTGATTGGTAACCCGCTGCTGACGGGTTGGGCGTTGATCCTGGGACTGGCAGCGCTGGCGTGGTTTGCCTTCTTCAGAACGCGCTGGCGCCTGTTGGGACCGGCGCTGGCTGTGCCGCTGGTATTGCTGTTCGGGCTTGACCTGCGGCCCGATGTGCTGATTGCCGATACGACGCAGGCGGTGGCCGTGCGCGATGCAGCGGGCATGGGGCTGGTCTCGGGCCGTGCGGGCAGCTTTGCCGTTGAAGTATGGAGCGAGCACTATCAGGAGGTGATCGCCGAGCAGTTTTCCGGCCTGCGCTGTGATGGTCTGGGCTGCATTGCGCGCACGCCACAGTTTTCCATCGCCGTGGTCAAGAACGCCGCCGCCTTTGCCGAGGATTGTGGCGCCCATGACCTGCTGATCGCGCGACCGCGGGCACCGAACAATTGTGGCGGGGGGCTGGTCATTGACGGTGATGATCTGCTGGCCGGTGGGGTGCACTGGTTGCGCTGGGACGCGGTGGCGGCGCGGTTTGAGGTCCGCACCGCCATCCCCAATCTCAACCGGCCGTGGCGAGCCGCGCGATGGTAACACCGGCGGCGGGCACTTCGGCGGTGCCGAGCACATAGCCGGTTTCGTCTTTGGCCAGGGTGAGCGTCGCCGGCCCGGCATTGTAGTTGACGTAGATGCGAACGCCGTCACGGGTGCGGCAACGGACCCCGGCAGGCAGCGCCAGGGTTGGCACATCCGCTTCGGCAATCAGATAGTCGACCACGCGGTGCACCAGCGCCTTGGTGCCGGTGCCGCCCAGATAGTAGAGCTTGCCCTGATTGACCAGCACCGGCCAGCCATCGACATCCTCGATGACAATATTGGCCCTGGTCTCGATGCGTTCGCGCCAATGATGCACGGCGCCGCTGCCCCTGACCTCGATTTCGACAGATGGGTCGAGGCTGTCGATACGGATCACCTGCAGGTCGAGCAGATTGCGCGGCAGGTCGGGCGCCAGCTTGGGGGGAATGGCAAAGTTCTCGGTCTTGGAGCCGGTGCGCGGGCCAATCAGCACATGGCCATCAAACGCGGCAATGGCGGTGCGCAAGGCATCACTCCAGGCGAACAGCGCCGGAATGGCGACGATGGCATAGCCGGCAAAGCTGGTGGTGCCGGGCGGCAGGATGTCGATGTCGAGGCCATGGCGCCGGAAGGCGGCATAGAGCGCCCGGACATGGGCAGCGTGGCTGAAACCCTTGGCCTGCGGCTGCACCTCCCAGGCCCATTCGCTCTGATAATCAAAGACGATGGCGACACGGCCCTTGTTGGCCGTGCCGGAAAGGCCAACGGCCTTGAGTTCCTGGGCGACCTGGCTGGCCTCGTGATAGGCCGGCGCGGGTTCGCTGTCGGGCCGCAGCAGGCCGGCATGCATCTGCTCCTGGGCGAAGGGCGCCTGGCGCCAGCGGAAGTAGGAGACCACTTCGGCGCCATGGGCAAAGGCTTCCCAGGCCCAGAGCCGGGCCATGCCGGGCAGGGGATCGGGATTGAACTGTGCCCAGTTCACCGGGCCTGGCTGCTGCTCCATGACCCACCAGCGGCCGTGCCCGACAGTGCGGTAGAGATCGTGGTGGAAAGCGGCATTGTCCGGGTCGCCCTGGCGCATATATTGGCGCTTGACCTCGTCGGGCTCATTGCTGACGGCGAGATGGCCGAGCGGATAACTGTCCCAGCTGGCGATATCGAGCGTTTCCGCCAGATCGTAATGATCGAACTCGGTATAGCGGCTCATGAAATTGTGGATGACGGGCAGGTCCGGGCGCCTGGCCTTGAGAATGTCGTACTGCACCTTGTTGAAGGCGGCGACCTGATCAGACGCGTAGCGGCGGAAATCCAGATCGTGGGCCGGCGCCGGCTCGCAGACCAGCAGATTGGGCAGTTCGATCTGGTCGAAGCGGTTGTATTCCATCGACCAGAACACATTGCCCCAAGCCTGGTTCAGCGCCGCCACCGTGCCGTATCTGTCGGCCAGCCAGCGCTGGAAGCCGGCTTTGGCGGCGGGTGTGTAGGAATAGGTGGTGCCGTGGCAGCCATATTCATTATCGGTCTGCCAGCCGGTCAGCGCGGGATGATCGCCCACCGCATCGGCCAGCAATTGGGTGATGCGGGCAGCCTCATCACGATAGCCAAGATGGGAAAAATCGTAGTGGCGGCGGGAGCCGAAGCCCTTCTGGCGGCCATGCGCATCAACCGCCAGCATGTCGGGGTGCTTGTCGACCATCCAGCGGGGCGGTGTCGCCGTGGGGGTGCCGAACACCACCTTAAGGCCGTGCCGCCCCATTACATCCATGGAGCGGATGATCCAGTCAAAGCGCAGCTCGCCCGGCGTCGGCTCGAGCCTGGACCAGGCGAATTCGCCAATCCGGACGAAGCCAATGCCCACCTCGGCTATGCGCGCAGCATCCTGTTCCCAAACCTCCTCGGGCCAGTGTTCGGGATAGTAGCAGACGCCCAGGGTCGGGTTGATCATCGTAAAAGTCTCAAAGTTGGATCGGGGTTTCGGCCTGGCCGGCTATGTCGACATCTATGGCGAAGAGGCCGCCGGCGACCTTTTCCACGGCAAGCTGCTCGGCCGTGAGGTTCTTGGCGGCGGTGGTGATGAACAGCGTTTTGAGGTCAGCGCCGCCAAAGGCAGGGCAGGTGACCTGGCTGACCGGGACCTCCACGATGCGGTCTATCGAGCCGTCCGGCGCGTGGCGCACGACACAGGAGCCGCCCCATTTGGCGTTCCACAGATAGCCCTGGCTGTCGACCACGGCGCCATCTGGATAGCCACGGCCCTCCGAGACATCGGCAAACAGCGTCCATGCGCCAATCGGCAGGCCGGTGGCAGGATCGGTGGCGCACTGCATGATTTTCCGGGTAGGGGTGTCGGTCCAGTAGGCGATGGTGCCGTGGGGTGAAAAGCAGGTCGCGTTGGGGATGGAGATGCCCGATTTGAGTGTGGTCAGGGTGCCGGCACGATAGTGGTAGACCGAGCCGATCGGGGCTTCCTGCTCGCTTCGGGTCATGGTGCCAATCCAGAAGGCGCCTGATGGATGGACGCGGCTGTCATTGGTGCGAGTCTGCGGGTTGTCGGCCTCAATCTCGTTGATGCGGTTCATGCCGCCCGTCGTCAGATCGAACTGCTTGAGGCCGGTATCGGTCGCCAGAGCAAGGGTGTGGTCATCAACGATTGCTGCGGCGGCGACGGTTTCGTTGAACAGCCAGCTATCGACGATCTCGCCAGCGGCGGTCACAGCGAACAGTGTCTGCTCGTTGATGTCGAAGAAGAACAATTGCTGGCGACCGACATGCCAGATCGGTCCTTCGCCAAGCGCGCACTGGCTGTCGATGAGCAGTCGGGCAGTCTGGCTCATTCGGGGTACCCCGCATCATAGGCGGTCACGGCAGTGGCGGCGCGTTCGCCGACCTGAGCTGCGTCCGTGCCGGGCTTGTAGAGGTAGGTGCCCAGGCCAAAGCCTGCGCAACCGGCGTCGAAGTATTCACTGAAATTATCGGGGTTGGCGCCACCCACGGCATAAAGCGGGATGTCGGGCGGCAGCACAGCCGTCATGGCCTTGATGCCCTTGGGTCCAAGCGCTTCAGCGGGGAAGAATTTGAGGCCGGTGGCGCCAGCCTTGATGGCGCGGAACGCTTCGCTGGGCGTGAAGACGCCGGGGAAGGAGAGCATTTGCAGGCTGATGGTCTCCTTGATGACCTGCTTGTTGGTGTCAGGGGACACCACAAAGGTGCCGCCGGCCTCGGACACGGCCCAGACCTGCTTGCGGCTCAGCACGGTGCCGGCGCCAATCGTTGCCGCGTCGCCCAGGGCGTTGGAAGCAATGGCAATGCTGATCAAGGCGTCCGGCGAATTGAGGGGAACCTCAATCATGGTGATGCCGGCTTCGATCAGGGCCTCGCAGACGCCGATGATCTCGCTGGGGGTGATGCCGCGCAGGATGGCGATCAGGTGACGATGTTCCATAAAAAATAGGCTCCTAAGCGGCGTAGCTGCGCGCGGCCTTGAGGCCGGCCAGAACAATATTGGTGGTATCCTGCGGCATGCCGGTGGCGCCGATCATGCCCAGCACCTGGGCATAGAGTGCGCACAGCACGCTTGAGCCAATCAATGGCACGGCCTGCTGGCCAATCAAATGGCGGTTGCTGCCGATTTCCGTGCCAATCAGCAAACCCGACAAGTAGCCGGCGCACCAATCGGGTTGGCGGCCCGAAAGCAGGGCGCTGGCGCGCACCTGAAACAGCGTGCCCAGCAATTGCTCGGGGTGGTCCAGTCCGGCCCGGGCACCGGTGACAAAACCATCGGCGCGACCGGGGCCATCGAGATCGCCCGTCAAAGAGTGGCGCAGCACCGAATGGGTGCGCAGCACTTCATAGATTTCGCCAGTCATGGCGGTCGAGAAGCGTTCGACGCGGGTACCGGATAGTTGGGCCCATTTGGAGTGGGTGCCGGGCAGGCAGACTACGCCTGAAAAGCCCGGCTGCAGCGCGGCCAGCCCGAGCAGCTGAGTCTCTTCGCCCCGCATGACATTGTCAGCGCCAGCCTTCTGGCAGACGCCGGGCAGGATGGCGGGTGCAAACCGGCTGCCCGGCATGGCCGGATGCACCGCGCCGGCCAGCAAGCCACGCAAGTCGGCGGGCGCCTCAAGATAGGGCGCCTCGAGCCAGCCCTGACGGGCGCCAGCCATGCCGCAAATCAGCACATCAATGGGACCGTTGCGCGTGCTGGTCACGCCATCCAGCAATTCGCTCAGTGCGCCTGGGAAATCTTCCCGTGCCAGCTTGCCCATGCCGTTGTCGGAATGGCGCTGCAGGGCAACGCTGCCGTCGGTCGCGATACCCCATGCCCGCAAATTGGAGGTGCCCCAATCGACGGCGACCCAGTCTACGATATCACTCACCAAGTGTTCTCCCGCCGCTCAATTTCGGCGTGACCCTAATGGCTGAACCGTTTTTCAGCCAGACCGAATATCGTTGCTCCGTCCGAGGCCAAAGCTGCCCGAAACGGCACGGCACTGTCTGCTCGCTGGGTAAGCCGGGATGGGCGTTCCGACAGATCAGGGCAGATAATTCTCCGAAAAGCGCAAAAGTATGATTTTTCTGTCGAAGGCCATTCACAGCGTCGCCAACCATGTTAGAACGGCCTCAATCCCGGCGTTTCATACGCACGGCAGGGAGCAGTAAGGAAAGTTCAAAATGACGGCAGCTGACGGCGGATCCACGCCCAATAAATTGCGCTCGCGCGCCTGGTTCGATAACCCGGAGAACCCGGACATGACCGCGCTCTATCTTGAGCGCTACATGAATTTCGGCGTTTCGCGCGAGGAGTTGCAGTCGGGCAAGCCGATCATCGGCATTGCCCAGACCGGCTCGGACCTCAGCCCCTGCAATCGTCACCACATCGTGCTGGCCGAACGTCTGCGCGAAGGCATCCGCGAAGCGGGCGGCATTGCCATTGAATTCCCGGTGCATCCGATCCAGGAAACCGGCAAGCGGCCCACGGCAGGCCTCGACCGCAATTTGGCCTATCTCGGGCTGGTAGAAGTGCTCTATGGCTACCCGCTGGACGGCGTGGTGCTAACCATTGGCTGCGACAAGACCACACCCGCCATGCTGATGGGTGCAGCAACCGTCAATATCCCGGCGATTGCCTTCTCGGTTGGCCCGATGCTGAATGGCTGGCACAAGGGCGAGCGGACCGGCTCGGGCACCATTGTTTGGAAGGCGCGCCAGATGATGGCGGCCGGCGAAATCGACTATGCCCAGTTCATTGAACTGGTAGCGTCCTCGGCGCCGTCGACCGGCTTCTGCAATACCATGGGCACAGCCTCGACGATGAATTCGCTGGCGGAAGCGCTGGGCATGCAATTGCCGGGTTCGGCCGCCATCCCGGCGCCGTATCGCGACCGCCAGGAAATGGCCTATCGCACCGGCAAGCGCATCGTGGACATGGTGCATGAGGACCTCAAACCGTCCGACATCATGACCAAGGACGCCTTCATCAACGCCATTGTGGTCAATTCGGCGATTGGCGGCTCGACCAATGCGCCGATCCATATTCAGGCCATTGCCAAGCACATGGGCGTGGACATGGAACTGCAGGATTTCCAGACCCATGGTCACAAAGTGCCACTGCTGGTCAACATGCAGCCTGCGGGAGAGTATCTGGGCGAGGACTTCTA
The DNA here is from genome assembly GCF_039938915.1 of Devosia alba. Lineage (NCBI taxonomy): Bacteria > Pseudomonadati > Pseudomonadota > Alphaproteobacteria > Hyphomicrobiales > Devosiaceae > Devosia > Devosia alba. Next base: position 314,115 of record NZ_JBDUUI010000001.1, on the reverse strand, counting down.
CCATGCGGGCGGCGTGCCGGCGGTGGTCAACGAGTTGATGAACCACGGGCTGATCCGCGAGAACGCGCCAACAGTCAACGGCAAGTCGATGGGCGAGAACTGCCGTGACACGGTGATTCAGGACGACAAGGTGATCCGGCCCTTTGATAATCCGCTCAAGACCGAAGCGGGATTCCTGGTGTTGCGCGGCAATCTGTTCGACAACGCCATTATGAAGACCAGCGTGATCTCCACCGAGTTCCGCGATCGCTACCTCAACAATCCGGCCCATCCGGGGATGTTCGAGGGCAAGGCTGTGGTGTTTGACGGGCCGGAAGACTATCACCATCGCATCGACGATCCGGCGCTGGCGATCGACGAGAACACCCTGCTGTTCATGCGCGGTGCCGGTCCGATCGGCTATCCGGGCGCGGCGGAAGTGGTCAATATGCGGCCGCCCGATTATCTGATCAAGAAGGGCATCACGGCGCTGGCCTGCATCGGCGATGGCCGGCAGTCAGGCACCTCGGGGTCGCCCTCGATCCTCAATGCTTCGCCAGAAGCAGCGGCGGGCGGCAATCTGGCCATTCTGCGAACCGGCGATCAGGTGCGGATCGATCTTAACAAGGGGCAGGCCAATATCCTGATCTCTGATGAAGAGATTGCCACGCGCCGGGCGGATCTGGAGGCGGCTGGTGGCTACAAATACCCCAAGCACCAGACACCATGGCAGGAAATCCAGCGCGGTATCGTTGGCCAGTTGGGCGACGGCGCCATCCTCAAGCCCGCCGAAAAGTACCAGCGCATCGCCCAGACCGAGGGTATTCCACGCGACAACCACTAGGTTGTAGCGGTTCAAAAAACGAAGGCCCCGCCCAATCTGGCGGGGTCTTTTGGTTTCGATGAAGGTAACCAGTTGGTTGCGGGTTGCGGGTTGCGCGCAGCTAGACGCGGTCGATGGCGTCCCAATCACCCGGCACCAACAATGCCGCGGCCAGGCGTTCCTCATAGTCTTCGCGCGGGATTTCAATGCCGCCCAGCGATTCGAGATGGTCGGTGAGGAACTGCGTGTCGAGCAGGACGAAGCCACCTGCGTTGAGCCGTGCCACCAGATGAGCCATCGCCATCTTGCTGGCATTGGTGCGGCGGTGGAACATGGATTCCCCGAAGAAGGCGCCGCCAATGGCCAGGCCGTAGAGACCACCAACCAGATCATCGCCATCCCAGACTTCCACGGTGTGGGCAATGCCGCGCTGGAACAACTGGCCATAGACGGCGCGAATGGTGTGGTTGATCCAGGTGGTGTCGCGGTCGGCGCCAACCGTGGCGCAGGCCTCGATGACGGCGGCGAAATCGGTGTCAACCTTGACCACAAAGCCGGATTTTCGGATCGCCTTGCGCAGGCTGGTCGAGAGGCGAAAGCCATCGAGCGGGATGATGCCGCGCAATTCTGGGCTGACCCAGAACAGGTCTTCATCCTCGGCATCCTCGGACATCGGAAAAATGCCGGCCCGGTAGGCGCGTATGATGAGTTCGGGGGTGATGTCTAGGTCGAAGGGATCTTGGCGGCGTGACATGGTGCAACTCCGGAACCACCCGATTTTAGCATTTGACGCCAATCTGGGCCATGCGCGTTTGCGCGCAGGGGACGCAGGGGCGCCTAACGGGTTCCGTCGTCACGCCAGGGCGACCATTATCCGAAGCGATTGTGCATCTCGGCATCGATTTCCGCCAAGGTCATACCCGCACTGATGGGCGAACCGGCGGATCGCATCTGCACGTGCGGCCAGTCCTTGAAACTGTGCCAGAAGCCGCCGGCATCCAGCCCCATGTCTTTGGCAAAGCTCGCATAGATCCGGTAGCCGTTGATGCCGTCGGCTTTCGTGCTGGCGGACCACTCGGCCGAGCCATTCAGGCTCCAGAAGCAGTCGAGAGCTTCGCCCCATTGGTGCCAGCTCAGGCCGGGCAGCGCATTGGTGACATGGGGACCGTGCTGGGGGCCGACGCCATCGAGGACGCTGGCCAGGAAGTTGGCCTTTGCGCTGGCCAATTTCTTGATGGCTGCGGTAATTTCCTGGATGGCGCGCGACTGCCGCCAGAGCTTCGCCTGGGCCTCAAGCGTGCGCAGCCCGTAATAGGGTCGCATGTCCACACCGACTGCAACCAGATTGCCGAGCAGGTCCTCCATCTTGGATCGGAATGCCGGATCAAGGCCGTCCAACGCAATTGCCATATTGTCCCCCCCTACAGGGCCGACCGCATGATGGGCCATGCTGGCGCGGCGCGCAAGATGGACGGTAATGAAACGCCTGCTGGCGGTGTAGTTAGGGATACAACCTATTTCCGGGGAAGCCGCCTGGAGCGATGGGGGGCGGTTGGGCAAAGAAAAGGGGCGCAGTGCGCCCCTTTGCATCAGACCTTGTTATCGTCCAGATATTTTTCCAGCCAGTGAATGTCATAATTGCCCGACAGAATGTCGGGCTCCTTGATCAGGCGCTGGAACAGCGGCAGCGTCGTCTTGATGCCGTCGATGACGAACTCATCAATAGCGCGGCGCAGGCGCTGCAGGCATTCGTCGCGCGTACGGCCATAGACGATCAGCTTGCCGATCAGCGAGTCGTAATAGGGCGGGATCTTGTAGCCCTGATAGACCGCCGAATCGACACGCACGCCAACACCACCGGCAGGGTGGTAGAAGGTGATCGTTCCCGGTGACGGCGCAAAGGTCTGCGGGTCTTCGGCATTGATGCGCACTTCGATGGCATGGCCGACAAACTTCACCTCGTCCTGTGTCATCGACAGCTTCTCGCCTGAGGCGACACGGATCTGTTCATAGACAATGTCGATGCCGGTGATGCGCTCGGTGACGGGATGCTCCACCTGCAGGCGGGTGTTCATCTCGATGAAGTAGAACTTGCCGTTCTCGTAGAGAAATTCGACGGTGCCGGCGCCGGCGTATTTCAGCTTGCGCATGGCAACGGCGCAGATTTCGCCGATTTCGTCGCGTTCCTTGGGGCTGATGGTGGGGCCCCCAGCCTCTTCCCAGACCTTCTGGTTGCGGCGCTGCAGCGAGCAGTCGCGGACGCCCAGATGCACGGCATTGCCCTGGCCGTCACCGAGGATCTGCACCTCGATGTGGCGCGGCTTGCCGAGATATTTTTCCATATAGACCGAGCCATTGCCAAAGGCGGCAGCCGCCTCGGCGCGGGCCGTCGACCAGGCCGTCAGCACGTCCTTTTCCGAATTTGCCAGCTTCATGCCGCGACCACCACCACCAGCGGTTGCCTTGATCAGCACGGGATAGCCAATTTCCTTGGCCATGCGCTTGGCGTCAGCTTCGGTCTCAACGGCGTCGGGTGAACCCGGAACCACCGGAATGCCAAGCTCCACGGCTGTCTTCTTGGCCGTTATCTTGTCGCCCATGATGTCGATATGGTGCGAGGAGGGACCGATGAAGGTCACCTTGTGCTCGGTCAGAATCTTGGCGAAGCGCGCATTCTCGGACAGGAAGCCATAGCCGGGATGCACGGCGTCAGCGCCGGTGATCTCGATGGCGGCCATGATCGAGGGAATGTTGAGATAGCTGTCTTTGGCCGACGGTGGCCCGATGCAGACGCTTTCGTCAGCAAGGCGCACATGCATGGCGTTGGCATCTGCGGTGGAATGTACGGCTACGGTCTGGATGCCGAGTTCCTTGCAGGCACGCAGGATGCGCAGAGCGATTTCGCCGCGATTGGCGATCAGGACCTTCTGGAACATGGGGCTCCCCTTACTCGATGACGACGAGTGGCTCGCCGTATTCGACCGGCTGGGCATCCTCGAACAGGATACGCGTAACGGTGCCCGAGCGATGTGCGGGGATCTGGTTCATCGTTTTCATGGCTTCGATGATCAGCAGGGTCTGGCCTTCACTCACCTTGGAGCCCACGGCAACAAAGGCGGCCTTGCCGGGTTCGGGCGAACTGTAGGCGGTGCCGACCATGGGGGAGGTCAGGGTGCCCGGGTTGGAAGCCAGGTCTTCCGCACTGGCAGGAGCAGCTGCAGCAACCGAGCCGGCTGGCGCAATCGAGGTCGGCGCTGCCGATGGGGCAGGCGCATAGTGCTGCGGCGCAGCGTAGGTCACGCCTTCATTGGGATAAGAGCGGGTGACCCGGACCCGGAAATCCTCCTGCTCGATCTCTATCTCCACGAGATCTTCCTTGTTCAGCAGCTCGGCGATGGCTTGGATCAGGTCCTGATCCACTTGCGATGACTTGGTCATTCTTGTCGGTCTCCCGCGCATTGCGCGTTGATCGTTATTTGAGTTTTTCGGCGAGCGCTATCAGCGCCATTCTATACCCGGTGACCCCGAAGCCGCAAATGACGCCATAGGCGATCGCCGACACATAGGAATGGTGTCGGTATGCTTCGCGCTGGTGAATATTGGTCAGATGCACCTCGGCGACGGGCAAGCCCACCGCCTTGAGCGCATCGGGGATGGCCACCGAGGTGTGGGAATAGGCTGCCGGGTTGATGAGAATCGCGTCGGCGGTGGTGCGAGCCTCCTGAATCCAGGTGACCAGCTCGCCTTCGTGATTGGATTGGCGGAAGTCAATGCTCAGGCCCAGCTCACTGCCGGCCTGCTGGCAAAGTGTTTCGACATCGGCGAGCGTGTCAGCGCCATAGATGCCCGGCTCGCGCGTGCCGAGCAGGTTGAGGTTCGGGCCATTGAGGACGAGAACGCGCTTTACCATGATGTCAGCCTTGTGCACCGGGTGTTCGTATCCAAGCAAGCGCGGTTACACGAAATGCACTGAAAAGCAAAGCACCGGTGAATGAAGATGGTCAGCTATCGCACAGGCTCTGGCCGCAGGCGCGCATATTGGCGATGCGCTCACGCAGTTCTTCAATGCCAATGGCGCCGGGGATCACCTCATTGCCGATGATGTAGGTCGGCGTGCCGGTGATGTTGAGCGCCTTGGCAATTTCATAGGAGGTCTGGATGGTCTTGGAGACGCTGTCTTTGCCCATGTCGAGTTCCAGGCTGACCGGGCTGAGGCCAAGATCGGCCGCGGCCGCCAGAGCGACCTGCTTGTCGACCTTGCCGCGACTGGTGAACAGGGCCTCGTGGAAGCTCCAGTAGTCGGCGTCAGCCTCGCCAACCAGAACAGCGACGCGGGCGGCGTCGATGGATTCGTTGGAGAGGATGGGGAATTCTTTCAGGATGACGCGCAGACCGGGGTCTTCGGCCAGCAGAGTGGCCAGATCGGGCAAGGCCGAGCGGCAATAGCCGCAATTGTAGTCGAAGAATTCCACAAGGGTCACATCGCCATCAGGATTGCCGACCACGATCTGGCCGGGATCGTTGAAAATGGCCTCCTGCATGGAGGCAATCGCAACGGTGGCCTGCTCACGCTCTTCAGCGCGGAGCGTGGAGTCGAGTGCCACCGACATACGCTGAAGAATCTTGGGGTCATTCATCAGGAACGATTCGATCTGCGCGTTGATCGCCTCGGGCGTAATGGCCGCAACATCCTGCGCCGGGGCGGCTGCCACGGCTGCGCTGCGCTTGGTGTCATAGGCACTGATCGCGTCATCGATCATTGCTTGCACGGCCACATTGTCGGTGTGCGGCGCCGGCGGCACCAAGGTGGCATATCCGAGGCCGCCAGCAAGGATGCCTGCGAGAGCGACAAGAGCGATAGTGACGCGTGACATGGGGGCTGGAACTCCGGTCCTGAACAATGCCTGCCTTCTAGCAGAGCTGGAACACAATTAGCAGGGAAGAGTGAACACGAGCTTGGCACTGCCATCAATTGTTGTTGAGAGGCGGGGCGGTTCCCGATAGGCCGGGATATGCCAAGGAGTGACCATGACCGATATTGCTGCCGATGGATTGATGCCGTTCCATGCCATGGAAATCCTCAAGCGGGCCAAGGCCATGGAGGCGAGCGGGCGCAACGTCTGCCATCTCGAATTGGGCGAACCGGCGTCACCACCTGCGCCGCGGGTGCTTGAGGCGGTCCGCGAGGCGTTGCCGCTGGCGCAGGGCTATACCAATGCCAAGGGGCTGGATGAGTTGCGGGCTGGTCTGGTGGGCTATTACCAGGACCAGCATGGGGTGGCTGTGGATGCAGAGGCAATTATTTGTACCACCGGGTCATCCGCTGGTTTCATTCTGGCCTTCCATACCGCATTTCGGCCAGGCGCGCGTATCGCCATTACCCGGCCGGGCTATCCGGCCTATGTCAACACGCTGCTCGGATTGGGGTTCGAGATCGCGGAAATCCCGCTCTCGGTGGGCAATGGCTGGCGCCTGACGGGCGCTGATATTGCCGCCGCCCATGCCAGGGAGCCATTTGCCGGATTGCTGTTTGCCAGCCCGGCCAATCCGACCGGCGCTGCACTGGACCGGGCGGGGTTAACCGACATTGTCGCCACCTGCGAACGGTTGGGCATCGTGTTGATTTCCGATGAGATCTACCACGGGCTGGATTATCGCGCGCCATCGATCAGCGCGCTGGAACTGACGGACAACGCGATCATCATCAACAGCTTTTCGAAATACTATTGCATGACCGGTTGGCGCATAGGCTGGATGGTGCTGCCTGCCAAAATGTTGCGGCGGGCCGAGATTTTGCAGCAGAACCTGTTCATATCGGCGCCGACCCTAAGCCAGATTGCGGCCAGTGTGGCGCTGGGAGAACGCGATTATGCGGAAGCGCGAAAAGCCGAATATGCAACCAATCGGTTACTGCTTGACGCCGGGCTGCGCGAGCTGGGGTTTGATGTTGGTGCGGCTGCGGACGGGGCGTTTTATGCCTATGTCGGGATTTCGAGATTTTCCAATGACTCGATGGCGTTCTGCATGCGGATGCTGGAGCAGGCTGGCGTCGCCATGACCCCAGGCATTGATTTCGATCGGGTCGACGGGCAAGGCTATGTGCGGCTGTCCTATGCCGGCAAGAGTGAAACGGTTCAATTGGCTCTTGAGCGCATGGGCGGCTTGTTGCGTTAGCAGAAGATGAATACCGGTCCGCAGGACGGCGCGCCGGACTAAACAATAATTCACCTGTGATGTGCTAGGCTGGGCGCGCGGTTAGACGAGGAGGTCGAGCCATGGCCACCCAGGTGGCTGATCCAGATGTGCTGGCGCATAGCGTGGCCATCGTGGCTGCCAATAACGAGCGCGATGGCGAGGCGCTGATGCGGCTTGCCGAGCGGCTGCGGTTCGGCGAAGTCATCGCCTACTCGCCGTTGTTGAAGCCTGCCCCATTCGCGCACCGCCTGGTGTTCTTCCTGGTTCATTTCGATTTCCCGCCTACTGACAAGACGCAACTGCTCAATCACCTGCGCCATTCCGGTTCGGTCAGCCTGTGCTACGCCCCCGTGGTCGCCTTCCTGCGTGACGCTTCGGTCGATGAGGTCCGGGCGAGCATTGAAATGGGCTTTGACGACGTCATCAACGTGCCTGCTGAGGGGGCAAGCATCGCCACGCGGCTGGCCGCCCAGATCGGGCGGGAGCACGTGTATATCGAGACGCGGAATTATCTGGGCCCCGATCGATTTCGCATGGACGATCCGGCGCGCGGCCGGGCGGCCGAACCCCATGCGCAGCTGGCCATTTTGCGGACGGTGGAGAACGGCGTAAATATCGTTCGCCGCGAGGAAATCGGCAAGCGCGGTTGAGGGCGGGGTCGACAAACAACTACTGGCGGCGTTTACGCCGCCAGTAGCACCGGCAGTCAGCGCGGTTTTGGCGGGGGGCTGAAAACACGCAGGCGGTGGCCGTCGGGGTCAACAGCCACAAAGGTGAAACCAAAATCCATGGAAGTAGGCGGCTGCAAAATCGTGGCTTTGCCCTGCCAATGCGCGTGGGTGGCACGCACATCGGTTTCACTGGCCTCGCTGAAGGTGATTTCCACCCCACCGGCGGGCAGTGGTGCCGGGTTGATCTCACTGGCGATCCACAGCCCCAGCTTGATGCCATTGGGTAGTACATAGAGTACAAAGCCAGGGGAATTCTCCACCGGCTCAACCCCCAGCAGGGCGGTATAGAACGCCGCGCTGGCTGCGGGGTCAGCGACGGCAAGGATAATGTAGTTGAGGGTGCGCATGGTCATCTCCGTGTTGATGAACCGTAATTAGCGCGTCGGGCTGTCAGTTTTCGGCAGTGGTGATCATGTCGGAGGCGCAATGCCATTATCGGCGCGCCACTGCTTGAGCAGGACCGCGCGCCGCTGCGGGTAGCGCTCGGCGATGGGATGGAGTGCCGTGATGCGATCAATGCGGAAGTGGCGATAGGCCTGACGCATTTCGCACCAGGCGGCGACGATCCGCGCCGCATCGAAAAAGCCGATCATGAACGGCCAGATAGTGCGTTCTGACTCGGTGCCATCGGGTCCGCGATAGGCAATGGCGAGCTTGTGTTCGTGACGAATGGCGAGGCGAATCTGGCTTGCGTCAACGCTGGACGGCGTTGTCACTCCACGGGCCACCAGCAGATTAGTGGCCTCGATACGGTGCCTCAACTCGGCCGGCAGCACGGCGGCAATCTTGGCCAGCGCCTGATTGGCCGATTGGCTGAGGCGGCTATCGTCGGCCTTGGCCGCGACCCAGCGCGAGCCCAGCACGATCGCCTCGATTTCGTCTGCGGAGAACATCAGGGGCGGCAGGGTAAAGCCGGGGCGCAGCACATAACCCAGGCCCGGCTCGCCTGCCACGTCAGCGCCTTGTGCCTGAAGCGTGGCGATGTCGCGATAAAGCGTGCGAATCGAAATGCCCAGCGCACTGGCGAGATCATTGCCGCTCACCGGGGTTGAACGATTGCGGAGCAGTTGCAGCAGGTCGAGCAGGCGAGCGGTCCGTGACATTGGCGCTCCAAAGCAATGAAGGCGGCCCGAGGGCCGCCTTCTGAATATCTAGCCGAGGCCGAGGCGGCGCTGCCACCAGCCGGCTTTCTTCTTGGGCTCGGCCTCTTCGGATTTCTCCGCTTCGGCCTTGGGTGCGCTGGAGGAGACCACGATGCCTTCGGCGGGGAGTTCCTTTTTCACGCGGCGCGTTTTCGGCGCATCGTCCGCGGCCGCCGGTGATGCTTCGCTTGCAGCAGCAGGCTTGGGCGCGGATGCTGTCTGAGCAACGCTGGCGACCGGTGCTGCGGCTTCCGCGGCCGCCTCGGGAGCTTTGGGCTTGCGGGCCCGTGGCTTGCGCTTGGGCTTCTCGTCGGCAGCGTCTTCTGGTGCTGCCTCGGTGGCGGCCTCGACCGGTGCGGCCTCAGCTTTTGCGGCCGGCGCCGTCTCAGGGCCGGCGGGTTCGGTACCAGCTGCCGGCTTGCGGCGGCGGGTTCGCTTGGGCTTTTCTGCCGGCGCCTCGGTAGCATCCTCGGCGATTGGGGCCGGAGCGGCAACCTCGTCCTGGACCAGCAAGGTGTCGGCAATGGCGTCGACCGTGTCGGGTGTCAGCTCGGTGTCGGCAGTAGCGGGGAGTTGTTCGCCACCCTCTTCGCCATCGCGACGGTTGCGACGGCCACCGCGGCGGCCGCGGCGGCGGCGCTTGCGCGTCTCGCCATCGGCGCCTTCATTGTTGGCATGAACGCCGCTCTCGTCGCTGTCTTCACCATCGCCTTCGGCATCAGTGTCGACAGCGGCAGCCGCGTCTTCATCAGCAACCGGTGCGGCTCGCTGCTGAGGCGGACGCTGGCCGTTTTCGTCACCCCGATCGGCACCGCCACGACGACGACGACGGCGACGACGGGTGCGGCCTTCGCCGTCGCTGGCGTCGGCGTTGGAAGCTAGCTTCTCTCCGGCTTCCTCGTCCTCGAGTTCGACCTCGTCAACGATATCATCGTCGCCATCGTCTTCAATGATGGCGCTGTCGACCCGGACATGGTCGGCATTGCGCTGTTCGGCATAGGCGGTGACGCGGACGTCGCCCTTTTCGATGGCGAACTGGTGGCCAGTCATCTTGCCGTCGGCGGTGATGGTGATCGACAGCTGATTGCGGATTTCCAGCGTGGTCAGGGTTTCGCGCTTGAAGTTGAGAATGTAGAGGGCAACCTCGATGGGCACCCGCACATTGATCGACTGGCCGGCGCGGCGCAGTACGTGATCCTCGATGCTGCGCATGATCATCAGCGCGAGCGACTCGACTGAACGCACCAGCCCCGTGCCGTCGCACATCGGGCATTTGTGGGTTGAGCTTTCGACCACGCCAAAGCGGATGCGCTGGCGGCTCATTTCCATCAGCCCGAAATGGCTGATGCGGCCAACCTGGATGCGGGCGCGATCGTCCTTCAGGCAATCCTTGAGCTTGCGCTCGACGGCCCGGTTGGAGCGGTTTTCCGTCATGTCGATGAAATCGATGACGATCAGGCCGGCCAGATCGCGCAGGCGCAGTTGGCGGGCCACCTCATCGGCGGCTTCCAGATTGGTCTGGAGCGCGGTGTCCTCGATATTGTGCTCCTTGGTGGAGCGGCCCGAGTTCACGTCAATCGAAACCAGCGCTTCAGTCGGGTTGATGACGATGTAGCCGCCCGAGGGCAGGGTCACCGTGGGCGAGAACATGGAGTCGAGCTGGGCTTCAATGCCGTACTTGGAAAATAGCGGCTGATCATCCTTGTAGAGCTGCACGTTTTTGGCGTGGCTCGGCATGATCATGCGCATGAAGTCCTTGGCTTCGTTGTAGGCGGCTTCGCCGGCAACAAAAACCTCGTCGATCTCCTTGTTGTAGAGATCGCGAATGGTCCGCTTGATCAGTGAGCCTTCCTCATAGACCAGGCATGGTGCCTGGCTCTTGAGCGTGAGCTCGCGCACGCTTTCCCACAGCCGCATCAGATATTCGAAGTCGCGCTTGACTTCAGCCTTGGTGCGCGAGGCGCCAGCGGTGCGCAGGATGACGCCCATGCCCTGGGGCACTTCAAGATCGGAGGTGATCTCCTTGAGACGCTTGCGGTCGGCAGCATTGGTGATTTTGCGCGAAATGCCGCCGCCACGGGCGGTATTGGGCATCAGTACGGAATAGCGGCCGGCCAGCGACAGATAGGTGGTCAGAGCCGCGCCCTTATTGCCGCGCTCTTCCTTGACCACCTGCACCAGCATGACCTGGCGGCGCTTGATGACTTCCTGGATCTTGTAGTGCTTGCGCGACTGGCTCTGGCGGCGACGCTCAGGCACTTCCTCGAGTGCGTCCGCGCCACCGATCGATTCGACGGGCTCGGAATTGGCTGGCGCCTGCTCGATGTTGCTGTGGTCTTCAGTGTCCTGTGGATCAGCGTCCGCGTCAGGTTCGTTCACGCCCTCGGGCAGCGAAATATCGTCGTTGTCCTCGGCGTGCTCTTCTTCCTCGTCGCGCAACAGCGCTTCGCGGTCGGCAATCGGGATCTGGTAATAGTCGGGGTGAATTTCGCTGAAAGCCAGAAAGCCGTGGCGGTTGCCGCCATATTCGACAAACGCGGCCTGCAGGGACGGCTCAACGCGCGTCACCTTGGCGAGATAGATATTACCCCGCAACTGGCGGCGGGTCGCCGATTCAAAGTCGAATTCCTCGAGCCGGTTACCTGCAGTAACGACGATCCGTGTTTCTTCCGGGTGGATGGCATCCACCAGCATTCTTTTGGTAGCCATAATGAACTCCGCGCGCTCGCGCGCCGACAAGAGGGTGCCGGAGAACCGGGATCCTTCTGGTAGCGCAGTGCGAGGCGAATGGTTTGGGGGGTGGTGCGCGCAGAAGCTCTGCCTGGTGCGCGCCAGTATGAATGGTCATGGCCGAAAGTTGCAGCGTGGCAAAGCGGCAATCGTCTTGTTCGATCGCGTCGCGTGTTGTCCGCCTGCGGGCCATCTGACCTCTTCCTATTGGGTTGCCTGCATCCGAGGATGGCCGACAACCGTCCGGCCCTGATGGGGCCGAAATTCGTATAAAAGCGCAAGAAATGCCGCATCCAAACCAGGATCAGGAGGGGTCTCTTCGCCTCTTGTCCCGATCACTTCCCGTTCCGTCATTGTTAGCTTGAAGCCACAAAAACGAGTGTACCGAGAAGCTTGCGCTTCATCCTTAGCGTGTAGGGATGTCGCGGCCAAATGGCAACAGGAAACTCCACAGGCCAGCATTGCCGGCAAATTTGGGCGCATTGTCGTCGCCATGTTGGCCAGATCGGCAAATCATCGCATAAGTGCGGCAGCTGCCGTCGAATCGCCTGAAATGGGTGAAATGGGCGACGCTGACGAGTGAGGGGTCCGATCTGCGCGTGTTCAAACCTGTTCGCACATTGTTGTTACCGCTGCTGATCTGTCTGGCGTCGCTGATGACCGGGGCGACTGGGCAAGACGCTGCAGCGCCCGAAGTGGCGCCCATCGGCCTGCCCAATGTGATGGATGCGCGGGTGACGCAAACCCGGGACCGGGCGCGGCTGGTAATCGATCTCGCCGACAAGACAGAATTCGCCCTGGTGTCGCTGAGCGAACCGGACCGGCTGGCAATTGATGTGCGCGCCGCCACCTCCACCGTGCCAGAACCCAATGTCGAGGTCACCGATGAAGGGGTGATTGCCCAGTACCAGTTGGAACAGGCTGGCCCTGACCGGGTGCGGACCACGCTGATGCTGTCCGCGCCGGCACAGGTGCAACAGGCCTATGTGCTGGCGGCGTTCGAGGATCAGCCGGCGCGTCTGGTGGTCGATATCATTCCGGCCACTGCCGAAGAATTTGCGGCCAATGTGGCCAAGGATTTTGAAGCGTCGGGGGCAGCGGTACCGGTGGCGGACGCCTCGACTCCGGCGGGCGGCTCCGAACTGCCGATTGCGACACGGCCCCTCGTGGTGATCGATCCGGGCCATGGCGGTATCGATAGCGGCGCCGAAGCCCCCGGTGGCATCAAGGAAAAGGACATTGTGCTGGCCTTCGCCCTCAAGCTGCAGCAATTGCTGATCGCTTCGGGACGGTTCGACGTGGCATTGACGCGCGAAGACGACAGCTATTTGCGGCTGGAAGAGCGCGTGGCATTGGCCCGGGCCAACAAGGCCGACATTTTCCTTTCCATCCATGCTGACAGCTTCCAGCAGCCCGAAATTCGTGGCGCCAGCGTCTATACGCGCGATGAGAATGCCACCGATGTGCTGGACAAGGTGCTGGCGGATTCCGAGAACAAGAGCGACGTGATTGCCGGCTTTGCGATGCCGCGAATGGCGCCCGAGGTGGTCGATATCCTGCTTGATCTGATGCGCCGTGAAATGCGGCATCAGTCCTACACGCTGGCGCGTTCCATCGTGCATCAGCTCGAACCGAGTGTGGCGCTGCGGCGGTTTCCGGTGCGTCAGGCCGATTTCTTTGTGTTGCAGGCCCCCGATGTGCCGTCCGTTCTGGTGGAGCTGGGCTTTTTGTCCAATGCGGACGATATGGCCAATCTGCTGCAGGGCGACTGGCAGGGGCGGACCGCCGATGCTTTGGCGCGCGGGATATCAACCTATTTTGATGGCCTGGGAGCTGACGAGTGATGTGACAAATCGGTCACCGCCGCCGGCAAGCGGTGCCGTGGCGGAAAGCTAGCGGGCTTTTGATCCACTTTGCGACGCGTCTCTGCTATGATTCTGCCAACGAAACCGGTGCCCCGCGGGCGGCACTGCATTGACCATCAAGCGTCCCTGGCTTTACGAGGCAGCGCTGCGGAGAGATTGAATAGATGCTGCGCTTGATCGGCTGGCTGTTCGGCTTTGGTATGTTTATGGCCCTGCTGGCTGTGGGCGCCGGTGCCTATTATCTCACGTCGGTGTCCTCCCAGTTGCCCGACTACACGGTGCTCAAGGACTACCAACCGCCTGTTACCACGCGCGTGCATGCCGCTGACGGGACGCTGCTGGCCGAGTTTGCCCGCGAACGGCGGCTGTTTCAGCCGATCGAGACGGTGCCGCCCTTGCTGATCGAGGCATTCCTGTCAGCAGAAGACAAGGATTTCTATGGTCATGGCGGTATCGCCATTGATGGGGTGTTCCGTGCGGCGCGCGACAATCTGATGGCGCGGCTGGATGGCAATAATGCCATTCAGGGCGGCGGCTCCTCGATTACCCAGCAGGTGGCCAAGAACTTCCTGCTCACAGCCGACCAGACCTGGGACCGCAAGCTCCAGGAAGCGCTGCTGGCGATCCGTATTGAATCCACGTTTTCCAAGGACCGTATCCTTGAGCTCTATCTCAATGAGATCTTTCTCGGGCTGAACTCGTACGGTGTCGCGGCGGCGGCGCTGAACTATTTCGACAAGGCGCTATATCAGCTGACGCTGAGTGAAGCGGCCTATGTCGCGGCGCTGCCCAAGGGGCCCAACAACTACCATCCTTTCCGCCGGCCGCAGGCGGCCATTGAGCGGCGCAACTGGGTTATCGATCGCATGATCGAGAATGGCTATGTCACAGCGGAGCAGGGCGCTTCGGCCAAGGCAGAGCCACTCAACGTTATTCCACGCTCGGGTGGCAGCCAGCTCTATTCCGCCGAATATTTCACCGAGGAAGTGCGGCGTGAACTGGCCACGCTCTATGGCGAAGATCAGTTGTATGGCGGCGGGCTGTCGGTGCGCACGACCCTGGAGCCCAAACTGCAGGAATATGCCCGGCGGGCGTTGATGGACGGGTTGATTGCCTATGATCACGGCAAGGGTTTTCGCGAGCCGGTAGCCAGTATCGCGCTGGGCCCCGATTGGGGCGTTGATGTCAGCAAGATCATACCGCTGAACGACGTGCCCGAGTGGCAGTTGGCGGTCGTGCTGGAACTGGGCAACAATTCGGCCCGTATCGGCTTGCGGCCGGACGGGGCGACCGGCGGCGGACTATCTGATGAGCGCCTCGAAGGCACGCTGGATGGGCCGGATATCAAGTGGGTTTCCAAACCCGTGCAGGATTTTCTTAAAGTGGGCGATGTGGTGTACGTGTCGCCCGTTGCCGACAAGACTGGGTTTTATACGCTGGAACAGGTGCCCGAAATCGAGGGCGCGCTGGTGGCTATGGACCCGCGTACTGGCCGCGTGCTGGCCATGGTCGGCGGCTTCTCTTATGCGCAGAGTGAATTCAACCGGGCGACACAAGCGCTGCGCCAGCCCGGCTCGTCATTCAAGCCCATCGTCTATGCAGCGGCGCTGGACAATGGCTATACGCCCGCTTCGGTGGTGCTGGATGCGCCGGTTGAAATCCGCAATTACGATGGTTCGATCTGGCGGCCGGAAAACTACGCGCAGGAGTTTTATGGTCCGCAGACCCTGCGGCGCGGCATTGAGCGTAGCCGGAACGTCATGACCGTTCGGCTGGCCCGCGATATCGGCATGCCGCTGGTTGCCGAATATGCGCGGCTGTTCGGTGTCTATGACACCATGCAGCCGGTGTTGGCGATGGCCCTGGGGGCCGGCGAAACCACGGATATGCGGATGACTGCGGCCTATGCCACCATTGCCAATGGCGGCCGCAAGATCGTGCCAACCCTGATCGACCGGGTGCAGGACCGCTACGGCGCCACGGTGTACAAGCATGACCAGCGACTGTGTCAGGAGTGTCAGGCAGAAGACTGGCATGGGCAGGGTGAGCCGGTGATCGTGGACAATCGCGAGCAGGTGCTCGATCCGATGACGGCGTATCAGATCACCTCAATGCTCGAAGGCGTGGTGCAGCGCGGGACCGGCACGGCGGCCAAGGCGTTGAACCGTCCCGTGGCCGGCAAGACCGGCACCACCAATGATTACAAGGACGCCTGGTTTGTCGGCTTTACGCCCGAATTGGCGGTGGGCGTTTATGTTGGTTATGACCAGCCGCGCTCAATGGGGCGTTCGGTGACGGGTGGAACCTTTGCGGTGCCGATTTTTACCGAGTTCATGGCCAAGGCGCTGGCGGGCAAGCCCGCAACGCAGTTCAACGTGCCCCCAGGGATGAGCACGGCCTGGATCAACCCGAATTCGGGGGTAAAGGCATTTGACGGCGAGGGCGGCATCGCAGAAGCCTTCAAACCCGGCACGGGCCCCAATCTGATGACGTCGGTGATCGGGCTCGACGTCAACACGTTGGACGCCATTCAGCGCCAGCAGCAGATGCAGCAGCAATATAGCGGCGGGATCACCCAGCCCGGCGGCAACGGCCAGTATCTGGATCCCAATCTCGGGCGCGGCGGCTTGTTCTAGGTGACCGATTTCGTGGTCTTTCCCAATCCGGTGTTGCAGCAGGCGGCGCAACCGCGTCCGGTGGATGCTGCGATGCTGGCGGTCGGCGAGACGTTGCGGGCGGCGGCAGCCGGGGTTGAGGCCTTTGGGCTGGCGGCAGCCCATATCGGCCGGGTTGAGCCGCTGGTGGTGATCAGCCTGTCCGGGCCGGGTGAGGCGCGTGATTATCGCCTGCTGTTCAACCCGACGGTGCAGACCAAGTCCGAAGAATCGGCGTTTGGCCCTGAGGGATCGATGTCGATGCCGGGTATTGAGGTGCCGATCGAGCGAGCAATAAGGGTCGAGATTGGCTTCGACACGGCGGCGGGCGCGCGGGAGTTACTGCGGCTGGAGGGCTTTGCCGCGCGCGTGGCTCAACATGAGATCGATCAGGTGAACGGCGTGTTTTTTCTCAATCGGCTGTCTCGCCTGAAACGCGATACGGCAATCCGAAAATTCTCCAAGAGCCAACGCTAGGTTGCTCGGAGGCGGCGCGTCAGCTAAACGGAGCGCCGCGAATAAAGGAATTGCACCATGCGTACGGAAATTGAAAAGACCGTCGCCGAAATCGAGCAGGTTTTGACCTTGCTGAGGAGGCATCTTTGACTGGGATACTGCAGAACTCCGCCTCGACGCGCTGACCGCGCAGACTGAATCCCCCGAATTCTGGAATGATCCGGAAAAGGCCCGTACCACCATGCGCGAGCGCGATGAGCTCGACGTGGCGGTCAAATCCGTGCGCGAACTGGAAGCGGGCATCCGCGACAATGTTGAATTGATCGCCCTAGGTGAGGCCGAGGCCGATAGCGCCGTGGTCAAGGAAGCCGAAGACGCACTGCTTGAGCTCAAGCAGTTGGCGCGGCGTCGCCAGATCGAAACGCTGCTGTCGGGCGAAGTCGACGCCAATGACTGCTATGTCGAAATCCACTCGGGCGCCGGAGGCACCGAAAGCCAGGACTGGGCCAACATGCTGTTGCGCATGTATACCCGTTGGGCGGAACGGCGGAAGATGAAGGTCGAAATCATCGAAATGCACGATGGTGAAGAGGCCGGCATCAAGTCGGCAACGATCGTCATCAAGGGCCACAATGCCTATGGCTGGATGAAGACCGAGAGCGGTGTGCACCGGTTGGTGCGCATCAGCCCCTATGATTCGGCGGCGCGGCGGCACACCAGCTTTTCGAGCGTCTGGGTCTATCCGGTGGTCGATGATACCATTGATATCGACATTCGCGAAGCCGATCTGAAGGTGGACACCTATCGCGCCTCAGGTGCGGGTGGACAGCACGTCAATACCACCGACTCGGCGATCCGCATCACCCATATCCCGTCCGGGATCATCGTGGCCTGTCAGCAGGAGCGTAGCCAGCACAAGAACCGGGCTACCGCGATGGCGATGCTGAAGTCGCGCCTATACGAGGCCGAGCTGCAGAAGCGCGAAGAAGAAGCGAATGCGCAATCGGCCAGCAAGACGGACATCGGCTGGGGCCACCAGATCCGCAGCTATGTGCTGCAGCCCTATCAGATGGTCAAGGATCTGCGCACCAGCGTCGAAAGTGGCCAGCCCTCGCTGGTCCTCGATGGCGATCTGGATGCGTTCATGGAAGCGGCCCTGGCGCAGCGTGTCGGCGTTGCGACCGATGTGGAGAGCCAATAGCGGGCTAGATCAGCGCCTGCAGGCGCCGTCCGGCATCAAGGAAGGCCTTGGGATTGATCGCATTGTCGCCCTTGCGCACTTCAAAATGCAGATGGGGGCCAGTAGAGCGCCCTGTCGATCCGACCTTGGCGATGGGGGTGCCGGTGTTGACGCGCTGACCCTGCTCGCTGAGGAAACCGGAGAGGTGGGCATAGCGGGTGACGAGGCCGTCATCATGGGTGACTTCGACCATTTTGCCATAGCCTGAGCTGGTGCCGACGAAGGTGACAATGCCTCTGCCGGCGCTGAAGACACTGGTGCCCGACGCAGCGGCAAAATCGAGCCCCGAGTGGAAGGCGCGGCCGCCAGTAAAGGGATCGGTTCGATTGCCAAACCCGGAACTGCGGCGGAAATCGCCCGCAATGGGCATGTGCACCGGTGCGCCTTCAATGCTGTCGCGCGCCGCCTTGTAGCGCAGCAGGGCTTCCATGACCGCATTGGCATCGTCAACCATGAGCGAGCTGTCGCTATCGCCAATCGGGGCCAGCAACGGTCCACCCATACCGCTTTCGGCGGTCGGCAGATCCACCACAATGCCCAGACCGCTCAGTTCGGCAACGATGCTGTCGGTGCGGGCGACGGCAGTCTCGGCGATCGAGGTCATAGCAAACTGGGTTTCGTCCATCATTTGGGAGACGGCGGCGGCAGTCGCATCAATATCGGGATTGCCGCTGGCCGTGGGGGCAACAGCATAAGCCAGCGCGGCGCTGGATTCGGTCGACTGCGACAGTGCTGCGGCCTTGATGCCGAGTTCACCGGCCTTGTCCACCAGTACGCGGACCAGTTGATGCTGCTCCAGCAACACGTCCTGTTGCTGGGCCAGTTCCTGCAGCTGCAAATTGATGTCACCGGTCTGTGCATAACTGCGCGAGTGCAGGCGATCGACTTCGACGCGCAACTGGGTGATGCGGTCTTCATAGGCCTGCACGACCTGCTCGGTCTGCTGATTGAGCAGGCGGGCAATGTCGGGGGAGAGTAGAAAGGCGGTGCCCAGCAGGCCGTTGCCACCCAGCAACAGCGTGAACATGACATAGAACAGGGCCGGATGGATGCCGTGCCGTGCTGGCCTGGTTGCTGGGTTGCGACTCCTGTCGGTCCGCCCGAAACTGGCTAGTTTGTGCACGCTGCCGCTTCCCCTGTCGCGCCTTAAATATGGTGAGCGGAGTATGACGTCGGGTGGTTAATAAAGCTTATGTCAGCGGCACTTGGCGCAAATGGGCCTGTAGTGCCTGCAGCACGGATTGGGCGTGACCGCGAATGCGCGTGGCCCGGACGATGGCGACGATGGTGCCGTCGGCGGCGATGATGAAGCTGGTACGGACCAGTCCCATGAACTCACGGCCGTAGAGTTTTTTGGGCTGCCACAGCCCGAAGGCGGTAATGGCGCGGTGCTCGGGATCGGCCGCGAGCGGCACCGCGAGATCGTATTTTGCACGGAATTTCAGGTGCTTGGCGATGCCGTCGGGCGAGATGCCAACCAGGCGGGCACCAAGCGCAGCAAATTGGGCGGCACGTTCGGAGAATTCCCGGTTCTCGTCAGTGCAGCCAGCGGTTCCGTCGGCCGGGTAGAAATACAGCACCACGGGATGACCCCGTTGGGCGGCCAGGTGGAAGAGGGTGCCATCGTCGAGGGGCAGGGTGAAGTCGGGCGCGATGTCGCCCGGTTGCAGCTCGGTCATGGATAGGTTCCTTCCAGGCGCTGGGCGCAAAAATATGGTGTCGGTGCCGTATTCCAGCCGGTATCATGACGCAAGAGAGCGCAGTTGCGCTGATTCCTTTGGGCGCCAGAAGATTTCGGCCGAGCCTCGTTCTGGAAGCAAGTGAGCGCGTCAACCTTACCACCCGACACTCCCGCCCCCACTGCTGCTGGACGCAAGCGGCATCCGGCCCGACATGGGGCCAAGATCGCAGTTTGGATATTGGGCATTCCAGCCCTGCTGGTTCTACTGCTCTATGTGGTCCTGCTGAAGACGCCAATACGCCTGCCCCTGGGTAGTGAGGCGGCCCAGGCGGTCGCCAACTCGATATTGCCGCCAACCAGCGAACTGACCCTGGGGCCCATGGCCCTGACACTGGAGAATGGCGTGTGGCCGGTTATCCAGTTTTCGCCCGTGCTACTGACCGACAGCAAGACAGGCGCCAAGATAGAAATGGAATCGCTTGAGGTCGGGTTTTCGCCGGTGCGGGCAGTGTTTGGGCAGCCGGGCACGACCATCACCATCGTAAAGCCGCACCTCCAGGTCGTGCAGGATCTGTTCGGGCCCCGCCTGAGCAGTTTTGAGCTGGTGGAAGACCCTTCGGGCGGAGCACCAACGGTGCGGGTGCAGGAGGGCGATGATGCCTTCCCGGCGGTCGATATCGGCGCGAGCGGCATTGATCTGGGCCAGACAGCCGACCCGATGATCATGCGCTCGGACAATGACTGGCTGATCGCCAATCTGGAAAGCAGTGAGCAAGCCATTGCGGACCTGGTGGAGCAGGCAGCACAGGGGCGGTTCTCGCGGCTGCGGGTGCGCGACGGGATCGTGGGGATGAGCGATTCCGTTTACGGGCTGTTTCGCCGGTTTGAGGATATCAATCTCGAGATCAGTCCCTCCGCCGACCTGCGCGACACCCACGCAACATTTACTGCGACGCTGGGTGGGCGGACCATGTCGGGTGGTCTGTCGCGCACCCTGGGTGAGGCCGGCAATGTTCATCTGGGAGCTGACATCGCCAATATCGACTTTGCCGCTTTCCTGCCGTTCATCGATGATGCCAGCGCCCCGGTGGCGCTGCGCGGAGGAGGGGCCCTGTCGATCGATGTGAATTTTGCTGCGGTACGGGGCAAGCTGGTCGATGGGGCGTTCAAGGTTGATCTGACCGGGCTCGATCTGCGGCTCAAGGATGCCTATTTTCCGATTGCCAGCTCGATTGTGGATATCAATTGGACCCCTGGCACCGGTCAGTTTTCGCTCAAGGAGACGGCCCTGCAAATCGGCAAGAGTTCGGCGCGGGTGGCGGGCGTTTTCGCCATGGGACTGGATCCCGATTATGGGCCAACCATGGGCATGGTGCTCGATGCCAGCAATGTTGTGATCCATCCCAGTGATATGGCGGCGCCTGAAGTGCCATTCGACAGCGTCGCGTTCTCCGGCTGGTCGGCGCCGCTTTATGGCGCGCTGGGAATTGATCGGCTGATTGCGCGCAAGGGCAGTGCGACGGTGGAAACAGCAGGTCGTATCGACATGCTGCAAGCCGGGCTTGGCATTGACCTGACCCTGGCGGGAACGGGCGTCAGTGCCGATGATATGAAACGGCTCTGGCCGTATCTGATGGCGTCGGAAAGCCGCGACTGGTTCGTTGCCAATGTGACTGAGGGCACGGTCAGGCAGGCACGTATGGCGTTCAAATTTCCGGTCGGGTCGATCGGCGTCGATGGCGAGGACAAACCAATCCCCGAGGACGCCATCCAGATCGATCTGGTGGGCACAGGGGTGGCCGTCAAACCGACCGCAACCATGGCGCCCATCGCCATTGGTGGGGACACCCGGCTGCAAATTGACGATTCTGACGTGACCATTTCGGCAGGTGGCGGACGCCTGGCGACGGCGGCTGGCCCCATCGTGGTCGCAAATCCCGCGGTGGTGATCGACAATTCCAATCTGAGCGATCGGATTGTTGAGATTTCCGGCGATATCAGCGGGCCCATTCCTGCCCTGCTCGATCTGGTCAAGACTCAGCAACCGAGCCTGTTGGCCAATGCCGAACTGCCCATTGATGTCACGGCGTTGACCGGGGTGGTCGATGCCGGTTTGGTCGCAACTATTCATCTGCCCGATGAAGCATCGGAACGGGCGATGCAGTTTGACTATGTGCTGAACGGTACAGTGGCCGATTTTGCCAGCAGCAAGCCGATCGAGAACCACCGTATTGCGAGCGGACAGCTGGCCTTCACTGCCTCCCAGGATAGTTATCAGCTGGGGGGTACCGCCGAGATAGACGGCGTTGCGGCGCGCGTCGAGGTCAGCGGCAACCCCACCAGCAAACCGGATTTCAGGCTGGCATCGACCATGAGCGTGGCCGAACTGGCCAAGCTGGGGTTTGACGCGTCGAGCTTTCTGTCGGGCAGTGTGCGGTTTGTGGCCCGGCCCGAGGCGGATGGAACGCTGCAAATGGCGGTGGACCTGCAGGATGCGGCGCTCGACATCACGGATTTGGGGATCAGCAAGGCGGCGGGAACAAGCGGCGCGGTCAGTGTAACCATTCGTCCGGAGGGCGAGTTGACGCATTTGAGCGGGGTTGATCTGTCGTTTGGCTCGGTACGGGCGCAAGGCGATATCGAATATCACGCCACCAACGGGGTGGTTTCGGCCAGGTTCAGCCAGCTGGCGCTCAGTGACGGCGACAGCGCGCAACTGGATTTGCAGCCCATTGATGGCGGTTATTCCGTGCGAATCCGGGGGACGCAGCTCGATCTCAAGCCAATGTTGCAGCGCGCGTTCGGCCTCAATGGGGGCACTGGCGGGGTGCAGTCGAGCGACGCGAGCCGGACCATTGCGCTTGATGTCAAACTGGATCGGGCGCTGGGTTTTTACGCGACATCGGCATTCAACCTGGATCTGTCGATGCGCTTGCGCGGGGATGACGTCCGGCAGGCCAGCCTGACCGGGCAGTTCAATGACGAGAACCGGTTATCGGTCACAACCAATCCGGCGCCAAACGGGCGTACCATGTCGGTGGCGTTCAACGATGCGGGCACGGTGCTGCGGTTTCTGGGGGTTTACTCGCAACTTGCGGGCGGAGCAGGCAATCTGGTGCTGACCACCGATCGAGATCAGGATGTCGAAACCGGCCAGTTGGTGATGCGGGATTTTGCCATTGTCGATGAGGCCAATGTTGCCCAGGTGCTGGGTAATCACTCGGATTCGCGGGACGTGATTTCCGAGCAGAACCGTCTGGATTTCAAGGTCGCCGAAGTGGATTTCCTGCGGCGTTCGGACCGGGTCGAGGTGACCAATGCTCTGGTGGCCGGCGATAGTGTGGGCGGCACGCTGCGGGGGTTCATCTACACCAAGCAGCGTCAGTATGATCTGACCGGGACATATGTACCGTTGTTCGGGCTCAACAGCGTGTTTCAGAAGATCCCGCTGCTGGGACCGCTGCTGGGCGGGCGTGATGGCGAGGGGCTGGTGGGTGTGACCTTTGCAGTGCAGGGCCCGCTGGACAAGCCGCAGTTCAAGATCAACCCGCTCTCGGCCCTAGTGCCGGGGGTCTTCCGCGAACTATTCGAGTTCCGCGCCAAGGAATTGCCGCAGGCGCAATAAAAAGGCGCCGATCGATTGGCGCCTTTTGTTGCTTTCTTGTGCCGACCTGTCAGACCGGCTTGAGCAGCGCGTGTCGCTTTTTACCGACCGAGAGCTTGATGACACCCTCGTCGAGCAATGCATTATCGCCAATGGTCAGCTTGTCGTCGTCAATCACTGCATCGTTGACGCGCACCGCGCCTGACTGGATGTGGCGACGGGCCTCGCCGTTGGACGCGGCCAGGCCAGCCGTCACCAGTGCCGCCAGAATGCCGATGCCACCGGCGAGTTCGGCATGCGTGACGGTGGCAGTGGGCAGCGACAGATCGATAGCGCCGGTCTCGAATGTGGCGCGCGCGGTTTCGGCCGCTTCTTCTGCGGCAGTCCGGCCGCGGATCATGGCGGTCACTTCAGTGGCCAGGCGTTTCTTGGCCTCATTGATATCGCCGGCCACAATGCGGGCGATCTCGTCGAGTGGCAGCGTGGTGTAGAGCTTGAGGAAGCGCTCGACATCGGCGTCCTCGGTATTGCGCCAGTATTGCCAGAAGTCGTAGGCCGAGAGCAGGTCGGCATTGAGCCAGATGGCGCCGTTGAGCGACTTGCCCATCTTGGCGCCCGATGCCGTGGTCAATAGCGGGCTGGTCAGGGCGTAGAGTTGTGGCGTGCCCAGGCGATGGCCGAGATCAATGCCGTTGACGATATTGCCCCACTGGTCCGAGCCGCCCATCTGTAGGCGCACGCCATACCGCTTGTTGAGCTCCACGAAATCGTAGGCCTGCAGGATCATGTAGTTGAATTCGAGAAAGCTCAGCGATTGCTCGCGATCAAGGCGCTGCTTGACGGAGTCGAAGCTGAGCATGCGATTGATCGAGAAGTGCTGCCCTACATCGCGCAGGAATTCGAGGTAGTTGAGCGGCATCAGCCATTCGGCATTGTTGAGCATCAAGGCGTCTTTTGGGCCGTCGCCAAATGTCAGGTAGTTGGAGAATACCTGTTTGATGCCATCAATGTTGGACTGGATGGTCTCGGTGGTCATCAGCTTGCGCGCCTCATCCTTGAAGGATGGGTCGCCCACCATGCCGGTGCCGCCGCCCATCAGGGCCACGGCGCGGTGCCCGGTCTTTTCCAGCCAATGCAGCATCATGATCTGGATCAAGCTGCCAACGTGGAGCGACGAGGCGGTGGGGTCAAAGCCGATATAGGCGGTGACCGTCTCTGTGCAGAACAGCTTGTCCAGCCCGGCATCGTCGGAAGTCTGGTGGATGAAGCCGCGCTCGGACAGGGTGCGGAGAAAATCTGATTTGAACTGGGTCATGACTCAACCATTGAAGCCTTGTGAGACCTCATGGTGAGCCTGTCGAACCACGAGGTCGGTAAACGCGAAACCTCGTCCTTCGACAGACTCAGGATGAGATTTCGTTCACTGATCGAGCTTGCGCTTGAGTTCAGCGCCCGCCGCCGTCGGCGATCTCCTGACGGCGACGGTCGAGATACTCGGCGCAGGCCGCGGTCAGTTCGTCGATCTTGCCCTCGAAGAAGTGGTTGGCGCCCTCGACGATCTGCTGCTCGATGGTAATGCCCTTCTGCGTCTTGAGCTTGTCGACCAGCTTCTGCACCGAAGCGGGCGGCGCCACGCGGTCCTTGTCGCCATGGATGATCAGACCGGAAGAGGGGCAGGGCGCCAGGAAGGAGAAGTCATAAAGGTTCTCTGGAGGCGCCACCGAGATGAAACCTTCTACCTCGGGGCGGCGCATCAGCAATTGCATGCCGATCCAGGCACCAAACGAGAAACCGGCAATCCAGCAGCCGCGCGATTCACGGTTGATGGTCTGCAACCAGTCGAGGGCGGAAGCGGCGTCCGAGAGTTCCCCGACCCCATGATCGAACATGCCCTGGCTACGGCCAACGCCGCGTGAATTGAAGCGCAGCACGGCAAACCCGCGTTCAACGAACATGTAGAACAGGTTGTAGATGATCTGGTTGTTCATCGTGCCACCAAACTGGGGGTGGGGATGGAGCAGGATGGCGATGGGAGCATTGGGCTCCTTGCCGGGCTGATAGCGGCCTTCCAGACGACCCTCAGGTCCGTTGAAAATCACTTCTGGCATGGTCTTACTTCTTCCGGCCGTTGTGGCTCTGTTCGTGTGCGTCTGCGGTATTGTGATGGAGGCTGGCGCTTGACTAAGCCCGTGCGGCTCCCTAAAACATGGGTCGAAATATCCAGTTTAGAATCGTTCGAAACTCGTGTTTTAGGCCAAGTGCGGCCTGCAAGAATGCCCCTTGTAATGAAGTTGGGTGACAGATTTCAAGAAGTGTTTGAAGGCAAGGGCGTTATGCCGCCTCTGCACAGGCATGGATGGTATGACCGGCGCGCATGCGCCAAATGGGAATCCGATGACCAGAACGGCGATCTATCTTGATCACAATGCCGCGTCCCCGCTTCTGCCAGAAGCGCGGTCGGCGCTGGTGGCTGCGCTTGATCTCGTGGGCAATCCATCCTCGGTCCATGGACATGGCCGCGCCCTGCGCCATTTGATTGACAGTGCCCGGGTGCACATTGCCCGCCTGGCAGGCGCCGAGCGTAAGCAGGTGGTGTTCACCGGCTCGGCAACCGAGGCGATCACTCAAGCCATTGTAGGCGGTGCCAAGAGCTTTGCGGCCGATGCCGTTGTCATCAGCGCCGGCGAGCATGCCGCTGTCGGCAAGGCGGCCGAAGCGAGTGGGTTGCCGGTTATTACTGTCGGCCTGCTGGCCGATGGCAGCATTGATCTGGATCAATTGGCGCAGGTGATCGGTGAGGCGCAGGGCAATCTGCTGGTAGCGCTGCACTGGGTGAACAATGAGACCGGTGTGGTCCAGCCCATGGCGCGGATCAATGCGCTGGTCGGGCCAACCCGGCACACCTTGTTCGTCGATGCCGTGCAGGCGCTGGGCAAAATTCCCCTCGATTTTGCGGCCTCGGCGCCAGATATGGTGGCGGTGAGTGGCCACAAGATTGGAGCGCCCGCTGGCGTTGGCGCGCTGCTGGTCAAGGCTCATGCCGATGTGGTCCGGCTTATTCCCGGTGGCGGGCAGGAGCAGGGGCGGCGCGGCGGCACGGAAGCAGCGGCCTTGATCGCGGCCTTTGGAGCGGCAGCGGCAGCATTTACCGAGCGCTATGAAGCGGCCGGTGTGGCAGCGCTGACAGCGCGGCTGGAAGCGGCATTGCCGGCCGAGGCAGTGGTGTTTGGCGGCGAGCGACTGGGCAATGTGACCAATTTTGCCGTGCCGGGCGTCAAGAACAGTACCGCGATGATGGGGTTGGACCTGTTGGGTCTGTCGGTGTCGTCGGGGTCGGCCTGCTCATCAGGCAAGGTCGGGCCAAGCCATGTGCTGGCGGCGATGGGCGTGCCGGGCGCTCTGGCTGACTGCGCGCTGCGCGTCAGCCTGGGCTGGAATTCTACCGCAGCGGACGTTGATGCGTTCACTGCCGGTTACCAATCGATCCTGGAGCGCCAGCGCGCGCAGGGTCAGGCGGCCTAGGCCGTATCAGTTTTAGACGGTTCGCGGCGACCTTGAATCGCCGAGGAGCAAATAGGAGAAGCCGACATGGCGGATTACGACCATATCCCCACGCTCAAGGAAAACATTGACCGCGCCACCGTGGATTCGGTGCTGTCGCTGGACGTGGACAAGTACAAATACGGCTTCGAAAGCGCTATCGAATCCGACATGGCGCCCAAGGGGCTGAGCGAAGACACGGTCCGCTTCATTTCCGCCAAGAAGCAGGAGCCCGAGTGGATGCTGGAATGGCGTCTGGATGCCTATCGGCGTTTCCTGACCCTGACCGAGCCAAACTGGGCGAAGGTGCACTATCCGCAGATCGATCTGCAGGACATGTATTACTACGCCGCGCCGAAATCGACGCCGGCGCCGACGAGTCTGGATGAAGTCGATCCGGCACTGCTCGAAATGTATGAGAAGCTCGGTATCCCGCTGAAGGAACGCGAAATTCTGGCTGGCGTCGAGCGCCCCAATGTTGCCGTCGATGCGGTGATGGATTCGGTATCAGTGGTGACAACGTTCCGCGAGGAACTGGCCAAGGTCGGCATCATATTCTGCTCGATGTCGGAAGCCATTCGCGAATATCCCGAGCTGGTACAGAAGTATCTGGCCACGGTGGTGCCGGTTACCGACAATTACTACGCGACCCTGAACAGCGCCGTGTTCACCGACGGCTCGTTTGTCTACATCCCCAAGGGCGTGCGCTGCCCGATGGAGCTGAGCACGTATTTTCGCATCAACGAGAAGAAGACCGGTCAGTTCGAGCGCACGCTGATCATTGCCGAGGCCGACAGCTATGTCAGCTATCTCGAGGGCTGCACGGCGCCGTCGCGCGCCGAGAGCCAGTTGCACGCCGCAGTGGTGGAACTGGTGGCGATGGACAATGCCGAGATCAAGTATTCCACGGTGCAAAACTGGTACCCGGGCGACAAGGACGGCAACGGCGGCATCTACAACTTCGTCACCAAGCGTGGCGATTGCCGGGGCGCCAACTCGAAGATTTCCTGGACCCAGGTGGAAACCGGCGCGGCGATCACCTGGAAGTACCCCAGCTGCATTCTGCGCGGCGACGGTTCGCGCGGCGAATTCTACTCGATCGCCATTTCCAATGGCTATCAGCAGGTCGATAGCGGCACCAAGATGATCCATCTGGGCAAGAACACCTCCAGCCGCATCATTTCCAAGGGCATTGCCGCCGGCTTTTCGGACAATACCTATCGCGGTCAGGTCTCTGCCCATGCCAGGGCCAAGAATGCGCGCAACTTCACGCAGTGCGACAGTCTGCTCATTGGCGATAAATGCGGGGCCCATACGGTGCCCTACATTGAAAGCCGCAATGGCTCGGCGGTGTTCGAGCATGAGGCGACGACGTCCAAGATTTCGGACGATCAGATGTTCTACTGCCAGCAGCGCGGCCTCAATGAAGAAGAGGCGGTGGCGCTGATCGTCAACGGTTTCGTGCGCGACGTGCTGCAGCATCTGCCGATGGAGTTCATGGTGGAAACGCAGAAACTGATCGCCATCAGTCTCGAAGGCAGTGTGGGCTAGCCGAACCACCTGAGAACCGTGGTGAGCCCCTCGGGCCACGAGGTCGGGGACACCAACCTGCCACGGCCTCGTCCTTGCACATGCTCGAGATGAGGCCTTTTGAACAACCATCTGGTCGGCGTCTGGAAGGCGACACCGAACCCAAATTGGAGATGAAGCCATGACCACCCCAATCCTTGAAATCCGCAATCTGCACGCGCGTATCGAAGACCGCGAAATCCTCAAGGGCGTGAACCTGATCATTCCGCCCGGTGAAGTGCACGCTGTGATGGGCCGCAACGGCTCGGGCAAGTCGACGCTGAGCTATGTCCTGGCCGGCAAGGCTGACTATGAGATCACCGAGGGCGAAGTGCTGCTCGATGGCGAAAACCTGCTGGAGATGGACCCGGCCGATCGCGCGGCAGCGGGCCTTTTCCTGGCCTTCCAGTACCCGATCGAAATTCCAGGCGTGGCCACCATGACCTTCCTCAAGGCGGCGATGAACGCCCAGCGCAAGGCGCGCGGCGAAGCCGAAATGTCGACGCCTGATTTCATGCGCGCGGTGAAGACTGCCGGCACCGATCTGCAGATTGATACTGCCATGCTGAAGCGCCCGCTCAATGTGGGCTTTTCGGGCGGCGAGAAGAAACGCGCCGAAGTGCTGCAGATGGCGCTGTTGCAGCCCAAGATGTGCATTCTGGACGAGACGGATTCGGGCCTCGATATCGATGCATTGCAGGTCGTCTCCAAGGGCGTCAACGCGCTGCGCAGTGCTGGTCGCTCGATGCTGATAATCACCCACTACCAGCGGCTGCTCAACTACATCGTGCCCGACGTGGTGCATGTGTTCAGTGACGGCAAGATCGTTGAGAGCGGCGACAAGGACCTGGCCCTGCAACTGGAAGCCAAGGGCTATGCCGACTTCGATGGCGCGGCGGCTTGAGCATGGCACAGGTTTTACCCGTCCGGCTCGGTGCAGCCGAAGATACCTTGATCGCCCAGCTCAACAGCGTGGGCGCGACCGCAGCGGCCGAACGGATTACCGTTGCGGGCCTGCCGACGCGCCGGGTTGAGAGCTACCACTATACCGACCTCAAGATGCTGCTGAAGACGGTGCCGCCTTTGGCTGAACCGGCCAACCAGGCAAGCGCACCGGCCCTGCGTGTGGCGGGCGCCTATCAGTTGATGATTGCCAATGGCGTGATCCAGTCCTCGACCACCGCGCCGGCCGGCGTGATGGTCGGTGATGCCCAGGGCAGCGCGTTGAGCACACGCGATGACGTGCTGGTGCATCTGAACGGCGCGCTGGCCAAGCAGAGCCTGACACTGACCCTTGAGGGCAGTGTTGACCCGGTGATCCAGGTTGATCGTCGCATCGAAGGCGCCGCCGCGCATGTCGCAGATTCGCTGAAGATCTTCGTTGCGGACAACGCTTCGGCCGTGATCCTCGAAACATTTTCGGGTTCGGATGCCGCCCATGTCGGCAACCATGCCACCTATCTGGCGGTCGGCAAGAATGCGGTGGTGACCCACATCACCGTGGATCTGTCGGGCAAGGCAACGTCGCATTTTGCTACCAATGAGTATGACCTTGCCGAGGGCGCCAAGCTGCGCACGCTGACCATCCATGCCGGCGCGGCGCTGTCGCGCTCGCAGGTATTTGCCCGTTTTGCCGGGCAGGGCGCCCATGGCGATTTCACTGGGCTCAATCTGGTCGAAGATGGCCAGCACAACGATATCACCATCGATATCCGGCACGCCGTGGCTCACACCACCAGCCAGGAAATGTACAAGCAGATCGCTCGCGGGCGGTCCAAGGCGGTGTTCCAGGGCAAGATCGTGGTTGAGCGCGACGCGCAAAAAGTCGACGCCAAGATGATGATGCAGGGGCTGATGCTCTCTGACGAAGCCGAGATCCTCAGCAAGCCCGAGCTGGAAATCTACGCCGATGACGTGGTGTGCGGCCATGGCTCGACCTGTGGTGAACTGGATGAGGAATCCATGTTCTATCTGATGAGCCGCGGTCTACCCCAGGCGGAGGCCGAGACCATGCTGGTGCGGGGCTTCATCGAGGAAGTGCTGGACCCAATCGAGGACGAAGCCCTGCACGAGGCCTTGGTGGGCATCGTTGATGGCTGGCTGCTGGGGGCTTGATGACCGTCGATCTGGATAAAGTCCGCGCCGATTTTCCGATCCTGTCGGAGCGGATTCATGGCAAGCGACTGGTCTATCTGGACAGCGGCGCATCGGCGCAGAAGCCGGTGCAGGTGCTTGAGCGGATGGATCATGCCTACCGGCACGAATACGCCAATGTCCATCGCGGCCTGCATACGCTGGCCAACCGGGCAACTGACGCCTTTGAGGCTGGCCGCGAAGCGGTGCGGGCCTTCCTGAACGCCGCCAAAGCCCAAGAGATCATCTTCACCCGATCGGCGACGGAGGCGATCAATCTGGTTGCGGCCTCCTTTGCCGGGCCGCGCATCAGCGAGGGTGACGAGATCGTGCTTTCGATCATGGAGCACCACTCCAATATCGTGCCCTGGCATTTCCATCGCGAGCGCAAGGGCGCGGTGATCAAATGGGTCGATGTGCGTGATGATGGCAGCTTTGATATCGATGCCTTCGAAGCCACGCTGACGAGCCGGACGCGGATGGTTGCGGTTACCCATATGTCCAATGTGCTGGGCACGGTAACGCCGATCAAGCAGGTCATTGAAATCGCCCATGCGCGGGGCATTCCGGTGCTGATCGATGGCAGTCAGGGCGCCGTGCACACCAAGGTCGACGTGCAGGATCTGGACGCCGATTTTTATGTCATGACCGGCCACAAGCTGTACGGCCCCACCGGGATCGGTGTGCTGTATGGCAAATATGATCTGCTGGCCGAAATGCAGCCCTTTCAGGGTGGTGGCGAGATGATCGACACGGTGACACTCGATAGTGTGACCTATAACGAGCCGCCGCACCGGTTTGAGGCGGGAACGCCGCCCATCGTACAGGCCATTGGTCTGGGTGCGGCGCTCAATTACATGAGCGACCTCGGCCGGGGGGCTATTGCTTCCCACGAGGCCGAAATTGCCGCCTATGCCAGTGAACGATTGAGCCGGATCAATTCACTGCGCATGATCGGTACTGCGCCAGGCAAGGGTGGAATCTTCTCGTTCGAGATCAAGGGGGCACACGCTCATGACGTCTCGACGATCCTGGATCGTTACGGCATTGCCGTACGAGCCGGGACCCATTGCGCCCAACCACTGCTCAAACGATTTGGTGTCAGCTCTACCTGCCGTGCCTCGTTCGCCCTATACAATGGCAAGGACGATGTGGACGCGCTGGTGGACGGCATTGAACGTGCCCAGACTTTTTTCGCCTAGCTGCGAGGACATCAAGATATGACCGACGAAGCCAAAATCGCTCCTGCACCAGAACTACCAACGACAGGCGTCACTCCAACCATCGCCGGCGATCTGCCCGAGACCGAGGTGGAGCGCATTACTGCCGATCTGATCGGGGCCCTCAAGACGGTCTATGATCCGGAAATTCCGGTCGATATCTACGAACTGGGTCTGATCTACAAGGTGGATCTGGACGATGACCGCAACCTCGTGATCGACATGACACTGACCGCGCCGGGCTGTCCGGTGGCTGGCGAAATGCCGGGCTGGGTGGAAAATGCTGCCCGCAGCGTTGAAGGTATTCAGGACGTGACCGTCAACATGGTGTTTGATCCGCCGTGGGATGCCACGCGTATGAGTGAAGAAGCACAAGTTGCCTTGAACTGGTGGTAATTTTCGACGTTTGCGCCTATATATCGTGAAACGCCGATAGAAAGTTTCCGCCCATGGCCTTCAAGATCATGTCGTTGAGCGATGCCGCTGCGGCCCGCATCAATGAAATCATCGAAGATTCCGACAAGCCCGTCATTGGGCTGCGGGTCGGCATCAAGAATGCCGGCTGCGCTGGCGTCGGCTACACCATGGACTATGTCGCTGAGCCGGTGAAGGGCGACGACCATATCACCGACAAGGGCGTCAATGTCTGGATCGATCCCAAGGCGACGATGTATCTGTTGGGCACGGTGATGGATTTTGAGAGCGCTAAACTGGGCTCGAGCTTCACCTTCAAGAACCCCAATCAGACCGGGGAATGCGGCTGTGGCGAAAGCGTGCAGCTCAAGGCGGCCGACCTCAAAGCCATCGCTGAGGCGCGCGCTTCGGCTTAGCGGCCGGTTGCACGCCGGGGCGCTATGGCCTAACAGGTCTGGGCACTTCGGCTCCAGCCTCTGAGATCCCCGCATGACTGCTCTGCCCGCGGCATACGCGATCACGCCGCCTTCCCATCCGCTGGTGGGGCGCGTGTCCCCGCCAGGCTCCAAATCTATTACCAATCGGGCCTTGTTGCTGGCGGCCCTGGCCAATGGCACCAGCCATTTGTCCGGCGCGCTGAAAAGCAAGGATACCGAGCTGATGGCTGCGGCGCTGCGCCAGATGGGCGTGCAGGTGGAAGAGCCCGACGCTACCAGCTTTGTCGTCACCAGCACCGGTACCTTGCAGGCGCCAGACGCGCCGCTGTTTCTGGGCAATGCCGGCACCGCCACGCGGTTTCTCACGGCAGCAGTGGCGACCGTGAATGGCACCGTTGTGGTCGATGGCGACGCAGAAATGCGGGTGCGCCCCATCGGGCCGCTGGTTGAGGCGCTGGTGTCGCTCGGCATTGACGCCAAGAGCCCAACAGGCTGCCCGCCAGTGACCATTCGAGGTACGGGCAGCTTTGGCCAGGGACGCGTCGAGATCGATGGTGGGCTGTCGAGCCAATATGTGTCGGCCCTGCTGATGGCGGCGCCGCTGGGCGCCGGACCCGTCGAGATTGCCTTGACCGGCAGCGATATCGGGGCGCGGGGCTATGTCGATCTGACCCTGGCGGCGATGCGCAGCTTTGGCGCCAAGGTCGAGCAGATTGATGCCGGCACCTGGCGGGTAGCGCCAACCGGCTACACGGCGAGCGACCTGCTGAT
The DNA here is from genome assembly GCF_039938915.1 of Devosia alba. NCBI lineage: Bacteria > Pseudomonadati > Pseudomonadota > Alphaproteobacteria > Hyphomicrobiales > Devosiaceae > Devosia > Devosia alba. The sequence goes on along the minus strand of NZ_JBDUUI010000001.1, from coordinate 280,931 downwards.
TGAACCGGACGCCTCGGCGGCAACCTATCTGTGGGGCGCAGCAGCGCTGACGGGCGGCAATATCGACCTTGGGGTTGAGGCAGAGGCCTTTACCCAGCCAGATGCCGCCGCACAGGCCGTAATCGCACAGTTTCCCAACATGCCTGCGGTGATTGACGGCTCGCAGATGCAGGATGCCGTGCCGACCCTGGCGGTGTTGGCTGCCTTCAACAATTATCCGGTGCGGTTTGTCGGCATTGCCAATCTGCGGGTCAAGGAAACGGACCGGGTGCATGCCGTAGCGACCGAACTGTCGCGCATTCTACCCGCTCTGGGCACTGAGGAGGGCGACGATCTGCTCGTCGCGTCTGATCCCGATCTGGCCAGCAGGCTGGCGCAGCGCAACAGTGTAGTGAAAATCGAGACCTATCACGACCATCGCATCGCCATGGCGTTTGCGCTAGCGGGTCTGCGGATACCCGGCATCGTGATTCTGGATCCTGCTTGTACCGGCAAGACATATCCGGGTTATTGGGACATGCTGGCCGGCCTGGGCGTGAAGTTGACGCCGGCGAGCTAGTTCAGGCGGCCGACGCACCCTGCTTACGGGTCGGCGTTACGGTGTTGACCAGCTCAGACTCGTTGATCACCCGGTTGCGACCGGCGTGCTTGGCGGCGTAAAGGCATCGGTCGGCGCGCTCGATCAACGAGGCGGCAGTGTCGGTAGGGCGGAAGGCCGCGATGCCAAACGAGGCCGTGATACGGCCCAGTTTCTGATTGGTGGAGCGCTTGAGCAGTTCCTTGGCCTGAAGGGCCCGGCGGATATTCTCGGCAATGATGACGGCGCCTTCGATATCGGTATGGGGCAGAATGGCCACAAACTCTTCGCCACCGTAGCGGGCTGCCAGATCCTTGCCCTTGATGTTGGACTTCAATGTCATGGCGACTAACCGTAGTACCTGATCGCCCGTCTGGTGGCCAAAGCTGTCATTGAAACTCTTGAAATTGTCGATGTCCACCAGCATCAGGCAGAGTGGATCATGGCGCCCCCTCACTTCGGCGATGGCCGCAGCGAGTCCGTCATCAAAGCTCTTTCGATTGGCAATCTTGGTGAGCGGATCGAGCATCGACTCGCGCCGCACATCATCAAGGTCCCGCTGCAGCGCGGCGATGTCGTCGCGGGAGGCCAGCAATTTCTCCTCAAGCGCGCGATTGGTGTATTGCATGTGCCGGGTTTCGGCCAAGAGCTTTTCGGACAGGGATTTCATCGCTGCCGGCGAGATGCCGAGGCTGAGGTCGCCGCTGGCCGATTGCAGCAAGCCTGAATAGGCATTGGCCGTCGTCATGGCCGTGTCGATGGCGCCATGCACTGCCTCTATGCGGGCATGCATGCGCTGTGAGACAGCGGTCATGCGGTCATTGACGTCAGACTTCAGGAACTCGTTGTACAACTGCTCCGCAAGGCTTTCGCTGGGGGAGTCACCGGCACGGAAGATCGCGTTGATGCGATTGTTCAGCGTTGGATTGACGCCGGTAGCATAAGTATAGAACAGTTCGTAAAACTGTGGATAGGGCGGAACAGTGCTGCGCTTGAGTAGGTCAAACGCCGAATTTGCATAGCCCAGCGCTCGTTTGAATTCCTGGTCCGACAACTCGTCCCCCGCGTTCTACCAGCAGCGCCGCAGCGCCCGCAGAATCATTGGCGTTAAATACAGTGAAGCCGTTAATGAACACAACAGCACAGCCGCAATAAACGCGCAGCGGGTAAAGTTACTTACGCGATGGACTAGGGGTCGAGGCGCGCTGAGCGAAGTAAAAAGGCCGGAACCGGACCGTCATTGCCGAATGGCGAACTGCCATCGGTATCTGTATCAGCATCGCGCGTTTCGGCTGGGCGGCGGTTGCGGCCACGCGCGGGGCGGGCTTCGGCTTGCTCTGCTTTGGGCTTTGGCTCCCGGCGCTGTGCCGGCTTGGCTGGCGCAGCAGCTTCTTTGCCCTCAGCTTCTGGCGCAGCCGGTGCGGCTGCTGCTGGCGCCACAGCTTCGGCTGGTGGGCGGGTGCGTGGGCCACCGCGACGCGAGCGCGCTGGACGGGCGTCGCCCGCTTCGGGATCTGCTGCCGCGGCGGCAGCCGGCGCCGACTTGGCGGGCGCGGCATCGGCAGACCCGGCCTTGGCAGGCGTAGTGGCCTCGGCTGAGGGCCGCGTCCGTGGACCACCGCGACGTGAGCGAGCGGGACGAGCGGAACGCTCCTCGCCAGCTTCGGTGGTTTCGGAGTCGGCGGGGGCCGGTGCAGTACGCTTGCCGGTGTCCAGATATTCGATGGGCATGTGGATCAGCTTGAGAATGGCATCGAGATGCTTGCCGTCGGCGGGCGATACCAGCGTGTAGGCCACCCCGGAACGACCGGCGCGACCGGTGCGGCCAATCCGGTGCACATAATCTTCGGCGTGCACGGGCACGTCAAAGTTGAAGACGTGGCTCACGGCGGGGATATCCAGGCCGCGGGCAGCAACGTCGCTGGCGACCAGCAGCGTCAAACGATTGTTCTTGAAGGCGTCGAGCGTCTCGGTGCGGCTCTTCTGATCCATATCGCCATGCAGCGCACCAGCACTGAAGCCATGGCGTTCCAGTGAGCGGGCCAGTGTGGCGACGTCACGTTTGCGATTGCAGAAAATAATAGCGTTGGTCAGGCCGTCAGCCGCAGTGATGCGCTCGCGCAGGGCGGCGCGTTTCTCGTCGGGCTTGGAGCCCACACGGACCAGCTTCTGATCAATGGTTTCGGCCGTTGAGCTCTGGCTGGAAGACTGGATATGGACCGGGTCCTTGAGGAACTTCTTGGTCAGCCGTTCAATCTCTTTGGACATGGTTGCCGAGAACAGCATGGTCTGGCGCCGGGGCGGCAGACGGCCACAAATTCTCTCAATGTCGTCGATGAAGCCCATGTCGAGCATGCGGTCGGCTTCGTCGATCACCAGGATCTCGACGCCGTTGAGCATGATCTTGCCGCGCTCGATCTGGTCGAGCAGGCGGCCGGGGGTAGCGATCAGCACGTCTACGCCGCGATCAAGCTTCTTGTTCTGCTCTTCGAAGGACACGCCGCCGATGATCAGGGCCATCGAGATGCGGTGGTTCTTGCCGTATTTTTCAAAATTCTCGGAAACCTGCGCTGCGAGTTCGCGCGTTGGTTCGAGAATGAGGGTGCGGGGCATGCGCGCCCGGGCGCGGCCGTTTTCCAGCAGCGTCAGCATGGGCAGCACGAACGACGCCGTCTTGCCGGTGCCGGTCTGGGCGATGCCGATAATGTCCTTCTTTTGCAGGACATGAGGAATTGCCTGGGCCTGAATCTCGGTCGGCTTGGTGTAGCCTGCAGCGGCAACTGCATCGGTTACTTTGGTGGACAGTCCGAGCTCGGAAAAATCGTCAGTCAAATTGGGTAATCCACGTCTGAGGCGTCGCCCGGGGCCAGATCCAGTTCGAGACATTCGAACGGTGCGCCGGGGTGGTCAGTTGGGGTGCAGGACCGCGGCTGCGAGACGCATCCACAACTGGGATGGCCACCGGACGGGATGCACGATGTGCATGTTCGACGGAGTGGCCCTGAGGCACTATAGCAAGGGCGGGCATTGTCTATGTGACAGGCCCCAAAAACTTTGCCCCAGCGGCGCGGACCATAGCGCAAAGGCCTTGTCTGTCAACGGTGTTGCGCCGGTTAGCCTTAATTGGCATCTACATCGACCCCGTCAATTCGGCCAAGGCTGTTGTCCATGTCACAATCGCGGCAACAGATTCGCTAAATATCGAGATCGGTGACGAAGGCCGCATTTTCCTGAATGAAATCAAACCGGGCTTCCGGCTTGGTGCCCATCAGCCGATCAACGCTGATGCGGGTAGCGTCCAGATCGTCACGGACCTTGACCTGCAACAGGGTGCGACTCTTTGGCGACATGGTGGTCTCGCGCAAATGGGCGAATGGCATCTCACCGAGGCCCTTGAAGCGCGTGACGTCGACTTTGCCCTTGCCGGTGAACTCGGTTTCCATCAGCTCGAGGCGATGCGCGTCATCGCGGGCATAGAGGGTCTTGCCGCCCTGGCTGATACGATAGAGCGGCGGCAATGCCAGGAACAGGTGCCCGCCGTCGATCAGCTTGGGCATTTCCTGAAAGAAGAACGTCATCAGCAGCGCGGCGATATGGGCACCGTCCACGTCAGCGTCGGTCATGATGATGATCTTGTCGTAGCGCAGATCCTCCTCGCGATAGCGATCGCGGGTGCCGCAGCCCAGGGCCTGGATCATGTCGGAAATCAACTGACTGGCGGCCATCTTCTCGCGACTGGCGCCGGCCACGTTGAGGATTTTGCCGCGCAGCGGCAGCACGGCCTGGCTGGCACGGCTGCGCGCCTGCTTGGCGCTGCCACCAGCGGAGTCGCCTTCGACAATGAACAGTTCGGCGCCCTGCGCGGCGGTCTGGGTGCAGTCAGCCAGCTTGCCGGGCAGGCGCAGTTTGCGCGTTGCACTGGCGCGGTCGATCTCTTTTTCCTTGCGGCGACGCATGCGCTCATCGGCGCGCTCTACAGCCCAGTCGAGCAGCTTGCCGGCCTGGTTGGGCGAGGCGGCCAGCCAGTGGTCAAAGGCGTCACGAATGGCGGTGTCGACGATGCGCGTGGCTTCGCTGGAGGCCAGCTTGTCCTTGGTCTGGCCGACGAATTCGGGCTCGCGCACAAACACCGACAACATGGCGTTGCACTGCGAGAAAATGTCCTCGGCGGTCAGATTGGCGGCAGCCTTGTTCTTGGTCAGGTCGGCATAATTCTTGATGCCGCGCAGCAATGCCGAGCGCAGGCCCGCTTCATGGGTGCCGCCGTCACGCGTTGGCACGGTGTTGCAATAGGATGACACGCCACCATCGCCCAGGGTCCAGGCAATGGCCCATTCGACTGCGCCCTGCGTACCCGGCTTGCCGTGGCTGCCTGCGAACAGGTCGTCGACAATGCGCGTTTCGCCCTCGATGCGCGCGGTCATGAAATCCTTGAGCCCGTTCGGATAGTGGAACACCGCCTTGGCCGGGGCATCATCGGTGACCAGGGTTTCGTCGCAACTCCAGCGCAGTTCGACGCCGGCAAACAGATAGGCCTTGGCCCGCGTCATGCGGAACAGGCGCGCGGCGGAGAAATGTGCCGTCTCGCCAAAGATCTGTGGGTCGGGATGGAACCGTGTGGTGGTGCCACGGCGATTGTTGACCCGGCCCATTGCTTGGATCCCGCCGACCGGTATGCCGCGGGAAAACTGCAGTCTGTAGAGCTGCTGCTCGCGCGCCACCTCGACAACCATGTCGTCGGACAGCGCGTTGACCACAGAAATGCCGACGCCATGCAGGCCGCCCGACGTTTCATACGCCTTGGAGTCGAACTTGCCACCGGCATGGAGTACGGTATGGACGATCTCAAGCGTCGAACGGCCGGGATATTTGGGGTGGTTTTCCACGGGAATGCCGCGGCCGTTATCGGTGATCGTGAGGTACCCATCGGCGCCCAGATGCACCTCGATGCGGCTGGCGTGGCCGGCAATGGCTTCATCCATCGAGTTGTCGATGACTTCGGCAAACAGGTGGTGCAGGGCATTGGCGTCGGTGCCGCCAATATACATGCCGGGGCGACGCCGCACGGGCTCAAGGCCCTCGAGAACTTCAATATCAGCAGCCGAATAGGAACCCGTCGTCGGGGTGACGATTGGCGTTTCAGGGGCCGGCCTGGTGGCCTCGGGCTGACTGGTTGCAGGGTCAGCTGCGCCGAAAAGGTCTTCTGCTTGCGACATGCACGGTCCGTCTCTGGTGCCCGAATCAGGCGTTCTTGAGTTCTATCATATCCGGGGGCCGGGTCGGCACGGGGCGCCGGCGCCGGGGCCGCCCCGATTTGCCCACGAAGCTGAACCGCCGATGAACGCATAGTTCTGGTTCGGTTCAAGGGCAGGGGACTAGACCGGGTGCAATGACGTCAAGTCACCCAGGCACTGGTTCAAGGATTATCCACATGGCTTTCAACGGCACCGCCTTCAAGTCTTTCACGCGCGCCGCCGTGCTGGCCATGGCGCTGGGCGCATCAAGCCTGATGGCCGCCCCCGCTTTTGCCCAGAGCGGATCGACGGGGTTCAGCATAGAATTCAACACGGGCGGCGCCAGCCAGAACTTTGGCGGGCAGCGTCACGACCGGCGTACCGGCTGGGATGATGACTATCGCCAGCGCTGCCTGACCAATCGGGACGTGGCGCGTGCCATCAACGGCTATGGCTATCACCGCGTCGAGATCGTTCGGGAATTGCGCCGTGAGCGGGTGGAGGTAGAAGCCACCAGGGGCAACTGGATCTATGCCATGCGCGTTGACAAGTGCACCGGGCAAGTCGACCAGGTGCAGCGGACCGGACGGGCTTTTGGCGGCGGTCGCCGCGACGATTTCTACAATGGCGGGTTCGATGGCGGGGGCCTCACCAATGGTGGGTTCGGATTCCAGTTCAATTTTGGCAACTGAGGGCGCCCACGGGCGCAGCAAGGAGGCGGTGATGAGACCATTTGCGGCGGTAGTGGTGGTGGCGCTGACGCTGGGCGTTGGTCTGGTAGGACCCGCGCAGGCACAGCGCTTCGGGATATTTTATGGTGACCAGCGGTCGGATTTTTTCCCCGAGCGCATCTCTTGCCTCAACGATTTCCAGATTCGTCAGGCCGTGGCGGAACTGGGTTATCGCGATATCTATCTCAACGTGCCCAATCAGAAGCACATCGAGGTGCGCGCGAGCAAGGGTGATTGGGTCTATCTGCTTGATTTCAATTATTGTTCTGCCCGTATTGAGAGCCGGACAAGGCTGCGCCCTGCGCGCTGACGGCTCAGATCGGGACAGCTCTGTCCCGGAATCGGGCGCCAAGTTTACCCCGTGTTTGCTTCTTGAGAGCACTTTCTTAATCGCACACTGCTAGATCAATCGTCATACGGTTTTTGTTTGGAGTGTCCGTATGCGAGCCACTCGAGGTCTAAGTTCTGCGTTTCAGAATTCGGCTGGTTCGGTTGCTATAGGCGTTTGGCCGCAAGCCGGGTTTATTGGTATTGCGTACCGGCTGGCCAAGCTCTCTGTCCCGCGTTTTGGGGCGATTTTTGTAGTCTCCACCTTGTTTTATCTGGTCTGATCGGCAGCGAATTGATTTTCGCGGCCGGCAAGGCTATTTTGATGACCGTTCTGAGATTCACATCAAACAGAAGGAGGGCTGCATGACCGTTATCGAGCGTCACCGACAGTGTGGCCCCGTCTTCGCCCTGTGGCAGCAGCTGCAGGGCTGACCAGGATCTGGTTCGGACGCTTTTCGATATCCCCCAAATCTGGTTTGCCCTTCATGGCGGTCGTCTGACCGCTGTCTGATGGCATTTGGCGCGCTTTTTCTCGCGACGCCGCTCCAGTGAGATACCAAAATGGGTTCGATCAGCCTCCGCAATGCCGGCCTTGTGGCCAGTGACGCTCTATTTTCCAACCTGAATTTCGTGATCGGCGCGGGCGACCGTGTTGGTCTGGTGGCCGGTAATGGCCGGGGCAAGACAACCCTGTTGCGGGCCATGGCCGGGCAGGGTGAACTGAGCACGGGCGAACTGGTGCGCTCGCGCGGCCTGCAGGTGGGCTATGTCGAACAGGACATGCCGCCGGCCAGTATGGGGCTGACCCTGTATGAGATGGTGCTGGCAGCGTTGCCGGAAGCCGAGCGGGCCAGTGAGAGCTGGCGCGTCGATGTTGTGCTTGATGAGTTCGAGACCCCAGAGGCCTTGCGGCATCGTCCGCTCAGCCAGCTCAGTGGCGGCTGGCAACGCATTGCCCTGATTGCGCAATGCTGGGTGCTGCAGCCCGATGCCCTACTGCTGGATGAGCCGACCAATCACCTGGATCTGGGCAAGCTGTTCCAACTGGAAAACTGGATCAATCAGGCTGCGCGCAATATTCCGGTGGTGATCGCGAGCCACGACCGGCAGTTTCTCGACGCCACGACTACGCGGACCCTGTTCCTGCGGCCCGAGGTGTCGCCGCTTTTCGCCCTGCCGTACAGCAAGGCCCGCCTGGCATTGGCCGAGTTGGACGAGGCGGCCGAGCTCAAACGCGAGCGTGACCTCAAGGAGGTCAGCAAGCTGCGCAAGCAAGCGGCCAAGCTGACCAATATCGGCATCAATTCGGGTAGTGACCTACTGGTTGTCAAATCCAAATATTTGCGGGAGCGGGCCGAAAAGATTGAGAGCACTGTCCGCTCGGTCCACAAGGACCGCAGCGGCGAGATCCGGCTGGGTAATAGCGGCGCACAAGCCAGGGTGATGCTGGCCTTCGACAATGTGACGGTCAGCAATCCGGTGGGTGAAAAGCTGTTTGTCATCGACAAACTGCATGTGTTTCAGGGCGACCGATTGGTGGTCCTGGGCCGCAATGGCGCGGGCAAGTCGCAATTCATGGGACTGCTGCACCGGACCATCAACGGGCAGGAAACGCCGGGTATCCGCGTCAGTCCGCAGATTGTGCCGGGCTATATCGATCAGGCGATGTCGTTTCTGCCCGACAGGATCTCGCTGCTTGATTACATCACCAGCCGGTTTGATGTCGGGGATCAACGCAGCATGAGCCTGCTGGCTGCGGCGGGGTTCGCGCCCGAGAGGCAGGATCGGCCAATCGGTACCCTGTCATTGGGTCAACGGGCCAGGCTAGGTCTACTGGCGCTGCGCCTGCAGGCACCCAATTTCTATCTGCTGGATGAGCCGACCAACCATGTCGACATCGCCGGTCAGGAGCAGTTGGAAGCCGAAATCCTCTCCCATGGCGCTAGCTGCGTGCTGGTGTCGCATGACCGCAGTTTTGTGCGTGGACTGGGTGAGCGCTTCTTGCTGATCGACAAGTGCAAGTTGGTCGAAGTCGAGACCCCCGAACTATTCTTCTCGAGCATGGCGCAGGAAACAACCCTATAGAATTATCCGACGTGTCAGGCAATTAGCTAGATCTGGTAGGTAAGTCTTTATCATTTTGACTGCAGTCTTGTGTTGTTTGCCCGGGGGAGGTTTTCGATGTCTGTGCTGTCAGATGTACGACGCCATGACGATGTGCGCTATATTGGGGCATTGACGGGCTGCTACACTCTGGCGGAGCGGCGAGAGACTGCGCAAGATGCGGTGCCGGTCTATGCCTGCCGTCTCTGTTCGATCTCTCCGGTCCAGGCGGTCATTGTTGCGCCGGTGATTGCACAACAAGCAGAGCCAGTATCGATGCATTTTCAGGATTTCGGGGTGTTGCGCGGGCCGGTGGTCCGACCGACAAGGACCGGCTTCGTGCTTGACCTCGAACTGGACGAAGCTGAACGTGCCAAACTGGCCGCGAAAATTCGTTGGAAAAAGAACAGCGGGCGCAGTCAGTTGATCGACAAACGTGAGTTCAAGCGTGTGTTGCCCCGACACCCGAGGACAGTAATGACGATGGCGGATGGCAGCATGACGCCATGCTTTGTCATCGACATATCGCAATCGGGTGCTGCAGTGTCGTCGAGCATTCTGCCGGCCAAGGGAACGCCGCTGGCGATCGGTGGCTTGCTGGGCCGCGTTGTACGGCGGCTCGATGTTGGCTTTGCGGTAGAGTTCATTGCTGTTCAACCGCTGGAGGGCCTGGAAGCCCGAATGGCGATGCATAGTCCCGGCCTCGTGACCTAAGCAGAAAACCTTATCTAGTCGCGTCAGCAAGTTTTAACGAAATCTCCCTAGTCTTTGTTGGTATTCTGATTGCTTGCAGGCGTAGGCCCGCTTTCATTTGAATATTTCTCATGTCTTGGCTCTTACTGGGGCGTGGGGGAGGGACCTATCCATGTCGCTAGACGTAGATTGCGCGGACGTATCGTCGCGCTCCAATTTTGACTGGCACGACGTGCGCTTCATTGGTGCCATCGGGGGACGCTACGCCATGGCCAGTCGCCCGCACCGCGGTGCGCACAAGGCGCCGGTCTATGCTTGCCGCCTCTGTTCGGTATCGACCCGGCTTGCTGTCGTGGTCGGGCCGGTGGTGGGCCGACCGGGTGAAGATATCATTGCGCACTTTGATGGCTTTGGCTTGCTACGCGGGTGTATCACCCGCCAATTGCCTAGTGGTTTCGTCATGGATTTGCGGTTGAACGCGACAGGGCGCGAGAAGCTGGGCCGCAAGATCGTCTGGCACAAAAAACACTTCTACGAACAGTTGGAGGACCGGCGCGAGCATAAGCGCATCCAGTTGCGCGAGCCGCGCACGGTCGTCACGCTGGGCGATGGCACACAGATGCCCGGTTTTGTGATCGATGTGTCGTCCTCAGGCATAGCCTTGTCGACCCGATCCGCTCCGCCGCTGGGGACGCCGCTGGCTGTCGGGCGGCTGGTGGGCCGGGTGGCGCGCATTCTTGAGGTCGGGTTTGCCGTCAAATTTCTCGCCTCGCAGGATATTGACGAGATCGAGACGCTGATCGTGCCGCCCCAACTGGCGCCAATCACTGCCGCAGACGGCGATCGCGCCTGAACGGCTAGCGTGGTGGGGTGACCCACCTGGCGCTGGCGAGTGGGCCCTCAGGCGATGGCGCCCTCAAACTCCCCTGCGGCCATGCCGGGCAAGGCATGCATGTCGCGCGCATAGCGGGCCGGCGATACGCCGACTTCGCGCGTGAAAGCCACGCTGAAGGCGCTTGACGATCGATAGCCCACCTGCCGGGCAATTTCGCCCACGCTCGCTTCCCGCTTGCGCAGCAGGTCCTTGGCCAAAGCCAACCGCCAGACCTTCAAGTATTCCATCGGCGCCATGCCCACCGCGCTCTGGAACCGCTCATGGAATCCCGAGCGGGACAAAGCCGCCTGGCGCGCCAGTTCGACCACCGTCCAGCCGCGCTCGGGCCTTGCATGCATGCCCCTTATGGCAACGGCTAGCCGATCGTCCGACAGGCCCCGCAACAATCCCGGCGCATCGCCCAGCTCGACCGTCGACCGCAGCGCTTCGATCAGCAGAACTTCCAGCAAATGCTGCAACACCACTTCGCGCCCCGGCTTGCTACCCCCGGCCTCGTCACCCAGCAATTGCATCAGCATGGCCAGGCGATACTCGCCCCGCACCACCACCAGCTCAGGCAGTAGAGATGAGAGCAAGGTCGCATCGTCGGACTGGAATATGCAGTATCCCACCAAGGCCCGCATATCGACCGGCCCATCAACACTACCGACCCGATAGCCACCTCCCGGCAGGATCACAGGATCGATCACCATGTCATTGTCACTGCTTGGGACATCACTCCACATCATGAAGTCCTGCGCCGAGGGGATCAGAATGAAATCCCCTGCATTGACGATGACCTCGCCGCTTTGATGATCCCGGTAACGCAGGCTCCCTTTGAGCACCGCGACATAATAGGGGTTTGGCGATTGTGTCCGTCTCACCCGCCACGCCCCTGATCCGGTTACACATTTGGAGAACGGCGCGCCGGGCTGCAGCAAGCCAACGATCTGCGCCAGGGGATCAGTCATTCTGGACTCATTCGAAATTATCCTGGACTTTTGGATATAGAACGTCCAGCTGCTGATGACCACCTCCTGTTTGGCCAATCAAGAACAGGATCATGCCATGACTGAAGACTCACGCATCGCACTCGTCACCGGCGCCAATCAGGGCATCGGGCTGCAAATCGCCACCGATCTCGCTGCCAAGGGCCTGACAGTACTGCTCGCCTCGCGCAACCTTGACCGGGTCACCGCAGCCGCCCAGACCATTGCCGGGGATGTTCATCCCCTCCAGCTCGATGTCACCGACCCGGCCTCCATCCGGGCCGCGGTGGCGCAGGTCGAGCAGCAGTTTGGCCGCCTCGACATTCTCATCAACAATGCCGCCATCTCCCGGGCCAATGGCCAGGAAAGCGAGACCATGCAGGACTACATCCAGCGCTCGCGGGCCACGCTGATCTCGGTTGATGAAGTGCGCGCCATCTGGGAGACCAATGTGTTTGGTGTCCTGGCCGTCACCCAGGCCTTCGTACCCCTGCTGCGCACGTCGACAGGCGCCCGGATTGTTAACATTTCGAGTGGACTCGGTTCGCTCACCGTCAACGCCACGCCGCATCCCTACCGAGCGACCTTCAACCCCGGCTACGGCGCCTCCAAGACCGCGCTAAACGCCATTACGCTGGCCTTTGCCATCGATCTTGAAGCGGAGGGCATTGCCGTCAACGCCGTGACCCCCGGCTTCACCAGCACTGCGCTCAACAATTACGAAGGCACCGAAACCGTCCAGCAGGGCGCCGCCGAAGCCGTCCGCGTCGCCCTCATGGGCAGCGACGGCCCGACCGGCACCTTCACCGCGTCGGTCAACGAAACCCATCCCTGGTAGCCGCCTCCATTATCACAAACAAAAAGGGCGCCTGGCGGCGCCCTTTCTTCGTTCAGACCTGTTCGGCTTAGGCCGAATAGTACATTTCGTATTCGACCGGATGCGGGGTCTGCTCGAACTTGACGACTTCGGTCATTTTCAGCTCGATATAGCTGTCGATCTGGTCCTTGTCGAAGACGCCACCGGCCAGCAGGAACTCGTGATCGGCTTCCAGGGCACCCAGTGCTTCACGCAGCGAACCGCAGACATGGGGGATTTGCATCAGTTCCTGGCGCGGCAGTTCGTACAGATCCTTGTCCATCGGGTCGCCGGGGTGGATCTTGTTCTTGATGCCGTCGAGGCCAGCCATCAGCATGGCCGAGAAGGCCAGATATGGGTTGGCCAGCGGATCGGGGAAACGGATCTCGATGCGCTTGGACTTGGGTGACTGGCCGAACGGGATGCGGCATGAGGCCGAGCGATTGCGGGCCGAATAGGCCAGCAGCACGGGGGCTTCAAAGCCGGGGACCAGGCGCTTGTAGCTGTTGGTGGTCGGGTTGGAGAAGGCGTTGATGGCCTTGGCGTGCTTGATGATGCCGCCGATATAGTACAGCGCATCCATGCTCAGACCAGCATACTGGTCGCCGGCGAACAGCGGCTTGCCGTCCTTCCAGATCGACTGGTGGCAGTGCATGCCTGAACCGTTGTCACCGAAGACCGGCTTGGGCATGAAGGTCACGGTCTTGCCGTAGGCATTGGCGACCTGGTGGATGACATATTTGTAGATCTGCACGTCATCGGCAGCCTTGATCATCGGCGCAAACTTGATGCCGAGTTCGTGCTGGGCCGAGGCCACTTCGTGGTGGTGCTTTTCAACCACAACGCCCATGTCGGCCATTGCGGCCAGCATTTCGCCGCGGATGTCCTGTGCGCTATCGAGCGGCGGTACCGGGAAATAGCCCTTCTTGAGACCGATATGGTGGCCGCTATTGCCGGCTTCATAAGCGGTGTCATTGTTGGACGGCAGTTCGGGATGGTCGACTTCAAAGCCCACCTTGAACGGGGTATTGGAGTACTTCACGTCGTCGAACATGAAGAATTCCGGCTCGGCACCGAACACGACGGTGTCGCCGATGCCGGTCGACTTCAGATAGGCCTCGGCCTTCTTGGCCGTGGTGCGCGGGTCGCGGCTATAGGGCTGGTAGGTCAGCGGCTCGAGAATGTCGCAGTTCACCACCATGGTGGACGCGCTGAAGAACGGATCGATGTAGTGCGAATTGGGATCGGGCATCAGCACCATGTCGGACTCGTTGATGGCCTTCCAGCCACCGATAGAGGAACCATCGAACATGGTGCCTTCTTCAAACAGGTCTTCATCGACGATGGAAACGTCGAGCGTGACGTGCTGCAACTTGCCGCGCGGGTCGGTGAAGCGCAGGTCGAGATACTTGATGTTCTCGTCCTTGATGCGCTTGAGGAGGTCAGCTGCGGTGGTCATTAGGTCTTCCCCTGTCTGGATCGGAATGCTTGGGTTGATATGGCGGCGCGTCGCGGTCAGGGCAGGGCCCTAGAGCGCGTCGTCGCCGAATTCTCCGGTGCGGATGCGGATGGCTTGCTCGATCGAATAAACGAAGATCTTGCCGTCGCCGATGCGCCCGGTCTGGGCGGCGCTGCGGATCGCTTCAATGGCCTTTTCGGCGAGTTCATCGGGGCACACGACCTCGACTTTCACCTTGGGGAGGAAATCCACGACATACTCAGCGCCACGATAGAGCTCGGTATGACCCTTCTGACGGCCAAAGCCCTTGGCTTCGGTCACCGTGATGCCCTGGAGGCCAACTTCCTGCAGCGCCTCTTTGACTTCGTCGAGCTTGAACGGCTTTACGATAGCCTCGATCTTCTTCATTTGAGCCTCCACGGGTCATTTGGGCGGGTACGCCAGAGCAGTATGCACGGCTTGTGCCAGCTCGGTTTGTCAGTTCAAACAATAGCATAAACAATGTGTTATGACGACCTGATCCCTTCGGGCCCGCGGCTGCGGCCATAGTGAATGATTAAAATCTAGGCAGCGTGGGTGTTTCGCGAGCAAAGCTGCGCCATTTCACCCGGTCGTTGCCGCCGGCCGCCGTTACATTGTGCATATTGGTGAGCGGTGCCAGGTGGCTTTGCCGCACTTTGGGCTCGCGGGACCGCAATCCGCGCAAATCGAGCAGCAAGGCTTTGACTGGCTTTGTGTCTTCCTATAGATGCAAGCCAACCCGGCCAACGGGTCCTTCAGCGGGTGTGGCGGAACTGGTAGACGCACTGGATTTAGGTTCCAGCGCCGCAAGGCGTGGAGGTTCGAGTCCTCTCACCCGCACCAAATGGGATCTGGCCCTCTAGAGATAATGATTACGGGATTGATCCGAATGCAGGTTACCGAGACCCTCAATGAAGGCCTGAAGCGCAAGTTGAGCGTTACCATTCCGGCTGCCGACTTGAATACACGTCTGGACGTCAAGCTCGAAGAGCTCAAGGGCCAGGCCAATATCAAGGGCTTCCGTCCCGGCAAGGTGCCGATGGCGCACATCAAGAAGATGTATGGCCGTTCGGCGATGTCCGAGGTGATGACCGACGCGATCAACAACACCGTGTCCGAGACGCTGGACAAGCGCGAAGAGCGCGCTGCGGCGCAGCCCAAGGTGGATCTGCCCGACGATCAGGCCGTGATCAACGACGTGCTGGACGGCAAGGCCGATCTGGCCTTTGAAGTTGAATATGAAGTGCTGCCACCCGTCACGTTGATGGACCTGAAGGGCGTGGCGCTGACCAAGCCGATCATCGACATCAGCGATGACGAAGTGACGGCCGAAGTGAACCGTGTGTTTGCCCAGAACCGTGGCTATACCGACAAGGGCGACGACGCCGTTGTGGAAGATGGTGATCGCCTCGGCCTGTCGTTTGTCGGCAAGATCGATGGCAAGGAATTTGACGGCGGCAAGTCCGACCATGCGCATCTGACCGTGGGCTCGAAAGAGTTCATCCCCGGCTTTGAAGAGCAGTTGATCGGCTTCAAGAAGGGCGAGACGCGCGACATCGAGGTGACCTTCCCCAAGGATTACCAGAGCGACGAACTGGCCGGAAAGAAGGCGGTTTTCACCGTTACCGTGCTGCATGTCGATGGTCCGAACGCCGGCGAACTGAATGACGAGTTTGCCAAGAGCCTGGGCATGGATGACGTGGCCGCGCTGCGCGAGGCCGTAAAGACACAGATGGAATCGGCGCTGGCGTCGATGAGCCGTCAGCACATGAAGCGTCAGGTGCTTGACGCTCTCGATGATGGCCACAAGTTCGACGTACCGGCACAGCTGGTCGAGGCCGAATTTGCCACTATCTGGCAGCGCGTCGAGCATGAAGTGCAGAGCCACGGCAAGTCCTTTGAAGACGAAGGCACTACCGAGGAAGCGGCGCGCGCCCAGTATCGCACCATTGCCGAACGCCGCGTGCGTCTGGGCCTGGTGGTTGCCGAAATCGGCAACAAGAACGACGTCAATGTGACTGAGGAAGAGCACCAGCAGGCGCTCATCGCCGAGGTGCGCCGTTTCCAGGGCCAGGAACAGCAGGTTTATGACTACTACCGTCAGAACCCGCAGGCACTGGCTGGTCTGCGTGCGCCGGTGTTCGAGAACAAGGTCGTTGATTTTGTCATCGAGCAGGGCAAGATCACCGACAAGAAGATGACCCGTGAAGAATTGGCCAAGCTGATCCAGGCCGACGAAGACGATGTTCCCGAAGAGCATCACCACTAGATTGCTTAGAGCGATCACTGCACGGCCGCCCAGAAATGGGCGGCTTTTTGCTTTCTGGGTGTAGTTGAGTTTACCGCATGGTGAGCTTGTCGAACCGCGTGGTGACCGGGCACAATGCCACCACCTCGTTCTTTGACAGGCTCAGGATGAGGTCTGTTGAGAGATTTCCATGACCGTTGCTCCCGCTGATATTCTTCTCACCCCGCAACAGATGGGTGAGGCCGACCGGCTGGCGGTGCAGGCCGGCAGCCGGTCACTCAAGTTGATGGAGGCCGCGGGCCAGGCGGTCGCGGAGGCCGTGCATGAGCACTTCTATCAGCGCTCGGTACTGGTGCTGTGCGGGCCGGGCAATAATGGCGGCGATGGCTTTGTGGTGGCGCGGCTGCTCAACCAGAAGGGCTGGCCGGTGCAATTGCGCCTGGTGGGTTCACCCGAGGCGCTCAAGGGTGATGCAGCGGCCATGGCCAGGCAGTGGACGGGCCGGCTGGCCGCGCCGACCCTGCAGGACATCGAGGATGCCGATCTGATCATCGACGCCCTGCTGGGTGCCGGTCTTGACCGCGATGTCGAAGGCGCATTTGCCGAGATTATCGAGGCGGTCAATGCCAGCACAAGGCCGGTGGTGAGCATTGACATGCCTTCGGGGCTTGATGGCGCCACCGGTGCCGAGCGCGGCCCCACCATGATCGCCGAGCTCACCGTGACCTTTTTCCGCCTCAAGCCGGGGCACTTGCTGCAGCCGGGCCGGGAGTTGTGCGGCGAGGTCGTGCTGGCCGATATCGGTATTCCGGCAAGTGTGCTCGACCTGATCGATGCGACTACCTGGCAGAATACGCCAGCGCTATGGTCGGTACCGGTGGCCGATAGCGCTGGCAACAAGTTTGACCGTGGCCATTGCGTGGTGGTGTCGGGCGGGCCGTTGCAGACCGGCGCGGCGCGGCTAGCGGCCATGGCGGCATTCCGGGTGGGTGCCGGGGTGGTGACGCTGACAGGCAGTGAGGCGGCGCTGATGGTGCATGCCAGCCACGTTACAGCGGTGATGCTCAAGCCCGCGGAGGATCGCGCCGCGCTGGCCGCGCTGCTAGCCGACAAGCGGATGAATGCCGTGGTGATCGGGCCCGCCGCGGGCGTTGGGCCAAAGACGCGCGACAATGTCCTGGCGGTGCTGGAATCGGGCGCGGCCGCCGTGCTCGATGCCGATGCGCTGACCAGCTTTGGTGGCGATGTTGACGCCATGGCGGGCGCCATCAAGGCGCAGGGACGGACTGTGGTGCTGACCCCCCATGAAGGCGAGTTCGAGCGCATGTTCGGGACGGTGCCAGGCAGCAAGCTGGAGCGGGCGCGGGCGGCAGCTGTCCTTTCCGGTGCTATCATCGTGCTCAAGGGCAGCGATACGGTGATTGCCAGTCCCGACGGGCGAGCCGCGATCAATGCCAACGCGCCGGCCTGGCTGGGCACGGCGGGCTCGGGTGACGTGCTGGCCGGTATGGTGGCCGGTTTGCTGGGGCAGGGTATGGACGGCTGGGAAGCTGCCTGTGCAGCTGTCTGGCTGCACGCCGAAGCCGCCAACCGGTTTGGCTCTCCGGGGCTGATCAGCGAAGATTTGCCCCTGCTGGTGCCGGGTGTGCTGGCCAGTCTTTGATACCGGTCGCGGACCAAACCGCTGCTTGAAAAAAGCTGGCTGAGCGCGGAAGGTCGCCGCCGCAATGCAATGGGCGGGTTGCCCTTGCTGGAAAAACCGCTAGTGGAGTGGCAACGAGCCATGGAGTGCCGATTTTGAGCGAGCTGACCCTGACCCAAGCCATCGACAATATCTATGCGTCGATCAAGAACGACAATGACGAACTGGAAAGCCATATTGCTGCGCTCAAGGCGGCCATGGCGCGTGAAGGCGTGAAGGAAGCCGTCTTCGAGCCCGCCAAGCTGGCGCAGTCCAATCGTCAGGGCCGCAAGATCATGCAGTCCTATTTCAAGAAAAAGGGCGTGGCCGTCAGTTTCTCGGCCTAATTCGGTTTCGGTTGAGCGTTGTGGCCCATCGCTGGTGATTCCGCTGAGCTGCAAGGCTCACCGGGTAATCACCGCAAGAGCCAGTTTTGGTTTGCATTTTCCGCAACGCGCAATTAACCCCGCGCCATGAGAATGGCCGACGCGGCGTCCGGCCTATTGAAGCGCGCCGCATTGCCGCCTATCTGTGCCCGTACCGCACAGTGATGCGGCGGCTGCAGGTGCGCAGTCGCGCTGATTCGAATTGACACGATCCCCGGGGCTACAATTTCTGGTCCGGGTGGCCACCGTGTCCCAACCAACGACAATGCTAGCCAGTCTCGAACTGGCGCAGCAAAGGGGCAGTACATGCGGGATCCGCACGATATCTACATGAATACGCTCGTTCCGATGGTGGTGGAGCAATCCAACCGCGGCGAACGCGCTTTCGACATCTATTCGCGCCTGCTGCGCGAGCGCATCATTTTCGTGACTGGTGTGGTCGAGGACAATATGGCGTCGCTGATCGTGGCGCAGCTGCTTTTCCTCGAATCAGAGAACCCGAAAAAGGAAATCGCGCTCTATATCAATTCGCCTGGTGGCGTGGTGACCTCTGGTTTGTCGATTTATGACACCATGCAGTTCATCCGTCCGGCCATCGCCACCATGGTGATGGGGCAGGCCGCTTCGATGGGCTCGCTACTGTTGGCCGCCGGTGAAAAAGGTATGCGTACCAGCCTGCCAAACTCGCGCGTCATGGTTCACCAGCCCTCCGGCGGGTTCCAGGGTCAGGTCACCGACATCATGATTCATGCCAAGGAAGTCGAGGGTTTAAAGCGACGCCTTAATCAGATTTATGAGAAGCACACCGGCCGCACATACGAGGAAATCGAGAACGCTCTCGAGCGTGATCGCTTCCTGTCACCCGAGGAGGCCATGACCTTTGGCCTGATCGATAGCGTGCACGACAAGCGCATCGTGCCCGAGACCGCGAGCTAATTGGCTGCGTTAAGCACAATGCTGATGCGCCGTGGACTGTGATCCATGTGCGATTGCACCAAGCCGGATCGGTCTTTAGGATCGGTTCGGCTTAGACTTTCTTTAGGCCCAGGCGTTACCCTTGAGGATACGCTTGGTTTTGGGGGCGCTCTGCCCCCGGGAGTGAACAGATGTCCAAAGAGACGACAAACGGCGAAACCTCAAAGAACACGCTTTATTGCTCGTTCTGCGGGAAATCCCAGCACGAGGTTCGCAAGCTGATCGCCGGCCCAACCGTTTTCATCTGTGATGAATGCGTCGAGCTGTGCATGGACATCATCCGCGAAGAGAACAAGACCTCGATGGTCAAGTCCTCCGAGGGCGTGCCGACACCGGCAGATATCTGCAAGGTGCTCGACGATTACGTCATCGGCCAGTTCCGCGCCAAGCGCGTGCTCTCCGTGGCCGTCCACAATCACTACAAGCGCCTGCACCACTCGTCCAAGAACCAGGATATTGAACTTTCCAAGTCCAACATCCTGCTGATCGGCCCAACCGGTTCGGGCAAGACGTTGCTGGCGCAGACCCTGGCACGCATCCTTGATGTGCCCTTCACCATGGCCGATGCCACCACGTTGACCGAAGCCGGCTATGTCGGCGAGGATGTGGAAAACATCATCCTCAAGCTGCTGCAGGCTGCCGACTACAATGTTGAAAAGGCCCAGCGCGGCATCGTCTATATCGACGAAGTCGACAAGATCAGCCGCAAGTCGGACAATCCGTCCATCACCCGCGACGTTTCGGGCGAAGGCGTGCAGCAGGCACTGCTCAAGATCATGGAAGGTACCGTTGCCTCGGTGCCGCCCCAGGGTGGTCGCAAGCATCCGCAGCAGGAATTCCTGCAGGTGGATACGACCAATATCCTGTTCATCTGCGGTGGTGCCTTCTCGGGTCTGGAAAAGATCATCTCGGCGCGCGGCGAAGGTTCGGGCATCGGCTTCTCGGCCGTGGTCAAGGACCCCAATGATCGTCGCGTGGGCCAGATTCTGGCTGACGTTGCCCCCGAGGATCTGGTCCGTTTCGGCCTGATCCCGGAATTCATCGGCCGTCTGCCGGTGCTCGCAACGCTGGAAGATCTGGATATTTCCGCGCTGATCGAAATCCTGACCTCGCCCAAGAACGCGCTGGTGCGCCAGTACCAGCGGCTGTTCCAGATGGAAGACGTGGAACTGACCTTCAAGGACGAGGCCCTCAAGGCGATCGCCGAGAAGGCCATTGAACGCAAGACCGGTGCGCGCGGCCTGCGTTCGATCATGGAAGGCATCCTTCTCGACACCATGTACGACCTGCCCTCGCTCGAAGGCGTGGAAGAAGTGGTGATCAGTGCCGAAGTGGTGAACGGCAAGGACGTGCGTCCGCTGTACATCTACTCCGAGCGCAAGAAGGAAGACCTGCCCGCCGGGGCATAGGTTTTTCGTAGACAGAATTGAAAGCGCCGGGCCCTTGGGTCCGGCGTTTTCTGTTTGGGCGGTTTCAGGCGGCCGCTTGCGGCTGTGGCCCCACATAGACCGAGCTGGGCCGGATCAGCTTGCCGGTTTCGGCCTGCTCGCGGGCATGGGCGACCCAGCCGCCGACGCGACCCATGGCAAAGACGCCGGTGAAGGCCGCGCGCGGGAAGCCGAGGGCTTCGAGCAGCAGGGCGGTGTAGAATTCCACATTGGTGTCGAGCGGTCGGTCGGGTTTTTTGGCCTTGAGCTGGGCCAGGGCGGCGGTTTCGACCGCTTCGGCAAGGGCCAGTCGGGCCGGGTCGATGGCGCCGGCACTGGCGAGGCGGCGCAGGGCGGCCTTGAGGGCATCGGCGCGCGGGTCGCGGACGCGATAGACGCGGTGGCCAAAGCCCATCAGCCGATGGCCGCGCGCCAGTTCGGCGGCAATCCAGGCCGGCGCCCGCTCGGGACTTGCCGCGGCGTCAAGCATGTCGAGCACCGGGCCGGGGGCACCACCATGCAGCGGGCCCTTGAGGGCGCTGAGTGCGGCCAGTACCGAGGAGGTCAGCCCGGCCTGGGTGGAGGCCACGACGCGGGCTGCAAAGGTGGAGGCGTTGAGGCCATGGTCGGCGACGGTGACCAGATAGCAATCGAGCGCGGCGGCCTGTTGCTGGGTGGGCATGGCGCCGGTCAGCATGCGCAGGGCATCGGCGGCGTGGGGCAGCGATGGGTCCGGTGCAAGGGCGGCCTGGCCTGCCTTGAGGCGCAACAGGGCAGGGATGAAGACGGCAGGGGCCGCAACCAGGCGCAGGGCGCTCTGCAGATCATCACCGTCGGCGAGGCGAGCGAGCAAAGCACGCATGCCATCGACCGGTGGCAGGGCGACCAGCGCGGGGTCGGCGGCGGCGAGATGCTCGAACACCGCCAGACGGGCCGTCCCAAGGGCGCCGGGCATGGCGCCGGACAGCGGAAAGAAGCCGTCAAACAGCAGGCCAAGCACATCTTCGTAGGTGCTGGTGGCGACCAGATCATCAAGTGAGACCCCACGCACGACCAGGCGGCCATTCTTGCCGTCGACATCGGACAATACCGTCTGGGCGGCGACGACATCTTCAAGGCCAGCGTTCATCTTGTTCTCCTATGGTTGTTGCCCGCCAAATTAGGAGCGTCTAGATTGACGTCAATCTTGACCAATTGGATCAATGTGTAGCGATGGACTGGCTGACTGCCCCAGAGGCCCTGACATTGTTGGGGACCCGGCCCCAGACGCTATACGCCAATGTCAGCCGAGGGCGGATCAAGGCGAAGCGCGACCCCGATGACAGCCGCAAGAGCCTCTATCGCGGCGATGATGTGCGGCGGCTGGCCCAGCGCGCGGCGGGACGGCGACGGCAGGAAGCCGTGGCAGCGGAGGCGATCCGCTGGGGCGAGCCGGTGATGCCCTCAAGCCTGTCGACCATTGTCGACGGCCGCTTGCTGTATCGCGGTCAGGATGCGGTGGAACTGGCCGAGCATGGCACGCTGGAAGGCATGGCTGCGCTGCTGTGGGGGGCCGAGCCGTTTCAACTGCCGGTGCGGACCCGCGGCGCGGCACCATCGCTGCAGGCCGCGTTTATGGCGCTGGCCGAACGTGCGGCCAATGATGCACCCAGTATTGGCCGCTCCGAGCTGATCCTGCGGGTGGAAGCCATTTCGGTATTTGCCAGCGTCGCCAGCGCTTTGGCGGGCGGGCGATCGGCAACCGATCCGTTACACGTGGCGTTGGCCCTGGCTTGGGACCGAGTGGGAGCCGCCGATATCATCCGCCGGGCGCTGGTCTTGCTGGCCGACCACGAACTCAATGCTTCAACCTTTGCCGCGCGGATCACCATTTCCACGGGCGCGCCCTTGTCGGCCGGGGTGCTGACGGGGCTGGCGACGTTGAGCGGGCCGCTGCACGGCGGTGCCAGCGTCGCGGCGCAGGCTCTGGCGGGGCAGGCCAAGAGCCTGGGGGCCGAGGCGGCAGTGCTGGCGCGGCTGGGGCAGGGCGTGAAACTGCCGGCCTTCGGCCACCCGCTCTATCCCGATGGCGACATTCGCGCGGCGGCGCTGTTCGGGCGCTTTACGCCCCCCGAACATTATGCGGCGCTGCATGCGGCGGCCTACAAGATTACCGGCGAGCGGGCCAATATCGATTTTGCGCTGGCGGCGCTGAGCGAGGCCCATGATCTGCCCCATGAGGCGCCCATGGTGCTGTTTGCGCTGGCGCGCAGCGTTGGCTGGCTGGCGCATGGGCTGGAGCAGGTCAAAGGCGGCCAGCTGATCCGGCCGCGCGCGCATTATGTCGCGGCCGCTGCCGACCACTAGAGCGGTCAATGCGACCTCAAATGCCGCGGACGGTGGCGTCCACGCCTGTGCGCACGCTCTGGCGTGGCATGATCTGGCGACCGAATAGACTGGCCGTCAAATCCACCAGCAGGCGTGCGCTCATGCTGGCATTGTCGAGATAGGGATTGAGCTCCACCAAGTCGAGCGAACCCATGGTGCCGCTGTCGTGGATCATTTCCATCACCAGATGCGCCTCGCGGAAGCTGAGACCGCCTGCGACCGGGGTGCCAGCGCCCGGGGCGATGGCAGGGTCGATGACATCGACATCGAGACTGACATGCAAATGACCGCCGACCGCCTCCACGCGAGCCAGCACCTCACGCATCAGGGCGACCACGCCCATTTCGTCAATGCGCCGCATGTCGATAACCTCGACGCCGCGATCTTCCAGCAACTGGCGCTCGGGACGGTCAATCGAGCGGGCGCCGAACACGGTGACATGGCGCGGATCAATCGTGCCGCGCCAGGGGCCGGAGAATTCCGGTCCGAAATCGGGTTCGCCGCAGAGCAGGGCCAGCGGCATGCCGTGGATGTTGCCGGTCTCCGAGGTGGCGGGGGTGTTGAAATCGCCATGCGCATCAACCCACAGCACGAAGAGCGGCTTGCCCGTCGCGTCGCAGTGCTGCGCGACGCCCGACAGGGTGCCGATGGAGAGGCTATGGTCGCCGCCGATGAATACCGGCAGGCGCCCCGCGCCAAGCGCTGCCGCGGCCTGTTGGCTGCTTTGGGCCGCCATGGCCAGCACAGCAGCCTGGCGGCGCTCTGGCAATTGCCAGACGGTGTGGGGTGTAGCGGCGGCAGCGATGTCGCCGTGATCGGTGACGGCGTGACCGAGGCCCGATAGCACATCGGCGAGCCCGGCAATGCGCATGGCGTCTGGACCCATGGTGCAGCCGCGCCGCGATGCGCCAGCGTCGCAGGCAATGCCGAACAGGTCGATGGCGAGAAAGTCCGGCTGGCTCATGGCATGGTCCTGCTCTGGTCGGGGTGGTGGGAACGGCGACGTCGACCACACTATGCAGGAGAGGAGGGCGCGGGAGCCAGCCCGTTGGCAGGGTTATCCGCCGTGCTGCGTGATAGCGGTACACAAACCCGCCAGCGCGCTTGATCTTGTGGGCCAGCATGCGCATCTAACGGTGCATGGGGCACGGTATCCGGTCGCGCCCGCATCCACCCTGCAGTCAAGGCACACCGGTGTTTCCGGCCCAATTGCATATCTTGTGTGCATGTTGACATTAACCGTCAGTTTTCCGGCACAGTTGACTTGCGGCAGCGGTAGATGGACCTATTTATTAACTGGAATCAGCCCAGCCTCAATGTCTGGAGCTGTCTACTACTACGGGCGCGCACCTCTCTTCCTCTCCCCGCGCGCCCCGGAAAGGATACGAGATGACGGACGTTATTCCCACAGGCGGCGAAGCAAGCCGGGATCGCGTTTACCCGGTACTCCCGCTGCGCGATATCGTGGTGTTCCCCGGCATGATCGTGCCGCTGTTTGTCGGCCGCGAAAAATCGGTCAAGGCAATTGAGGAAGTCATGCGCGACGACAAACACATCCTTGTCGTAACCCAGAAAAATGCCCAGGACGACGATCCGGCTCCCGATCAGATCTACGACACCGGTACCATTGCGACGGTATTGCAGTTGCTCAAGTTGCCGGACGGCACCGTCAAGGTGCTGGTCGAAGGGCTGCATCGCGCCACCATTGATCGCTATTTGCAGACCGAAGACTATTTCGAGGCTGAGGGTTCCATCCTGCCTGAGCCGGCTGAAGACGCGGTCGAGATCGAGGCGCTGTCGCGTTCGGCGCTGGCCGAGTTCGAAAACTATGTGAAGCTGAACAAGAAGATTTCAGCGGAAGTGGTTGCGGCTGTCGGGCAGATCGAAAATCACTCCAAGCTGGCCGATACCATTGCCAGCCATCTGGTGATCAAGATCGCCGAAAAGGAAGACCTGCTGTCCTGCGTCTCGGTGATCGAGCGGTTCGGCAAGATCCTTGGCCTGATGGAAGGCGAAATCGGCGTGCTGCAGGTGGAAAAGCGCATCCGTGGCCGCGTCAAGCGGCAGATGGAGAAGACCCAGCGCGAGTACTATCTCAACGAGCAGATGAAAGCGATCCAGAAGGAACTGGGTGACGGTGAAGAGGGCTCCAACGAGATCGCCGAGATCGAGGAGCGCATTGCCAAGACCCGCCTGTCCAAGGAAGCCAAGCTCAAGGCGGAAAGCGAGCTGAAAAAGCTCAAAGCGATGAGCCCGATGTCGGCTGAAGCCACCGTGGTGCGCAATTATCTTGATACATTGCTCGGCCTGCCTTGGGGCAAGAAGAGCAAGGTCAAGCGCGATCTGGTGCTGGCCGAGAAAGTGCTCGACGAAGACCACTATGGCCTCGAAAAGGTCAAGGAACGCATCCTTGAGTATCTGGCCGTGCAAGGTCGTACCGGCTCGCCAAAGGGCCCGATCCTGTGCCTCGTCGGCCCTCCGGGCGTCGGCAAGACCTCGCTTGGCAAGTCGATTGCCAAGGCGACCGGTCGTGCCTTCGTGCGCATGGCGCTGGGCGGGGTACGGGACGAAGCCGAAATCCGCGGCCATCGCCGCACCTATATCGGCTCCATGCCCGGCAAGGTGATCCAGTCGCTCAAGAAGGTGGGCAAGTCCAACCCGCTGTTCCTGCTCGACGAGATCGACAAGATGGGCCAGGACTTCCGGGGCGATCCGAGTTCAGCACTACTTGAAGTGCTCGATCCGGAACAGAACCACACCTTTGCCGATCACTATCTCGAGGTCGATTATGATCTGAGCGATGTGATGTTCGTCACCACTTCGAACACGCTCAACATTCCCGGCCCGCTGATGGACCGCATGGAGATCATTCGCTTGTCCGGTTACACCGAGCAGGAGAAGCATGCGATCGCCAAGCAGCACCTGATCCCGGAAACGCTCAAGGAAAACGGCCTCGCCCATGGCGAGTTCGAACTGAGCGACGAGATGCTGACGGCCTTGATCCAGCGCTACACCCGTGAAGCAGGTGTCCGCAACCTCAAGCGCGAAATCAGCAAGCTGATGCGCAAGGCGGTGACCGAAATCGTCAAGACCAAGGTCAAGAAAGTGGTCATCGACGAAGAAAAGCTGACCAAGTTCCTGGGTGCCGACATCTACACCCATGGTGAGATCGAAGCCGAGGCACAGGTCGGTCTGGTGACCGGGCTGGCATGGACCTCAGTGGGTGGCGAGCTGCTGACCATCGAAGGCGTGATGACGCCGGGCAAAGGTCGGATGACCGTGACCGGCAACATCAAGGAAGTGATGAAGGAATCGCTGACGGCGGCCACGGCCTATGTCCGGTCCAAGTCGATCGAGTTCGGCATCAAGCCGCCCATGTTCGACACGCGCGATATCCACGTGCATCTGCCCGAAGGCGCAACGCCCAAGGACGGTCCATCGGCGGGTATCGGCATGGCGACGGCTATTGTCTCGGTGATGACCGGCATTGCCGTGCGCAATGATGTCGCCATGACTGGCGAGATCACCCTGCGTGGCCGGGTGCTGCCGATTGGTGGCCTCAAGGAGAAGCTGCTTGCAGCGCTCCGTGGCGGCATCAAGACAGTGCTGATCCCTGAGGAAAATGTCCGCGATCTCGCCGAGATCCCGGACATCGTGAAGGAAGGCATGGAGATCATTCCGGTCAGCCGGATGGACCAGGTGATCAAGCATGCGCTGGTCAGCCAGCCTGTGCCGATCGAGTGGGACTTTGAAGCTGCGGCTGCCGCTGCGGCCGCCAAGGTCGATGCGCCGACGGACGACACTACGACCGGCCTGCCGCATTAGGCCGGGCGATGTAATGAATGCAAACGGCGGTCCGCAAGGGCCGCCGTTTTTGTTTGAGCGCTTGATGGAGATCAAATTCACTGCCGCGCTCCCGACTTACGCTCGTTCGACACGGAAGTCGGAGACATGTGGTGACGCAGGCGGTGGGAGATTATGCCGATACGGCGGTCATTGACTGGCTGCTGGCTGGCGATGTCGCCATAGCCTTTCAGGCCCGGCGCGACCTGCTGGACGATAAGGACCAGCAGTTGCAGGCTCGGATAGCAGGTGAGGGGTGGGGTAGGCGCTTTCTTGCCGCACGTCATGCTGACGGCAGCTGGGGGCAGGGGTTCTACCAGCCCAAGTGGATCAGCTCGCATTATACGCTGCTCGACCTCAAGACGTTGGAGATCGACCCGCACAACGAACGAATTCGGCAGAGCATTGCCAAGATCGCTTCTGAGGAGAAGAGGCCCGATGGCGGAATTGGCCCGGCCCGGTCGATCCCGGTGAGCGATGTCTGCGTCAATGGCATGTTTCTCAACTATGCATCCTACTTCCAGAGCCCGGAGACCGATCTGCAGTCCATCGTCGATTTCATCCTTGCGCAGCGGATGGACGATGGCGGGTTCAACTGCCGCAGGAATATGTCGGGCGCGCAGCACAGCTCATTGCATTCCAGCCTGTCGGTGGCTGAGGGAATTCAGCAATACGCCATGAGTGGCTATGCCTATCGGCTGCCTGAGCTGGTTGAGGCGGCAGCGTCGGCACGCGCGTTCATGCTCCGGCACCGCCTGTTTCGCTCGCAACGCACTGGTGAGATCATAAGTCCGCAAATGTTGCGCTTTGCGTTCCCGCCGCGCTGGAGGTTCAACATTCTCCGCGCGTTGGACCATTTTCGGGCCGCCGGTCAGCCCTGGGATTCCCGCATGTCGGATGCACTGGTGATCGTGGCCTCAAAGCAGCGGTCGGATGGAAGATGGCTCTTGCCGGCGGCACATCCCGGCCAGGTCCATTTCCAGATGGAACAGGTTGGGCTGCCCAGCAGATGGAATATGCTCCTGGCACTACGTGTCCTACGCCGGTTTGGTGCCGAGATGGTGGCAACCCCCCAGGCGGTGTGACCGGATGAGCAACGGCAGTCCGAAAGGGCCGCCGTTTTCTTGGTCAGTGCGGTAGGTTCGCCGAGCGTTATCCCGCCATGCGCTCGAACCTCTGCACCGACGGATCGATCACACCCCAGGCATGACCACGCATGCTGTAGGTCAGGGCCTGTGGGTTGAACTGACCGGGATCATCCAGGGCACTGGCATGGACCGCGATCAGGTCCGGCATGGCGGTGAAGGTCAGGTATACCGGCGTGCCACAATTGGGACAGAAGGCATGGAGCTTGTCATGCCCGCTGTCCGCAGTGACGCGCCATTCCGACGCCTGGCCGGTGATCCGCATGTCGCTCCGGCGCGGAAAGGTGAGGTAGGAGCTGTGGTCGGTACCACTGCGCTTCTGGCAATCCAAGCACTGGCAGTGGTTTTGGAAGATGGGCCGCTGACCTGTCTCGAAACGGATCGCGCCACAGGCGCAGCCGCCAGCATAGGATATTGTCATAGGTTGGGGCGCCTTGCGTCATACAACCGGCCCGGCCAGCTCTGGCAGATCCGCCTTGCCGGTTTCGATCAACTGCTTGAGGCTGCCCTGGATCAGTGCGGTCCAAGCGTCCGTACAGGTGTCGTAGCACTCTACCTCGGGCTTGAGGCCGACATGGGTAAAAGTGACTTCGGTCCGGCTACCGGTGCCGACTATGTCGAAGGCGATCGTGGTGCCGGTCCATTCGGAACGATCCTTGAGGAAGCTGAGGTCGGCGTCCAGGACATCCCAGGCGACGCATTGGCCTGGCACAAGTTCGGTGACCTCCTGCCGCGAATAATGCAGGTCCTGGTAGCGATAGGTGAACACATCGCCGAGTGCGGCCGTATCTCCCTCGAAGGCGCCGCTCCACCAAGCGCGGGGGTTGATAATGGCGGCAAAGGCGGCCTCCGGGCTCTGGTTCACCCTGAATGTGGTTGTGTAGCTTTCGGTCGTCGTCATGGGTTGCTCCCTGGCTCGTTGTGGCCGGCGCGCACCTGTCCATGCCCTGGGTGAGCACTGACTGCGGCCGGATAGAAAGTTGATTGCGCTACTGGCGGCCGTCAGGCGGCCTTGGGTTTGGCGAAGACGTCGAGCGCACGGCCCGTCTCGAGGAAAGACTTCAGACTGGAAAGGACCAGCGGCCAGCCCTTGCTGACGCCCTTGGCCATGCCGCCGCCGGCCAGCAAGTCGTCATGGGCGACGGTGAGCCGTACCATGTCCTCATATTCCTCGATGTCGAATGTCACGCGGCTGTAGCTGTCGGGGTCTGCTTCCTGCGACGCATTCGTCCAGGTCATGACAAGACGTTTGGGTGGGGTTACCTCGACCACCTTGCCGACCAGCTCGACGGTGCGATCGTCATTGGCGCGGATATGTTCCCAGCGGGACCCGGGCTTCCAGTCCGACACATTCTCATGGCCCCAGTAGCGCCTTGCCAGGTCTGGTCGGGTAATGGCTTCGAACACCTTCTCCGGGGTCGACTGGATATAGGTAACATAGACAAAGCTGATGGTTTCTTTGGCGGTCATTCCTGGTTTCCTTCGAGTTCCGTCTTCAGGTCGTGCAGCGCCTTAAGTCGCTCAAGTTCGAATTTGCGTACCCAGCGCTCGTAGATGTCGTGCAGGGGCACGGGGTTGATGAAATGCAGCTTCTCCCTGCCGCGCTTCGCCGTGCTCACCAGATTGGCGTCTTCCAGCAAGGCGAGATGCTGCGTTGCCGATTGCCGCGTCATCGCCAGATTTTCGCAAAGCTGGCTGAGCGTCTGGCCAT
This sequence comes from Devosia alba, assembly GCF_039938915.1. Classification (NCBI taxonomy): domain Bacteria; kingdom Pseudomonadati; phylum Pseudomonadota; class Alphaproteobacteria; order Hyphomicrobiales; family Devosiaceae; genus Devosia; species Devosia alba. The sequence continues at coordinate 251,281 of NZ_JBDUUI010000001.1, read as the reverse complement.
TTTTCTCGTGCAGAAGGTCGAGCAGCCTCCTGCGGGTCGGGTCGGCCAGAGCCTTGAAAACCTTGTCTGCGTCCATCGTTCTCTCAAATCTGCAATAGAATATGCAGGCAAATGATTGCATGTCAAGGGCAGGCATCTGCCTGCCTTTTTTTTACCGGTACGACGCGAAGGGTGGGGGCGCAATTGCTCCAGCCGAAATTTGTCAGCACCGGTCGCTATTGTGGTAGCGGCACGTGTTGGAACAAAAAAGGAACAAATCTTGTAACGGCGCTGTGAAGTGGTTACAACCTTGTGCCCGGAACGGCGGAACTGAGGAGGAACGAAGCTTGAACAGAGCCCTTGTCGTCATTCTGACCGCCGTCACGCTTGATGCGGTGGGGATCGGCCTGATCTTTCCCATTCTGCCGGCCCTGCTGCGCGATGTCGGCCATATCAGCGAAGTGGCGACCCTGCTGGGCATCATGCTGGCGCTGTATTCGGCCTGCCAGTTCCTGTTCTCACCCATTCTGGGCGTGCTCAGCGACCGTTTTGGTCGGCGTCCGGTCCTGTTGATCTCGCTGGCCGGCGCGGCGATCGACTATCTTGTCATGGCCCTGGCGCCCGAATTGTGGATGCTGGTACTGGGGCGCGCCGTTTCCGGGGTGACCAGTGCCAATATGGCCGTGGCGACGGCCTATATCACCGATATTTCCAGCGAAGGTGAGCGGGCCAAGCGCTTTGGGCTGTTTCACGCCATGTTCGGCATTGGCTTCATCATCGGGCCGGTGCTGGGCGGGCTTTTGGGCGACTACTGGGTGCGGGCGCCCTTTGTGGCGGCAGCGCTGCTCAATGGCCTCAATTTCGCGCTGGCGCTGTTCGTGCTTCCCGAATCGCGACCGGGCCAGCCTGGCGCCCGGTTCGACCTCGATACTCTGAACCCGTTCAAGCCGCTGCGCTGGGCATTCTCCTTCGCGGCGCTGATTCCCCTGATGGTGATTTTCGTCATCATGAATTTCGTCGGCACCATGTACGGCACGATGTGGGCGCTGTTCAGCGAGGACAGCTTCCAGTGGAATGGCCTGACCATCGGCCTGTCGCTCGGGGCTTTTGGGGTATTCCATGCTGGCGCACAGGCGTTTCTTACCGGCCCGGCCGTGGCCATGCTGGGGGAGCGCTGGGCGCTGATTATAGGCATGGGCTGCGAACTGACGGCGCTGATCGTGCTGGGTTTTGCGACGCAGGGCTGGGTATTGTTCGCGCTGGCGCCACTGTTTGCCCTAGGCGGTATCGGCATGCCGGCCCTGCAATCGCTGGTGACCACACAGGTGGGGCCGGACAAGCAGGGCCAGCTGCAAGGCGTGCTCGCGAGTCTGGTGAGCCTGGCCGCGGTGGGCGGGCCACTGTTCTTCAGCTTCGTGTATTTCGGCATCAGAAACGAGTGGCCGGGGCTAATCTGGATTGTCGGAGCCGCGATCTATCTGCTGGCCCTGCCGCTGATGCTGGGAATCCGGCGGCGCCCGATTGTGGCACCAAAGGTCGGTGCATAACCTTGATTTGGGCGGAAATCCCCCGGAAAACCTGCCCAAACTGACATTGCGGACTTGTGGGACGGGTATTTCCGGTCCATTAACAGTTCTGCACCGTCCGGCCTCGCCAAAAGCCCGGAAATCCTTGCGTTTCACTCAGAATCGACCAAGGGTTGCCGTGTTTTAATATTTGCCAGCGAGGGCGGGCAATTCACTCTGAGGAAACGCAATGAACAAGAACGATCTGATTGGCGTTGTCGCCGACAAAGCGACGATCACTAAGGCACAGGCCGGTGAAGCGGTTGACGCAGTGTTCGCCGCAATCACCGACACACTCAAGGCCGGCGACGAAGTCCGTCTCGTTGGTTTCGGCACTTTTGCCGTGTCGCAGCGCAAGGCCTCGACCGGCCGTAACCCTGCTACTGGCGCCGAGATCCAGATCCCGGCTTCCAACCAGGCCAAGTTCAAGCCCGGCAAGGGCCTGAAGGACGCGATCAACTAAGTTCAGTCATCTTGACTGATGCTGTGATCGGCCCCGAGCGCCTTGCGCCGGGGCCTTTTCATGTCCAGCGCATTTCATGGTTGACGATAGCGGGCAGGGACCGTAATCAGGGCCACCTTGCAACGGTCGACGCGACCGAAGCGGGCGATTAGCTCAGTTGGTAGAGCGCTTCGTTTACACCGAAGATGTCGGCGGTTCGAGCCCGTCATCGCCCACCATTCTTCCCCCGTTCGCAGAAATGGCATTCACCGTGCACAATCTGCCAACCGATCGGCCCGATATGGTGCCGGCGGTCGAAGGGGGTGTGATTCTAAAATTTCAGATTAAAAAACCATCGTTAACGGCTGATAGCGTGTCCTTTTTCCACAGTGGACGACCCATTCTCGAAAATGTCGCAGCAATCTGGATTTGCTTGCTTGACTTGACCCGAGGGGGTCGGTAAACGAACCCCACGTTGCGCAGATGACCAGTTCATCCGCCGCTGCGGGAGTAGCTCAGTTGGTTAGAGCGCCGGCCTGTCACGCCGGAGGTCGCGGGTTCGAGCCCCGTCTCTCGCGCCACCCTTTTCCCAGGGTTTGCGCGTTTCACTCCCAGAAAGTTTCAACTTTTGGTCAGACCGAGTTTCAACTTCTTGAACTCGTCGTGTTTCTCGTTCAAAGGTTTGCGCCCGTTCTTGTGCGCTGCCTCGGCTACTCGAACCGCTGCCGCATAGACTGCATCTACGTTTCGAAGCTTTCGGTTCTGGTCGATCGAGTTCTCCATCTCATACAGAACAAGGCCCTGCGAGTTGAAATAGGCACGCCGCTGATGACGGGCTGCTGGCGTAAGGTAACGACAATCGATAGCAGATAATTGCGTTTCCGAAGCCGCCGCTATTGTGCGCTCGATCCCAATCCTGCCGGTTCGGATGGCGGCCTTGCTACGGACTTGGCGTCTTCTGACGTATTGTTGCTGCTCTAAGGACTTCTGGCGGAAGCAACCTTGCGTTGATCCCATGCATGGTCCTTCCGGCTGCCCTTGGTGCCCAAAGCACCAAGCAGCCACATGTGACGCACCGATGGAAGTCAACATTCTTAGGGCCCCAAGCGTAGCTGTCCGTGGTACCGGAACCCGGCATCCCCTGGATCTCGTTCACCTCGTAGTACGCCCAGAGCACGCCGTACCGTCGACACAAGCTGCAGTGACATTCGACGACCTCTGTCGGTGGGCGGACCAATGTGAGTTCGATGCCACCGCAGTGGCAACCGGCACGCACAGGTGTTGTTTGAGAGCTCACGTTGACCTTCATCGTCCTACTTTCGGAACACGTTTGTCGCAAATGTCGAGATGGCCTGCACCGTCGACCACCAGCATCGGGACGTCGAGCCTATCGTTGTGACTGTTGAAGAACACGGCAGTGACACTGCCTCACTCGCGCACAGCTCGGCGCTAAACGCTCACGCCGAAAAGACGACCAATGAGCGCGGTGACAGCCATTGCGGCCGCGCCCCAGAACAGGACGCGTGCGGTGGGGCGCAGCTTTGGGGCGCCACCCGCTTGAGCACCCAGCGCGCCCAGCCCCGCCAGGCAGATCAGGGTTGTGACCACCACTACTGGAATAATCGTGCCCGCAGGCGCCAGCACGGCCGCGATCAGCGGCAAGGCGGCGGCGATGGTAAAGGTCAAGCCCGAGGCCAGTGCCGCCTGCAGGGGATTGGCACTTATGGACTTCCGACAGGCCAAGCTCGTCTTGCACATGGGCACTCAGAGCGTCTCTTTCGGTCATTTCCCTGGCGACCAGCGCCGCTGTGGCCGGCGATAGCCCGCGCGACTCGTAGATCGAAGCGAGTTCGGCCTCTTCCTCGACAGGCGTGTCTATCAAAGCCTGTCTTTCGCGCGAGATGTCGGCGCGTTCGATGTCGGATTGCGAGCTGACCGAGACATATTCTCCTGCCGCCATGGACATGGCACCGGCGGCCAGCCCCGCCACGCCGGCGATCAACACGGCACCAGGACTTGGATCGGCAGCTGCCACGCCAACGATTAGCGAGGACACCGAGACGATACCATCGTTGGCGCCCAGCACGGCGGCCCGCAGCCAGCCGGCGCGGTTGATGAAGTGGATCTCCTCATGGGCAGATTGGTAAGGAAGGCTCATGTCGTTCTACCTTGAGTTCTGCGCCCGTTTGGATGCGCCATGGGCAGTTTGATACTCAGCGTCGTGTTTTGGGAAGCACCAACACGACTTCAAAGCCATCAATCGCACCGGGGGCGGGAGAATGAAGGGATAAGGCACCGCCGGCCTGCTCGATGATCGACCGCGCAATGGATAGGCCGAGGCCACTGCCGTCCGCCGTGGTGGCGCCGCGCATGAAGGGCTGCCCGAGACGGCTCAGTTCAGCTGCCTCGACCAGCTTGCCGGCATTGCGAACACGCACCGTCCCGTTGTCGTACAGAATATGCACCGGATGGGTCGGTGCCCCATGCTTGAGCGCATTTTCGATCAGATTGCGCAGTGCGATGGCGAAGGCATCGGGATCCATGGGCGCCATGAGATTGGCGGTTGCGGTATCGATCCGTACCCGGTCATGCCAGATCGTGGTGGCATTGATGTCGTCAACCACCATGGTCAGCACGGGCCGCAGATTCGTTTCAAGGTCAGAACGGGCGAACCCGGCCTCGATGCGAGCCATTTGCAGCAGTTTTTCCGACAGTGTGGCCAGGTGCTTCAGCGACCTTTCGATTTCTGCAAGCCGCGCTGCGCCCGGGCCGTGGCCTAGCTCCGCGGCCAGCTGCTGGGTCTGTGCCAGGGCACCGGCGATCGGGGTTCGCAGTTCGTGGGCGCTTCGGGCCGCAAAGGAACGCTCGGCATCGAGAGCTGACTTCAAGCGGGACATCAGGGCGCCGATAGCCTCGGCAATCGGGGCGAGCTCGGCTGGATGGCCGTCCGATTGGAGTGGCTGCAGGTTCCGGCTGTCCCGCTTGGCAATATCGCGGCGCAGCGCCTCAAGCGGCCGGAGCGCCAGGCGCATGGCCAGCCAGACACCGCCGGCCATCAGGGGCAGAAGGGCGAGCAGGGGAAATCCGAGAGCGTAGATGGCGTCCATCAGCCCATTGAGGCGCCGGTCGCTGGTTTCGACAACGCGGATGGAAAAGCCGCTGCGATCCCTCAGGCCGAAGCTGCGCTGACCATCGATATCGGCGAAGCCATCCGGCAGGTCAGCGGGCACAACGAGGTCATCCGCGTGTTGATCGCGCAGCACGATATCGCCCAGACTATCGAATACGATGTAGGTGAAGCTGGAATCGTGCGGCACGGGCCTGACGCGCTCCTCGTCACCGCCCGGCTCTTCGCGGTCGCCGTCGCTGGCTTCCTCTCTGTCGGTGCCGACGACCAGGCGCCCGCCTTCGCGCCGTTCGCGCAGGTCGTGCACGGCAAGTGGCAGCAGCCGCTGAGCGCTCTGCTCCAAGCTGTCGTCATAAGCCTCATTGAGTTCGTGCTGCATGACGCCGACCGAAATGGCCGCTGCGCCGATCCACAGCAAGGCCATGCCGGCGGTGAGGCCGAGCGCCAAGCGGAGGGCAATCGAGGGGCGCCGCTTCATGCATTCACCTGATAGCCGAGTCCGCGAATAGTCTGGACGAAGTCTCGCCCCAGCTTCTTGCGCAGCCGGCTGACATAGACCTCCACCGCATTGCTCTCCACTTCTGCGCCAAAGGCATAGAGCGAGTCCTCGATCTCCGACTTGGTGACGATACCGCCGCGGCGCGCCAGCAGGCGCTCGAGTACCGCCCATTCCCGCGCCGTCAGACTGGCTTTTTCGCCGGCAACGCTGACGGCGCGTCGCCCCAGGTCGATGGTCACACCGGCAGAGGTGATTTCGGGCGCAGGGTTGCCGCCATAGCGGCGGGCCACCGCGGCGATGCGGGCCCCCATCTCGGCCAGATCGAACGGCTTGACCAGATAGTCGTCGGCGCCGGAATTGAGACCCTCTATGCGGATGGCGACCTGATCCTGCGCCGTAGTGATGATTACCGGCACCGCATTGCCGGTCGACCGCAGTTCCTTCAGCAAATCGAGACCACGGCCATCGGGCAGGTTGAGGTCGAGCAGCACCAACTCGTAGGGAACGCTGGCAAGGGCCAGCCTTGCATCGTCGAGCCGTCGCATCCAGTCGACCGCATGGCCGGTGGACAACACATGATCGCGGATGGCGCCGCCCAGCACATGGTCATCTTCGATCAACAGGACTCGCATGGTTGGGCTCCCCGGCACCGCATAGCGGCCTAACCTTACACCAGGCTGAACAAGAAACCTTGCCTGCTTCAGGCTGCCGTCAGCTTGGCATGATGCAAGTGCGGCATCGACCAAATGGATCAGGAGTCCGATCATGAAGAAACTCGCTACCATGCTGATGCTGGCAACAGCCCTCGTTGCCCCAACTGTGGCCATGGCCCGGGATGTCACCATCGAAACGAGCCTGGTGCAGTATTCCGGACCCGCAGCCTATCTGGCGGTGTATCTGACCAATCCGGACGGGAGCTACAATTCCACCCTTTGGGTTTCGGGCCAGAAATCAAAATACTATGGCGACCTGCGCGGCTGGGCCCGCGCTGCGTCCACCGCCGGATCACTCAACCTCGATGGCGTCACCGGCGCCAGCGTCGGCGGCGGCCAGACGTTGACCGTCCATGCCAACCTCGCCGACACACTGCTCGACGCTGGCTATCAGATCCACGTCGATAGTGCGGTCGAGCATGGCGGCCAGTATGCCGACGATGCGGTGATCGCGCTCACGTCCACGTCCGCCACGGCAACCGGCACGGGCTACGTCGACACCATCTCCCTCGGTCTCTAGCGAGGTATGTCCATGCGCCGCTTCCACTCTTTTGCAGGTCTTGCTGCTGCCTTGCTCGTCATCTTCATGGCGACTACGGGCTTCGTGCTCTCGCTGCAGCCAATCGCTGATGCCGTCACCACGATCCCGGCGACTGGCAGCCTCAGCGTTGCGACGGTGGCCGATCGAGTGGCGCAGGATCTGCCCGGGGTCGAGCGGCTCGTGCGTTCGGCATCGGGGCAACTTGTCGCCTATACGCTGGACGACGGGGTTCGCAGCGCTGTCGTGGTCGATCCCGATAGCGGCGCTGCCGTGGGCGCCTATGCGCCATCGGCGTTCTTCAGTTTCATTACCGATCTGCATCGCTCCTTCCTGCTCGGCAGCTTCGGGCATGGCATGGCCGGGCTTGCCGCCCTTGCCATCCTGGCGCTCGCTGTCAGCGGCATGCTGCTGCTGGTCGCCAAAATGGGTGGCTGGCGCAAGCTCTTTGCCAGTTCGCGCGGCACCGGCTCGCAGCGGCTGCACACCGATCTGGCCCGCATCGGGGTGGTCGTGCTGCTCCTGACCTCGCTGACCGGCGCCTATATGTCGGCGGTCAATTTCGAGCTGCTGCCCGAGAGCGCTGGCGAGATGTTCTCGTTCGCCCCTGCAAGCGCTGGTGAGGGTGCTGCCCCCATCGCGTCCCTCGATGCGCTCGCCGCTCTCCCGCTCTCCGACCTGCGCGAACTGAGCTTTCCGGCGGTTGGCGACGCGAGTGACGTCTTCACCGTGACCACCAGTGCCGGGCAGGGCTATGTCGATCAGGGCACGGGGGCGATGCTTGCGTTCACGCCCAATAGCGTCTGGCAACAGGCCTATGAGTTCATCTACTTGCTGCACACCGGGCAGGGGGCGCCTGTCATCGCGCTGCTGGTTGGCCTCGGCGCGCTGACCGTGCCGCTGCTGGCCGTGACCGGCACCATCATCTGGTGGACCCGCCGCCGCAGCACGCCGCACATCGCCGGCAATGCGCCCTGGCGCGCCGCCGATACGATTGTCCTTGTCGGCAGCGAGGCGGGCAGCAGCTGGGGCTTTGCCGCAACCCTGCATGCTGCCCTGACCCAGCAGGGCCAGCGCGTCCATGTGGCCGCCATGAACGACCTGCGCGGCAGCTATCCCCAAGCCGCCCGGCTGATCGTGCTAGCGGCCACCTATGGCGACGGCGCGGCACCGGCCTCGGCGCGCCAGTTCCTGGCCAAGCTCGAGCGTTTTGCCTCGACGCCCAGTTTTTCCGTGCTGGGGTTTGGCGACCAGAGCTTTGCGCATTTCTGCGGCTTTGCGGCCGAGGTCGATGCTGCTCTCGCGGCCAAGGGCCTGCGCCGTCTGGTCCCGTTCACTGGCGTTGATCGCCAGTCGGCAGGAGACTTCGCTGCCTGGGGCAGCCTGCTCGGCCAGCAGCTTGGCATGTCGCTGGTGTTGAGCCACGTCCCCAAGCTGCCACCGACAAGCAGGTTGGTGCTGGCCGAGCGGACCCTTTATGGCATGGAAGTCCAGGCCCCCGTGGTGGTCCTCAAGTTCAAGGCCCCCAAGCCCAATGGGTTCTTGGGTGGCCGGCTGCCCCGCTTCAACGTCGGCGACCTGGTGGGCATCGTGCCGCCTGGCAGCGACGTGCCGCGTTACTACTCCCTGGCCTCGGCATCAAGCGATGGCATGCTGGAAATCTGCGTGCGCAAGCAATCGGGCGGGCTGTGCTCGGAGTTCCTCCATTCGCTGCCGCCCGGCGGCGAGATCGACATCTTCATCCGGTCCAATCCGGACTTCCGGCCCGACGGCGGGCGCCGGCCGCTGATCCTGATCGGCGCCGGAGCCGGGGTCGCCCCGCTGGCGGGGTTTGTGCGCCACAACCGCAATCGCCGCCCCGTGCACCTGTTTTTCGGCGGACGCGATCCAGCGTCGGACTTCCTCCATCGCGACGACCTTGAGGTCGCGCTGGACGATGGGCGCCTGGCATCGCTGAACGCGACTTTCTCCCGTGTTCTGGGCGGCGGCTATGTGCAGAGCCTGCTGACGGACGAGGCGGAGACGCTGCGCCGGCTCGTCGGGCAGGGGGCGCAAATCATGGTGTGTGGCGGTCGTGACATGGCCGATGGCGTACGGGCGGCGATCGACACTTGTTTGGCGCCGCTGGGCCTCAGCGTGGATGCCCTAAAGCAGAAGGGAATGTACCTTGAAGATGCGTACTAAGCGAAGCGAATGGCCGCATCCCGACCCGATAGCCTTGCCGCTTATCCGGCAGGTGGTCAGCGGCCCGACGATGGGAACGCGCTATTCAGCAGTGTTCTACGCTCCTGCCACTAGCGACCTGCCAGGGCTGCGCCATGGCTTGCAAGCGGCGGTCGATGCAGTGGATGCCCAGATGTCGACCTGGAAGCCGGACTCCGACCTGATGCGCCTGAACCGCGCGCCGACAAAGGCCTGGTTTGCCGTGCCCAGCCAGCTTGGCAGGGTATTGGCCGCAGCGATCGATATTGGTCGCCAATCGGACGGTGCCTTTGATATCGGCGTCGGTGATCTCGTTTCGGCATGGGGATTTGGCAGCGCCGGGAGCCAGGGTGACCAACCCCGCTGCGCCGCCCTGCGGGCAGAACCGAGAGTGCCTGCCCATCGGTGCCTGGAGTTGGACGGTGCGCTCGACCGCGTTCGCAAGCATGCCGAGATCACGCTCGATCTTTCCGGCATTGCCAAAGGCTTTGGCGTCGACGAGCTGGCCCGCGTGCTGGTGGCGCACGGCATTGACCATTTTCTCGTTTCTATAGATGGCGAATTGCGCGCGAGTGGGGGCAAGCCCGACGGCTCGCCTTGGCGCGTGGCCGTCGAAAAGCCCATCGTTGGGCACCGGGCGGCGCAGGGCGTTATTGAGCTCACCAATGGCGCCGTCGCTACATCGGGCGACTACCGGCACTTCGTCGATAGTGATGGCATACGCTATGGCCACACCATGGACCCGTGCTCTCAGGCGCCGCTCGCTGACGGGCCGGCCGCCGTAACGGTCCTCGCCGAGACCTGCATGGCCGCCGATGCCTGGGCCACGGCACTGCTCGTCCTGGGCCCGGCTGCCGGCGGCGCGACCGCGTCCCGGCAGGGTCTTGAGGCCCTGTTCATCGAACGGCCACACATCCTGCCATCCCACCCGACCAAAGACCCCATATCCAAGGAGGATAGACCATGAAATCGCAGACTATTGGACTTGCCATCGCCCTGTGCAGCCTGGGCGCCGTGCTGCCCGCCAGTGCAGCCGAAATGAGGGACCAGCTGACGCCGGATCTCATCTACAATCACTGCCAGACGGCTGGTGTGGGCAGCCACACCGAAGGTACGTTCATGCTGCCGAGCGGCCGCGTCACCGGCACGGTGCTGTGCACGGCGGCCGATCTTGCTACCGTCAATATGCCCGCGCCAGCGCGAGGGGATGATGACGACGACGACGACCATCGCGACCGCCATCAAGACGACGGTGACGCGCGTGGAGACGATGACGACTGAGTCAGCCAGTTGGCGCGCGGATTGCAACGCGCGCCATTTCTGTCGTTGCGCAGATTGGAACTGACTTCCAAAAGCCGACATGGATGCGCCACGTTTCACAATCTATCCGTACCTCGTGATAGACAGGCTTGCATTCAACAACGGTCAATGCCTATGGTGCGCCCATCCACAGGGGTGCTCCGTAGGTCGGGGCTGAGATGAGGGCGGGAAGCCTTCGGACCCTATAGCTGATCTGGGTAATACCAGCGGAGCGAGGCGGTCGATGTTTTCTGGCGCACAGATTTCCCTTTATCCCATGGCCGACGATTTCGTCGACGTTATCATGAGCGCATTGGGTGCGCTCGATCCCTATCGTGACCAGCTGCGCATCGAGACCGACGACGTCTCGACGCTGCTGGTGGGTCCGCCTGAAGTGCTGTTCCGGGCCATGCGCGATCTCTTCAGCGCTGCGGCCCGTACCGGCACGCATTGCGTGTTCTCGGCCACCATTTCGCGCGGCTGCCCGGGCGAGTCGGACGACGCTATTTGCACCTCATCGCACTTTGATGGCCCGCTCGCCCCTCTTGCCGAACGGCAGGAAAGCGCCCTTGCCGCCGTGCGCAAGGCCCCGGATATGGACGTGTTTGCCGTGGGCCAGCTCTCGCTTTACGTGCTGGGGCAGGGCAACCATATGGACGAGATCTATGGCTGCATCGACTTCCTCAAGCAGTCGGGCACGTTCGATAAATCCAAGCATTTCGCGACCAAGCTCAAGGGCGATACAGGGGCCCTGTTCGCCACCCTGGAGCAGGCCTTCTGCCACTTCGGACCGCCCGAGGGCCATGTCACGATCGATCTGACGGTTTCGGCCAATAGTCCCAGCGCCCGCTGACGGAAGGTCGATTCATGTCGAACGCCTCCGCCATGCCGCGCCTGTTCGCGCGCATTTTCAACCATGCCGGCCCAGCTGTGGCGTCGGTGTCGGCGCTTGTCCTGGGCTGGGAAGCCTATGTGCAGCTCTCGGGCATTTCCCCTACAGCACTGCCCGCGCCATCGCGCGTTCTCGCCCAAGGCTTCGAGAACCGTGAGGCACTGGCCGGACACACGCTGGCGACGCTTCAGGCGACACTATTTGGGTTCGCCTCGTCGCTCAGCGCGGCGTTCATGTTCTCGACATTGATCGATTTTTTCAGGTCGCTCCGAAGGGCGCTATTTCCCGTCTTCATCATTACCCAGACCCTGCCTCTGGTGGCCATCGCGCCGCTGATCGTCCTGTGGTTCGGCTTCGGCCTGACTCCAAAGATCGTGCTGGTTGCGCTGGTAACGTTCTTTCCTATGCTGGTCGCGCTGGCGCAGGGTTATGAATCGACGGACCGGGACTTGTCGGAATTGCTGGCCTCTATGGGCGCCTCTCGCTGGCGCATTTTCATCATGGCGCGCCTGCCATCGGCCCGGCCCTACTTCTTCGCTGGCCTGCGCATCTCGATCACCTACGCGGTGGTTGGAGCGATATTCGCCGAATATGCGGGCGCCGCACGGGGTCTCGGCATTTACATCCTCAATGCCAAGAACAATTTCCGACCCGACCTAGTGCTTGCAGCAGTGTTCGTCAGCTCAACGCTGACGCTGCTGCTATTCGGGGCGACCGTTTTGATTCAGCGCGCCTCGATGCCCTGGCTGCGTCTTTCGGAGCCCACCCGATGAGCCGGCCATGCCTTGAACTCCACCGCTTGCGAAAAAGCTTCGGCGCTGTCGACGTTCTCACCGATATCAGCCTGACGGTGCTGCCCGGCGAGTTCGTCTCGATCCTCGGCCCCTCGGGGGCTGGCAAATCGACAATCCTCCAAATGCTCATTGGCGCGACGGACCCTGACATGGGTACCATGCTGCTTAATGGTGCGCCGCTCGTGCCGAAGCGCGATCGCTTCGCCTTCATGCCGCAACGCGATGCGCTGATGCCGTGGCGCCGGATCATCGACAATACCACGCTCGGCCTCGAAGTTGCGGGCCTGAGCCGCGAGGCTGCACGTGCGGAAGTTACGCCGCTTTTCGCCGAGTTCGGACTGGCCGGTTTTGAACAGCATTATCCTGCCCAGCTATCGGGCGGCATGCGCCAGCGCGCCGCCTTGCTGCGCACGGTGGTGCAACAGCGCCCCATGCTGCTGCTTGATGAGCCCTTCGGCGCTCTCGACGCGCTGACCCGCACGCAGATGCAGCGCTGGCTTGCCAAGATGTGGAGCCGGCACCACTGGACCGTGCTGCTCATCACCCATGATGTACGCGAAGCGGTGCTGCTGTCCGACCGCATCTATGTGCTGTCATCCCGGCCGGCCCATGTCGTCCATCAGTTTCGTGTCCCGCGCGATCATCCCCGCCAAGGCGTCGGATCGCCCGCGCTTGCGGCGATCGAAGCTGAAATCTTGCAGACCCTATTACATCCGGAGGACTAATCATGCCGCTTTCCCGCACCATAATGGCGCTCGGCCTCGCAATCGGCCTAGCCGCAACGCCAGCCCTTGCCCAACCCATTCCCGTTACTGTCGCCTTGGATTGGACGCCCAACACGAACCATGTCGGGCTTTTCGTGGCTCAGGCCAAAGGCTTCTATGACGAGGCCGGTCTGGACGTTGAAATCCTGCCTTATTCGGATACTTCCGCCGGTACACTGGTTGCCAATCATGTGGCAGATTTCGGGATACTGGGCTCGATTGGCCTTTTTACCCAGCGCACGGCGGGTGCCGACCTCGTTGCGACCTATGCCCTGGTCCAGACCGAAACCGGCCGCCTGGTCTTCAACGCCGATCGGCAGGATATCCAGTCTCCAAGGGACCTTGATGGCAAAGTCTATGGCGGCTTCGGCAGCGCATGGGAAAATGCGCTGATCGGCACGATTATCCGCCATGACGGCGGGACGGGCGATTTCGAAACCGTCACCCTCGGCACCTCCGCCTACGAAGCCCTGGCCAATGGCGCGGTCGATTTCACCCTCGAAGTCTATACTTGGGAAGGCGTCAAAGCAGAGCGCGACGGCCCGGCGCAACGCGCTTTCCGCTATGCCGATTTCGGCGTACCCGACCAGCACACCAATTTCATCGGCACCAGTAGCGCCTACCTCGCCGACAATGCCGAAACGGCAAAAGCGTTCATCGCCGCCAGCCAGCGCGGCTATGAATACGCCGTCGCCAACCCAGACGAGGCCGCCGGTATTCTGGTGACAGGCAATGCCGATGCAGCACTTGATCGGGACTTCGTGCGGGCATCGCTGCAGGCCCTGATCGACGGCCACTATCTGAAGGCAGAAAATGGCGCCATCGGCACCATCGATCCCGCCAAGATGGATGCGGTCGGCACCTTCCTGTTCGAGACCCACATTCTCAAGGACGGCAATGGTGCGGCCGTAGCGGTGAAGCCCGACTTCACCACCTACTATTCCAACGCTTACCTCGACTCTGCACCATGACGAAAAGCCGGCGCATGGGGCTCAACGCTGTCATCTTCGGCCTGGGCAGCCATGAGGCCGGCTGGCGCATGCCCGAAAGCAATGCCGTTGCCTCGACCGACCTCGACTATTGGATCGATGTTGCACGTCGCGCCGAGAATGGTGGCTTCGATGCCCTGTTCCTCGGCGACGTACTGGCCCTCCAGCAAAGTGCCGACCGGCACCTGTCCGATGCCATGGATCCGCTGGTCATTCTGTCTGCCCTTGCGGCGGTGACCACCCGCATCGGGCTGATCGGCACGGCCTCGACGAGCTTTGATCATCCGTTTCATCTGGCCCGGCGCTTCGCATCGCTCGATCACATCACCAAAGGACGGGCAGGATGGAATATCGTCACCTCATCCAATCCGCTCGAAGCCTATAATTTCGGCCTCGATGCCATGCCCGATCATACCGAGCGCTATGCCCGCGCCGCCGACGTCACAGAAGCCGTGCTGGCCCTCTGGGACTCCTGGCAGATAGATGCCCGCATTGCCGACAAGCAGACGGGCATCTATCTCGATCCTCTAAGAGTACGATGCGTAGATCACGACGGTCCTTTCGTGCGCAGCCGCGGACCGCTCAACGTCCCACGCTCGCCGCAGGGTCGCCCGATCCTCGCGCAAGCCGGCGCCTCCGAAGCCGGACGCGATTTCGCCGCCCGTTATGCCGATATGGTTTTCACTGTGCAGTCTGACCTTATGGAGGCCCAGGCATTTTACCGGGACATGAAAGGGCGCGCCGCCAACCATGGTCGAGCGCCAGAAAGCCTCATGATCTATCCCGGCATCGTACCGATCGCAGCGCCCACGAGACATCAGGCCGAAGATAGGCTGGCGCAGATGAATGGCTTCATGATCGTAGAACACGTCCTGGCCAAACTCTCAGAGTTTTTGGGCGTCGACCTGTCGCAAGCCGACCTCGATGACACGTTGCCCGAAACCATCGGTGCCAATGCGGCAAAGAGCCAGTCGAGCCAAAGCCGCGTCGCGGTTCTGGTCGGCATCGCCCGGCGCGACAGACTGAGCTTGCGGCAGTTGTTGATGCGTTTGGCTAGCGGAAGGGGCCATTTGCTTGCAGTGGGCACCGGAGCGGACATCGCAGATATAATGCAGGACTGGTTCGACAACGGCGCTGCTGACGGCTTCAACGTCATGGCCCCGGTCATGCCAGGCGATCTGGCACGGTTTATCGACTTTGTAATTCCCGAACTCGCTGAAAGAACGCTGTTTGTAGTGGACCACCAGCCCACTCTTCGCCAACGCCTGCGCTTGCCCGCAACCCCAGGCATCGTGTGGTCTCAATAGGCTTCAGCAAAGCTCCTCGCCCGGTCGTTTGGAGTCCTTTGGCGCCTTTTCGAGAACGGACCTCCGCCAGGTGCCGTGAGAGGCAGCCAAAATCCGACGATCAAATCCATCTGCCGACAGCCTGCGCGCTGGTGCTGTGAAAACTGTCTCCGTGCCATCGTGACGATGGCACGGAGCGACAACAGGTTATTCGGCTGCGGCAACACGCTCCATACCGGCACCTGAAGGCAGGTCGTACATGCCTTGGCTCAGGCCGTTGAGGTGGTTGATCACTTCATCGGACGGCATGACGTTGGCGTATTTGGCATGCATGTCGCACAGGTTGATGGCGTGGTTGGCCTGGGCACGGTCAAAGCAACCGTCTTCGACCACTGTGACGCGGTAGTTGAGCGAGAAGGCGTCCAGCACGGTGGCGCGGACGCAGCCAGAGGTGGTGGTGCCAGTGACGATCACGCTATCGCAGCCCAGCAGCTGCAGGTAGGAGACCAGGGGTGTGCCGGCAAAGCCCGAGGGCTTCTGCTTGTGGATGACGATGTCGCGCGGACCGGGTGCGATTTCGGCAACGATCTCATTGCCGTCCAGCCCGTCGCTGGTGAGTAGGGGTGCCGTCGAATGGGCCTCGTCCTGGCGGCGCGAACTCTTCCAGGCCCAAGAGCCGGCGTCCCACTTGTCAGCGCGCTGGGTGCCGGTGGTGTAGATCACCGGGATGCCCTTGCCGTGGCAGGTGTCGATGAGCTTTTCTAGCACCGGCATGGCGTCCCACGCATATTCGCCGCAGGACGTGCGCCACTTCTTGATGCTTTCCAGGATCGGCGTCGGCTTCTCGTCGCAGAAGGCGTAGTTGACGTCGATGACCAGCAGGGCAGGGCGCTTGCCCCATTCGGCCAGCGAGCCAAAGCCCGAGGAGGCAAAAACCGCCTTGTCTTCTTCACTCAGATACTTGTCCCAGATACGGTCCGTCATGGTCAGAGGTCTCCTAGGTTCGAGGGGGTGGGTGTGCTCGTGAGGTCGGGTGATCAGCAGGCGCCGTCCGCCGAGCACGAAGACGGCGCCAAAGGCAACAAGAAGCAGGGCATTGATGAAGAGGCCGCCGTCGTAGCCGAGCTGGCCGACATCGACGAGGGTGCCGATGGCAAGGGGCCCGACGAGGTAACCCAGATCGCCGGCAAAGCGCAGCATGCCCATAGCCGAGCCCTGCTGGCGGGCGGGAACGACGTCGACTGCATAGGCGCCGATGGCGGGACCGCCGATGCCGGTGGCAAGGCCGATGGCGATCATGCCGGCGAACAGCATTGCGGCGCTGTCGGCCATGGCGATGCCGGCCAGGGCGGCGGCCGTGGCGAGCAGCGAGAAGGCGATGATGGAAGCCCGCGGCAGGCGGTCGACGATATAGGCCGCGACCGGCAAG
The DNA here is from genome assembly GCF_039938915.1 of Devosia alba. NCBI lineage: Bacteria > Pseudomonadati > Pseudomonadota > Alphaproteobacteria > Hyphomicrobiales > Devosiaceae > Devosia > Devosia alba. The sequence continues at coordinate 234,763 of NZ_JBDUUI010000001.1, read as the reverse complement.
GCGACGAGATTGGCCACGGCGGAAAGCGACATGGCGAGGCCGAGCTGGTCGGGCCCGATGCCATAGCGCTGGTCGGCCAGCAGCGGGATCATTTGCCATTGTCCGGCGGTGCGGGTGAGAAAGAAGCCGAAATTGGCGAGCAGGACGCAGAGGAAAGGCAGGATCAGCAGCAGACCAAGCATGCCGCGCGATCCGGATTGCTGGGGGTTGTCGCGCTGGCTCGCGGTCTCCTTGAAGAGGATCAACGGCAGCAGGCCGGTAACGAGACCGATGACAGCGGCGACCCAGAAGGGACCCGATAGGCCAAAGAGATTGGCGGCGAGGCCGCCGACGCTGGGACCGAAGGCGCCGCCAACGAGGGTGGCGCCCTGGAACATCGACATGACCTTGCCGCGACTGCGGCGATCGCTGTTCTGGGCCAGGTAGATCATGGCGGCGGTCATGAACAGACCCGAGCCGATGCCTTGCATGACGCGGCCGGTTAGCAGCATGGCGTAGCTGGGCGCGAGGGCGCCGAGGACGGCACCGAGCGAGCAGAGCAGCAGGCCGAAGCCGAGCAATGGGCGGATACCGACGCGCGAGGCGAAATGGCCGGCTGGCAGGTCGGCGGCGAGGCGGCCGGCGGCGAAGACGGTTATCATCAGTCCGATCTGCCAGTCGGGGACGGCAAAGCTCTGGGCATAGATGGCCATGACCGGCGTCAGCATGCCGAAGAGCATCATGTGGCCGGCCACCGCCACCAGGGTAATGGGCAGGTATGGCATGGCCTTGAGGGTCTCACGCCACGTGGCCGGATTGACCGGGATATCGCCAAAGAGCGCGTTCATCCCCTACTCCGCCGGTTCGACGGGCTTGCCCGGCGCTTTGAGCGGACCCTGGTGCATGGTGTAGGCGGAAAAGCCGACTACCGTGGCGACCAGCACGGCACCGCCGCTATAGAAGGCGGCGGTGAGGCCGAAGAGCTGACCCAGAATGCCGAACATGGCAGGGCTGAGAACCTGCGAGAACCGATTGGCAAGCAGGCGCAGGCCCATGAGCTTGCCGCGCTCATTCTCGCCCACCGCATCGACCATGATCATGATGCTGACCGGCAGATTGAGGCCGACCGCGCCGCCGATGATGGCGGCCAGGGCCAGCATGGTGACTGGATCACCCACGGCCAGCGGCGTTAGCACCACGCCGACGGCGGCAATGGCGCTGGCGCAGAGCAGGATGACTTCAAGCGAATAACGCTTCATGAGCCCGCTGAGGGCGAAGCGGGACAGCATGCCCGCCAGGCCCTTAAGCGAAATGGTGAGGGCGATGAGGAAGGTGGCAAAGCCGTTCTGCGCCAGGTAGAGCGGCAGGAAGCTCATGTAGAGTGCCTGAATGTACATGACGAGGAAAGTGCCGGTGAGCCCGAATTGCACTGGACGCGAGCCGGCAAGACCAATGCCACGCTTGTAGCTCGTGAGTATTCCGGACGGGCTGAAGACCTCGCGGACCCGGACATGGCTGGCATCTGGATGGGGGTAACGCCCACTCAGCCAGAACAGGGCCAGCATGAAAAGGATGCAGGCGGCGAGGGATGCGACGAAAGCGGCGCGATAGCCGTCATTGGGCAGGGCAAAGGCTGAAGCGATCAGGCCGCCGATGATGGGGCCGAGCATGCCACCGCCCGACATCCACATGGAATATTGCTTGATGGCGTCGTTGCGCCTGTCGCGATCCCCCTGGGCAACGAGAACCTGGAACGAGGAGGCCATGATGATGACCGAAGCGCCGATCAGCACCTGGGACAGGGCCAGCAGCGGAATGCCGGTGGCAAAGACCGTGCAGACCAGCGAGGCCAGCAAGAACCAGGAGCCGTATTTCAGCATCTTCATCGGCCCGATGGAGTCGATGAGCTGACCGGCAGGCATGGCGATGACGATGGGCAACAGCGCCTTGAGCGTCACCATCAGGCCGACGGCGAAGGTGGAGGCGCCCAGTTCGGTGGCATAGAGGGCGAAGAAGGGGTTGGCGAGACCCTGGATGGTGAAGAACACACCGCCGCCAATGACACCGAAGCGGGCGAAGCGCGCCGCGGGGTCACCAGACGCAACGTCAGCTGGCATAATGGCAGGCTACCTGTCTTGCGAGGTCATGGGTGGGCAGCGCCGGTTTTTCCGCGCGGCAACGATCGGTCGCCATAGGGCAGCGCGAGGCAAAGGCGCAGCCGGTCGGCAGGTTAAGGGGGCTGGGCAGTTCACCCTGCAAAGGCGTGCTGGTGCGGCGGCTTTCAATGGCCGGATCGGGCACCGGCACGGCGTCAATGAGCGCCTTGGTATAGGGATGGCGCGGATCGGCGAAGACCTCCTCGGCGGCGCCGTATTCGACGACCTCACCCAGATACATGACGGCGATGCGGTCGGCGATGTAGCGCACGGTCAGCAGGTCATGGGAGATGAAGACAAAGCTGATACCCAGCTCCTGCTTGAGATCGACCAGCAGGTTGATGATCTGGGCGCGCACCGAGACATCGAGCGCCGAGGTCGGCTCGTCGGCAACCACGACAGATGGATTGAGCGCCAGGGCGCGGGCCACCGCGACGCGCTGTCGCTGGCCGCCGCTTAGCTGGTGCGGATAACGCTCGGCGAAGGCTGGGTCGAGGCCGACCTGGCTGATCAGGCGCCGTACGGCCTCCTTGCGTTCCGGCTTGCTGCCGCGCGCCCTGACCACCAGTGGTTCGGCGACGATGTCGCCAATGGTCATCTTGGGGTTGAAGGAGGAAGCGGGGTCCTGGAACACCATCTGGGCCAGGCCAGCGATGAAGATGTCGCCCGAGGTCGGCTTTTCGAGACCGAGCAGCAGGCGGGCGATGGTGCTCTTGCCACAGCCGCTCTCCCCGACGATGCCGAGGGTTTCACCCTTGTGGACGCGGAGGTTCACGCCGTTGACGGCGCGGACGACCATCTTGCGTGAGGTGTCGAACTGCTTCCACAATGCGTTCAGTTCGACCACCACGCTGCCATCGGGCTCGAAGGGCTTGTTGGGGCGGTCGGGCCGCTCGGCCTTCAGGGTTGCTCCCTCGCCCAGCCCATGCGGGACCCAACACGCCGCCGTATGGTCAATGCCGCACTGGCTGAGACGGGGCGCCTCGACGCAGCAGCGATCATGGGCGGCAGCGCAGCGCTCCTTGAAGGCGCAGCCGGTGATGGGAAAGCGCATGTCGGGCGGCAGGCCGGGGATCTGCGGCAAACGCTCTGACTTGAGCATGGCGGTGCTCGGAATGGTGCCGAGCAGGCTCTGGGTATAGGGGTGTGCGGGGCTGGCGAAGATATCCTCCACCCGCCCGAACTCGACGATGCGGCTAGCATACATCACCGCCACCTTGTGGGCGAAGCGTGCCACGAGGCCAAGATCGTGGGTGATGAACAGCATGGCTGCGCCGGATTCCTCGGTCAGCGTCTTGAGTACCTCGACGATCTGGGCCTGGATGGTGACGTCGAGGGCCGTGGTGGGCTCGTCGGCGATGACCAGCTGCGGTCGGCTGGACAGGGCCATGGCGATCATGACGCGCTGGCGCATGCCGCCACTCATCTCGAATGGATAGGCCTCGATGCGGCGCTCGGGTTCGGGAATGCCGACCTTTCCCAGCCACTTGATGGCCTCCTCGCGCGCCTGCTCGCGGTTGAGCCGCAGGTTGCGCATGATGGGCTCGATCATCTGTTTGGAAATACGCATGACCGGGTCAAGCGAGGACATGGGATCCTGAAACACCGTGCCGACCAGCCGGCCGCGGATGGCGTTGAGCTGGCCTTCGCTCAGCCGCGAGATATCGCGACCATCGAGCAGCACTTCGCCGCCAGCGACCTTGCCGGGGTGCGTCAGTAGCCGCAGGATGGACATGGCCATGGCGCTCTTGCCCGAGCCGCTCTCGCCCACCACCGCCACGCGCTCGCCGCGTTCGATGGCGAAGGAGACGCCATCGACCGCCTTGACCGTTCCGGTGCTGGTCTGGAACTCGGTGTGCAGGTTGCGCAGTTCGAGCAGGGTCGTCTTGACCGGAGCCTGATAGTTCATCTGTGTTTCCTCCGGTTAGCGCGAACGCGGGTCGAGCAGCTCGCGGACACCGTCCGAGAGAAAGTGCAGGCCGACGGCGATCAGCAGGATGACCACGCCGGGCAGGGTCGAAATCCACCAGGCCTGCTCGAGATAGGTCTGACCATCGCGCACGATGTTGCCCAGCGATGGCTGCGGCGGCATGATGCCGAGCCCCAGAAAGCTCAGGCTCGCTTCGACGAGAATGGCGTTGGCCGCAGCGATGCTGGCGGCCACCAGCATGGCGGCAAGTGTGTTGGGCACGATGTGGCGGGTCATCAGCCAGTATTGCGAGGCGTCCACGGTGCGCGCCGCATCGATGAAGGCGCGGGAGCGCAGGCTGAGCACCTGGGAGCGCTGCAGGCGGATGAAGCGCGGCACGTCCGCCAGAGAGATGGCGAGGATGACGGGCACGATCCCTGTCCCCATCACCGAGACCAGGCCAATCGCCAGCAGCAGCGAGGGAAAGGCGAGGAAGATGTCGACGACCGTCATGATGGCTCGGTCGATCATGCCGCCGTAAAAGCCGGCCAACGTGCCCAGCACCATGCCGAACACCAAGGCGATGGCGGCGACGCTGAAGCCGACCAGCGGCGAGATCTGCACGCCGGCCAGGGTGCGACTGAAGATATCGCGGCCCATCTTGTCGGTGCCGAAGACATGTTCGATGGAGGGAAACTGCATCATGGCGCGCAAATTGGTTTCGAGCGGTTTCTGCATGGGCAGGACCGGCGCGAAGATGGTGAGCAGCAGGATGGGCACCAGCAACACCAGGGCCAGGCGCACCTTTGGGTGGGACAGGAACCGGTGCCGGGCAATAGCCGAGCCGACGGCCAGCAGGCTTGGCTTGCGGGTCGGTGTGGCGGGAAGCGAGAGATCTGCCATGGTGGATGTCCTTGCCTAAAACTGCACGCGAGGATCGAGCGTCTTGTAGATGAGGTCAGTCGTGAAATTGATGACCACGAACAGCAGCGCGTAGAGCACGATCAGGGTCTGAACGAGCTGGTAGTCGCGGCTGTTGATGCCGGCGATGAGCAGGTTGCCCACCCCTGGAATGGTGAAGATGAACTCGACGATCACCGTGCCGCCGAGCAGGTTGCCGAAGCTGAGGCCAACCACGGTGGCGATGGGCAGGGCAGCATTCATGAGGGCGTGGCGGAAGAGCACACGCATCTCGGACCAGCCCATGGAGCGGGCGGTGCGGACATAGTCCTCGTTGAGCACTTCGAGCACCGCGGTGCGGGTAATGCGGGCCAGCGTGGCGACCTGCGAGAGCGAGAGGACGATAACCGGCAAAGCCAGCCGCAGCGCGACGCTGCCGGGGTTGTTCCAATTGAGCTGGCCGGAGGCGGGAAACCAGCCAAGGCCGAGCGAAAAGATCAGGAGCAGGACCAGCGCCGTCCAGAAAGACGGCATCAAGTCGATGATCATGGCGGCGCCGGTCAGGCCGTTGTCGAGCCAGTTGCGGCCCTTGTGCGCCATGAAGGCGGCGAGCGTGCCCAGGGGAATGGAGATGACGATCGAGAGCACAATGGTCGCCATGGCGATGCTGAGGGTGATCGGCAAGGCGCGCAACAGAAGGTCGGCGATAGGGATGCGCGTGGTGATGGTTTCACCGAGGTCGATCATCGCCAGATCGCGCAGGAAGCCCAGATACTGGCTGATCAGGGGCTCATCGAGGCCCATCTGGTCGCGCAGGACCTGCAGTGCCTCGCCGGACAGGGTATCCCCTGCCATGGCCGAAGCCGCATCGCCCGGAATAAGGCGCAGGGTGAAGAACACCAGCGTAATGACACCCAGGACGGTGATGAGCATCTGAGCCAGTTTCTTTGCGGTATATTCGGCCATGGCAGGCGCTCCTATTGGGCGATATCGACGTCGTAGAAATTGACCTGGGCGAGGTAGTTGATGTGCACCCCGGTCACTTCCGGCTTGCCGGGCCAGAAGACGTTGTTGGAGTAAAGCGGGAGATAGGCGGCCTCCTCGGCCACGATCTGCTGGACCTGCTTGTACATCTCGAAGGCCGCGTCCTTGTCGGGTTCGGCCCGGGCGGCTTCAAGCAGCGCCGTAACTTCAGGATTGTCGTAGCGGCCACCGTTGAGGCCATTGGGCACCATGTTGTCGGGGTGCAGAAAACTGAACAGGATCATGTCGGGATTGACAGCCGGCAGCAGGCGCGAAGCCATGTCGAACTCGCCGGCATTGCGACGCTGGTTAAAGGTGGGTGTGTCCACCAGTTCCATTTCCATGTTGATGCTGACCTGGCTGAGGAAATCGATCTGGAACTGCTGGATTTAGGTGACGCCCTGTGCGGAAGTGCCCAGGTTCTTGAACGTAAAGCCATCGGCATAGCCCGCTTCGGTCAGCAGGGCCTTGGCCTTATCGGGGTCGTATTCGTAGACGGGGATTTCGTCGGTGTAGACGTCCATCCAGGGAAGCAGCATGGAGTGGTGCGGCTGGGTCAGGCTGGGGGATATTGCCTGGGTAATGGAGGCATAATCCACCGCATGGGCCATGGCCTTGCGCACCGATGGGTTGGCGAAGGGCTCGAATTCAGGGTTGAGAACGCCGATGACGACGGCATAGTTCATCACCGAGTTCATGGTGAAGCCTTCAGCCTCCAGCGTCGCCAGGTTTCCTCTTGGCTCGACCGCATCACCAGGTCGACCTCGCCATTGCGCAGGGCGATGGTGGCGGTGGCCTCATCCTTGATGATGTTGAAGACCAGAGTCTCGATGGGCGCCGGGCCCTTGTATTAGCCTTCGTGTCGCTTGAGCACGATTTGCGAACTCACGTCGATGGTGTCGAGGTAGTAGGGGCCCGTACCGATGGGCTGCCAGCGCACCTGGTCACCGGCTTCCTCGATCGCCTTTTGGCTGACGATCTGTCCCTGGTGGTAATTGGCCACGGTGTGCAGGAAATTGCCGTTGGGCGCGTCGAGCTCGATGATCAAGGTATAGGGGTCGGGCGCTTCCATGCTGACGATGCCGGCCAGTTCGGCGGCATAGGGCGAAGCGGTTGCCGGGTCCTTGATGCGGTTGAAGCTGTAGATAACGTCGGCGGCAGTGACCTCGCCATAGTCCTTGTGGAAGGTGACATCCTCGCGCAGCTTGAAGGTCCAGGTCTTGTTGTCTGACGTTTCCCACGACAGGGCGATGTCCGGGACGATCTCGCCCGACTCACCATCGTAAGTAGTCAGCCCGCTGAAGATGTTGAACGCGATGTTCTCGTTCTCGATCCGGAAGATGTTGGCGGGGTCGAAGCCCGCCGGGTCGTCATAGAAGCGCACGGTCAGGGTCTTGCCCTGCGCCAGGGCAGCCGTCGTTAGGCTCAGAACCAGCGTGAGGGAGGCAAGCAGGGTCAGGCTCGCGGCAAGCAGTTTGCGGATGTTGCCAATCATGGTCGTTCCTCGAGGAGGGGGGTGGGGCAGCAGGGCCGCCCCCGTCGAGGGAGCGGCGGGAACACGGGTCGGTCAGCTTGCCATGCGGGCGAGAGCGGGTTCTGCGGCTCCTGAGAGCTTGCGGAAGTAGGACTTGGCCATCTCGGCATCCACGACATCGGAATACTTCTGGTGCATGTCGTAGAGGTTCATGAAGTGGGAGGCCTCGGTGCGGTCGTAGACGCAGTCGGACACCACGCCGACCTTGTAGCGATGGGTGGCCGCATCCACGACGCTGGCCCGTACGCAGCCGCTGGTGGACTCGCCACACATGATAACGGTGTCGATGCCCATCGAGATCAGGTGAAAGGCCAGCGGCGTGCCCTGGAAAGCGCTCGGCGCGGTCTTTTCGATCACCACTTCACCGGCGATCGGGGCGACTTCGTCGCAGATCTGCTCGCCTTTGAGCTTCATTTCGGCGCTCATGGTGGAAGGACCGCGCTTGCGATGAACCCACGGCTTCATGCCGTTGTTCAGGCCCTTGATGTGCACGACCGGCACGCCCGTCTCGCGCGCGACGGCCAGCAGTTCCGCGGTTTTGTCGACGGCCGCCCAACCCTCGAGGCCGGTGCTGCCCGGCCAGGTCTTCATCGATTCAAAGATTGGTTCGCGGGTGAGTCCGACAACGCTGTAGTACATGTCGATCAGCACCAGAGCCGGCTTGCTGCCGAAACCCGACAGCTCCTTCTTGCCCCACTGCAGATCGTGCTGCTTGTCGCGTTCGCTCAGGAATTTTTCCCAGCCATACATCGCTATTCTCCTTGTTCAACGCCAATATGCCTAATTGGTAGGCAAATTGTAATAATGATTAGAGTATTGGCATTCAGGGCGAATTCAAGCAAAACTAACTACGCTCATCCATAAGTCGGACTAATAGATGCCCCAGCCCCTGCCGTCGCTCGCCAGCCTCCGTTCCTTCGAAGCCAGCGCTCGGCTTGAGAGTTTTTCCAAAGCCGCGCAGGAACTTAACCTGACGCAGGCGGCGATCAGCCAGCAGATCCGGCTGCTTGAGGACCGGTTGGGCGGCGCGCTGTTCCGGCGGGAGGCGCGCCGGGTGAAGCTGACCGAGCTAGGCCGGCTCTATCTGGGACTCACTGCAAGCGCGCTGCACGACATGGAAAGTGCCTTCGAGACTGTGCGGGCACTGGCCAGGCCCCACGCCCTGGTGATCAAGACGACGCCGACCTTTGCGTCTTACTGGCTGCTGCCACGCCTTAATGCCTTCCAGCGTGCCTGGCCTGCGGCCAGTCTGACAGTTACGGCGGTAGAAGCCTCGAGTGGACAGTTCGACGGGGTGGGCGACGTAGCAATTACCACCGGTCAAGACCAGTGGCATGGATTCATCACGACGAAGCTGTTCGATATAGACCTCGTGGCGGTGGCGTCACCGGCCGTGGCGCGGCGCACCGACCTCGGCCCGTTCCTGGCCGGCAATACTGATGCCATCATCCATACGATGAAGCGCCTCGACGACTGGGCCTTGTGGTGCATGGGCGCGGGCGTGCCCAATTTCCACCTCGAGCGGGGCACGATCCTCTTCAACTCGGCCCTGTCCTACGCCGCAGCAGAGCAGGACATGGGAATCGTCATCGCCGAGGAGGCGATGATCGCGGACCAATTGGCGGCGGGGTCGCTGGTCGAAGTCCACTCCGCCCACGTTCCATCTGGACGCGGTTACTATCTGTTGGAGCGGGACCATCGGACGAGAAAGCCGATCGTGGATGCCTTCATCCATTGGCTGCAGCAGGAGATGAGGGCAACAACCTTGCTCCTTTCGGAAAGGCGTGGGCTCGGTTTATCAAGCAGCCAAGGCTGAAGCCCTGAGAATGAAGGCAGCCGACCGGTCAAGCGGTCTCGACCACTCTGACGACGGATCGCCTAGGGTGCATGGCCTGCACCCTAGCGTGGTCGGCGCGCCCGCGAAGGGCAGGGGCGCCTGTATCAGTTCGACAGCCCGCCCAGGCAGGCGTATTTGAGTTCGGTGAACTCCAGAATGCCATGCTGAGAGCCTTCGCGCGAGTTGCCGCTTTCCTTGACCCCGCCAAACGGCGCCAGTTCGGTGGAAATCAGCCCGGTATTGATCCCGACCATGCCGTATTCCAGCCCCTCCATCACGCGGAAGATGCGGCCAACATCACGGGCATAAAAATAGGCGGCCAGCCCGGTTTCGGTGTCGTTGGCGGCCTCGATCGCCTCGCGCTCGGTTTCGAAGCGAAACACCGCCGCCAGGGGGCCAAAGGTCTCCTCACCGGCCAGCGTCATGTCGGCGCGCGCGCCGGTCAGCACTGTCGGCTCAAAAAAGGTGCGTCCAAGGGCATGGCGCTGCCCGCCCAGGCGGATGGTGGCGCCCTTGGCGGTGGCGTCGACGATATGCGCCTCTACCTTGCGCACGGCGTCCTCGGTGATCAGCGGCCCTTGGGCGACGCCCTCGGCAAATCCGTCGCCGACCTTGAGTTCGGCAACCCGCGCCAATAGCTTTTCGACAAAGGCATCATGGACGCTGGCCTGCACATAGAAGCGATTGGTGCAGACGCAGGTCTGTCCCATATTGCGGTATTTCGAGACAATGGCGCCTTCCACTGCTGCGTCGAGATCGGCGTCATCAAATACGATGAATGGCGCGTTGCCGCCCAGTTCCAGCGCCACTTTCTTGACCGTAGTGGCAGCCTGCGCCATCAGAATCTTGCCCACTGCCGTCGAGCCCGTGAAGCCGACCAGCCGGACCTTGGGATGGCTGGTGAATACCCCGCCAATGGCCTGGGCATCGCCGGTCAGCACGTTGATAGTGCCCGCGGGAAGACCGGCGCGATGGGCGAGCTCCGCAAGCGCCAGCGCCGTCAGTGGCGTTTCAAGGGCTGGCTTGACCACTACCGTGCAGCCAGCAGCGAGGGCCGGGGCGATCTTGCGCGTGATCATTGCTGCCGGGAAATTCCATGGCGTGATCGCCGCCACCACGCCAATTGGCTGGCGCAGCACCAGCAGCCGCGCATCGGTGCGATGGCTCGGCAGCATTTCGCCAGCGATCCGCTTGGCCTCTTCGGCGTAAAACTCGATGTAGGCCGCGGCATAGTCGATTTCGCCCAGCGCCTCGGCAAGGGGCTTGCCTTGCTCGCTGGTGAGGATCGTCGCCAGATCCTGACGATTGGCCATAACCAGATTGAACCAGTTGCGCAGAATGGTGCTGCGCTCCTTGGCAGTGCGGGCGCTCCAGCCGGGCAGGGCGGCAGCGGCGGCTTCCACCGCCTGCGTCGCCTCGTCGGCGCCGAACGCCGGGACCTGTCCGATTACCGCGCCGCTGGCCGGGTTGGTTACATCGATGCTGGCCGTGCCGACAAAACGTCCATCAAGGAATGACTGGTTCTTGAGCAGGGTACTATCGGTGAGTGTATGCATGACCATATCCCCTAGTTCCAGGCCGCAATGAGCGCTTTTTCGAGCTTCTTCAGCCCTTCATTCAGTAGCGCGTCCGAGATGGTGAGCGGGTTGAGCAGGCGAATGGTATTGCCGTGGATGCCGCAGGACAGCAGGATTAGGCCCTCGACCAGCGCCGCCTGAATTACCTTTCGGGCAGCTGCTGCGTCGGGACCGCCATCGGTGCGTGAAACGATGTCAAAGGCCACCATCGATCCCGGGCCGCGAATAAAGGCAATCGGGGTGATATCGTTGCGACGCGAGGCTGTCTCGAGTGCCCCCTTGATCCGTTCGCCAAGGCGGTTGGCGCGCGCGACAAGTCCTTCTTCGATGATCACGTCCAGCACGGCGAGCGCTGCGGCGCAGGCTATCGGGCTGCCGGCATAGGTGCCCCCCAGCCCGCCGGCCTCGGGCGCGTCCATGATGGTGGCGCGGCCGATCACTCCCGATAGGGGGAAGCCGCCAGCCAGTGCCTTGGCCACCGTCACCAGATCGGGCTCGACGCCGGAATGCTCAATGCCGAACATCTTGCCGGTGCGGGCAAAGCCAGTCTGGATTTCGTCGGCAATCAGCACCATGCCGTGCTGGTCGGCGATCTGGCGCAGCGCCACCAGCAATTCGGTCGGCGCCGGCAGAAAGCCGCCTTCGCCCTGCACCGGCTCGATGATGATGGCAGCGACCTCGCTCGGATCGATATCGGCGCGGAACAGCGTTTCCAGCGCCCGCAGGCTCTCGGCGACACTAACGCCATGGGATTCGGCGGGGAACGGCACATGGAAAATTCCCGGCGGGGAAATGCCGAACTTCTTCTTATAGGGCGCGACCTTACCGGTCAGCGCCATGGTGAAAGTCGTGCGGCCATGAAAGGCACCGCTGAATGCGATGATGCCCGGCCGGCCGGTATGGGCGCGGGCGATCTTGATGGCGTTTTCCACGGCCTCGGCGCCGGTCGAGAACAGCACCGACTTGGCCGGTCCGGAGAACGGTGCCAGGGCATTGAGCCGTTCGCACACCGCCACGTAGGGCTCGTAGGGCACGATCTGGAAGGCGGTATGGGTGAAGCTGTCGAGTTGGGCCTGTACGGCGGCCATCACCTTGGGATGGCGGTGGCCGGTATTGAGTACCGCGATGCCGGCGGCAAAATCGATATAGCGATTGCCCTCGACATCCCACAGTTCGCTGCCTTCAGCGCGCTGAGCGAATACCGGAAAGGCGGTGCCGATGCCGCGCGGCAGGGCGGTCTGGCGGCGGTGCTGCAAGCTGTCGTTATCGGTCATGGCTAGGCTCCTTGATTGGGTCCAGACTAGGCCGTTGCCGGGCCATGACGGTATGTGTTTATGTAGGCCAGTGTGGTGCATCAGCGTTGCCACCGGAGTGCCAGGCCATGCCCACCAGAGATGATGCCGCCCAGCGCCTGCCGCCGCTACTCATGCTGCGGGCTTTCGAGGCGACCGGGCGCACCGGTTCGATGCGCAAGGCGGCCGATGACCTTGGCGTCAGCCACACCGTGGTGAGCCGGCATGTACGCAATCTTGAGGGCTGGATGGGCCGCAAGCTGGTAACGGCCGGGCCGCGGGGTGTGGTGCTGACGGCTGAAGGACAAATTCTGCTAGCCTCGGTGAGCAAGGCTTTTGGTCTGATCACCAATACCGCCAGCGAGCTGCGTTCGCCCCGGGCTGACGTCAATCTGCGCATCTGGTGCATCCCCGGGCTGGCGACGCGCTGGCTGACCTCGCGACTCGCCATTATCGAGGAGATACTGCGCGGCACTGATGTGGTGCTGCGCGCCACCCATGTCTTGCCCGATTTTTCCATTGGTGAGGCAGATCTGGCCATCGGTTTTGGCGATTTCGAGACCCTCGCCGCTGGCGGAATCCGGCTGCTGCGTCCGCGCATGTTTCCCGTGGCCAGCCCGCAATGGCTGGCCACCCACGGCATGCCAGCCTCGCTGGCCGACCTGCCCAAATGGCCATTGATCCATGAGGAAAGCCACCGTCAGTGGACCGACTGGTTTGAGGCGACCGGGGTGGCGGCGGGGCACCGCCTGCACGGCCCGCGCCTGTGGGATGCCAGCATGGGGCTAGACGCAGCACGGGCTGGCCAGGGCATCGCCCTGGGCAGCCGAGTTCTGGCGGCGGACGACCTGGCGAGTGGTCGGCTGGTGGAACTGTTCGACACCAGTATACGCCTGGGTGGGTACTACATCGTCAGTTCACCTCAGCGCCGCGGCAATCAGGCCATCGACCGGCTGATCGCCTGGTTCGGCAGTGAACTGGAATTGACGGAACAGGATGGACAGCCCCCGGTGGACCAGTAGTGCCTCGGGGCCCGCATTTGTATGGATGCAATCGCCTTTTGTTCCTTTTCGTAGAAAATCGGGCTTGCCTCAAAACCCCAGCTTCTCTATGTCTCCGCGCAGTCGGGGCGTAGCGCAGCCTGGTAGCGCATTTGTCTGGGGGACAAAGGGTCGTGGGTTCGAATCCCGCCGCTCCGACCATCACACTCTTTAATTGCTTGCTGCTGGCCCTGCGCGGCATCCTCGCGAGCGCCAGTCCGTCGGAGCTTGCCCATGCCGATGACATCGATGGATGTTGGCCCAGCGCTGCAACGGTGGCCAGGGTTGAATGGGGCCCGCACCAATCTGGTCAATCATTCCGAAAACCAGACTTTCCGCGTTGATACTGCTGACGGGCAGTGCTTCATGCTCCGGGTCCACCGCGCTGGGTACCAGTCGACCTTGTCGATCCAGAGTGAGTTGGCGTGGCTGCAGGCGCTGCAACGAGATACCTCCTTGCCTATCCCCCAGCCAATTGCCGGCTGCGACGGCGAACTGCTGCAACACTTCATTGCTCCTGACGGATCAGTGCGCATGGCGGTGCTGTTTGACTATATTCCAGGCCACGAACCGGTGCTTCCAGATAATCTGGATGGCCTGTTCGGCACATTGGGCAGCTACGCAGCTACGCTACACCAGCACGTCACCACCTGGCAGCGTCCCGCTGACTTTGAACGTCCCAGTTGGCAGGCCGCGACCATCCTCGACATTGACGGGCCGTGGGGTGACTGGCGCGTCGCACCGGGGGTCGCTGCCCACAACCGCCCGATTCTGGATCGTCTCGATGCCATGCTTTGGCAACGTCTGGCTGACTATGGAATGGATGCAGATCGTTATGGGCTGATCCATGCCGATATGCGGCTGGGCAATGTGCTGGTCGATGGGGAGAACGTTTCGCTGATCGACTTTGACGACTGCGGTTTCTGCTGGTTCACCTATGATTTTGCCGCGGCCATCTCCTTTCATGAGACCAGTCCCGCCATACCAGCGCTCCGCTCGGCCTGGATCGAGCACTATCAGACAGTTCGCCCGCTCAATGAGCGGGACCTCAAATCCATCGATAGCATGGTGATGTTGCGCCGTATGGCGCTGTTGGCATGGATCGGGTCGCACGCGGAAACCCAGCTGGCGCAGCAGCATATGCCCGGATTTGCCGATGGGACTGCGGCACTGGCCGAGTGTTATTTGCGCGGCGCCATCTGGCCCGAATAGCGTAGCCTGAATTGGAGGAAGCAGAGTCCCAGACTTCGCGCCCAGATGATGCACAGGTCGCCGCCGATGACCGTTGCTGCCCCTAATGACCCCTCAGCGCCGCTTTGCCCTCCGCCTGGGCCTATCTTCCGGCATCGGCCGGCGCGCCGACACGCGACCGCACAGCGGTTCGCACGAACCTCTGCGGAGAAGACCTGGCTGCCCGATTCCGATCAGCTCGATCTGGCCTGGTGCCTAAGCCGAAATTTGAGGTGTTAAAGCCCCACACGAGGCCAAAGAACAACCACATATGGCGCCAATGTTCGCCCTCATGCAGCGTTGAGCACATGACGATGCCAATCAACGAGATCATTAGCGCGATTGAGATTTCGTCTTTTGTTCGCCGATAGTTCCGGATGGATGCCACCACGCTCCCCACGGCGAGAATGACCCAGCTGACCCCACCGCCCCAGCCGTAATTGACGAAGGAGCTCAGCCAGATGTTGTGGATAGGCTCGGGGAAAATCTTCTCGAGCTGGAGCACCCCGAGGCCAATAGGGTTCTGCAGGATCATCGGCAACACCAGCAGATAGCGGTGGTACCGACCTTCCTCCCCGAGGTCGTAGGACTTGGCAAAGGTGAGGCGATCAAGAAGCTTGGTGGTGAATTCAGCCGAAGTGAGGCTGGCGAAGATGAAAAGGACGACGCTGGTCAGGAAGAGGCCGCCGACAATCAGCAGCAGCCGACGCGGGCGTCCTCGATTGTGGAAGAAAATGTAGGCCAGAAAGCAAGTTAACGTCGCGACAACGCCGATGCGCGAGAACGAGAGCAGGATGCCGAGCAGGACAATTGCCAGCGCCCCACTCAGCAGCACCTTGCTGCCTTGGCCACGAGAGAGGAAGTAGGCGCAGAAAATCACGGCCGGAATCAGGAATGAACCGTACATGTTGGGATCGTCAAGGAGCCCCCTGGCGCGCCCGTCCCAGGTGAGCAGATCCGACTGGAGCAGGAAGCCGATGGTGCCCAGGATTGAGGCAATCACACACGAGGCGATGTAGACCATAAAGAAGGTCTCGAAGTGCCGGCGGTTCCAGCTCATCGAAGCAAAGGCGCCGAACAATCCAATGGAAATAGCGAAGGTCTTGGCCAGCAACTCGAAACTGACAAACTCCTCATCCAGATGCGGGAGCGACGCCAGGAAGTAGGAAACGGCCCACGCCAGAAGCAGAAGCGAGAGCGCTACGGCGCGGCGCGTGGCCTCCAGTTTCTTGAAGAGTCGCATATGGATCAGGGTGATCACAAACGATGCGATGAACAACATATCGACGGGCGAGGGCCGAAACAGTGTGAAATTCATCGCCAGTACGGCGACCCAGAAGACCATGTTTCGCATCGAGAAGACCGCGAAGCGCAGGCCGGCAACGCTCACCCCGATGTCGCGCGTCCCACTGCGGCTATCCGCGTCCGTACTCATGGGACGAGGCCGTAGCCGAGCAGAAACTCCACCGAGCCCAGCCCCTCACAATCAGGTGCGTTCGACGCAAAATGCGTGCGCGCCCCTGCATTGACGCAGCGGTAGACTGGCACGGACCCTGTCTGCTCGGCAGCAAATAGCCAGCCTGCGGTTCGCTCACGCACATAGCCGTTCGCTTTGCAGCTGCCATCCTCGGCGATCGTGTGATCCAGATGACCGGGCCAGTCACTGGAACACTCGGCCACCTTGATACTCGCAACACCCTCAGGCGCACTTGTCAGCATGTATGCGACCGTCTTGTCGCGGCGGAAGGCGAGCCTGTCGCCGGTCAACGGCCCGGTGGATGTGACGTAGATTTCGTGCTTCGGGTCCGACCAGCGTGTCAGCGCCGTTCCAACCTGAACTGGGGTTGGCCTGTCACCAAAGGCCAGCGACACCTCGTGATGGACTAGGTAGCGGCTTTCGAACCCCTCGCCGGGCGGCACATAGAGGTAGCTCAGCAGGAAGTGGCGATTGATGGCGTTGCTGCCATTGTCCGGATTCAACATGGTCCCGTAGGCAACCAGAGCGGTGGCGGCTGGACGGTCCCAATCCGATCCCTCGATCACAACCAGGGGTTCCTTGAGGTCAACAAAGGACACCTTGTCCTTTGACAGTGAGAGCCGCAGTCCGCCGAACCATGGATCGGTGGCGACGACAGCAACCCAGCCCGGCTCCAGCAGGTAGGCGGCGCCTTGGCCAACGAAACCGATCGCCGTTGCCTTGCCTTCAAGACCCGGCTCGCTCCAGGCGCCCTCATAGTATTTGTGCCAATTTGTCGGGTCGCTTACCGGCGCCCGGGCCGCGATCGTCTGCCAGTCGGAATTGCGCAGACAATATGCGTAGAGATAGCTGTCGAGACCATCAATCATCGTGCAGTCGCCCTCGCCGGTGATCCTGTCCGGCAGCGGCGAATCGGGGCCGGTGATGACGGTGCCCAGATCGGTCCAGGTCAGGCCTTCGTCGGCGGAAGTGGCAATCGCCATCGACTTGTCGGTACGCCCCTGACTGTAATTGCAGGCACCTTCCTGGTGCACCAGCCCAAGGGCTTCGTCACCGGATCGCATGATCGAGGTCAACCAGCGTCCGCAGTCGTTGATGCTGCCCGGTTCGCCCGGCTGCAACACGGCCTGGCGCGCGCCAGCCATATCCCATAGCGAGGCGCCTTCAATGGCATAGGTCGCGCCGTTGGCGCTGAAGCCTCGAAATGATCCGTTGGCTAATTTCAGGGCAGTGAAGGTCGCATCGAGCTCGTCCGGGAACGGCCCGCGCACGACGACCGGCGGCCCCAGGCGAATCTGGAGGCATTCGACGCAAATCTCACTATTGGCAAGTTCTGGCTCGGCTGCATCGACCGCTCCGAAGAACGCCATGACAGCAAAACTTGCAGCGTGGAGCGGGGCGTACCTCATCATGTGCTCAATACGCATTTTCAAAATTCAGTAGCCGGACCGGGGTCATCATCACAATGTAGAGGTCAAACAGAATAGACCAATGCTCGATATAGTAGAGGTCGTGGTTTACCCGCTGCATGATCTTGTCGATGGTGTCCGTTTCTCCGCGCCAGCCATTGATCTGGGCCCAGCCGGTCATGCCGGGTTTGACGCGGTGGCGCGCGAAATACCCTTCCACAGCGTCGTAATATAGTTTGTTGTCCGCCTTGGCCTGCAACGCATGGGGGCGTGGCCCCACGATGGACAGTTCACCCTTGAGCACGTTGAACAGCTGCGGCAATTCGTCGATCGAGGTCTTGCGGATGAATTTGCCGACACGGGTGACCCGCTGGTCGCCTCTGGTCACCAGCTTGGCCGCACCAGAATCCAGCATATCGCTGCGCATGGAGCGGAATTTGTAGATATTGATCAGTTCGTTGTTGAAGCCATGCCGCTGCTGCATGAAGAACACCGGCCCCTTGCTTTCCAGCTTGATCGCGATGGCTGCAGCAATCATCACCGGTGACAGCAGCACCAGTGCGGTCAGCGCCACGACTTTGTCGAATACCCATTTGAAAACGAGGTTCCAGTCCGAGATTGGCCGGTCGGCCATGTCGAACACGGCAATGTCGCCGACATAGGAATAGGCCTTGTTGGTAAACTTGAGCTTGCTCATATGGGCAGACAGCCGGATATCGACCGGTAGCACCCAAAGCTGGGTCAGCATGTCGAGCACACGCTTCTCTGCCGATAGGGGCATCGACACGATCACCAGATCCACCGTGGTGCGCCGGGCAAACTCGATCAGGTCAGCAACCTTGCCCAATTTAGGCACGCCGGCCACACTGTCGGGTGAGCGATCATCGATGCGGTCATCGAACAGGCCGAGCATGGCAATGTCATTGCTGGCACTGGCGCGAATCTGCTCGATCAGAATCTCGGCGTCGCTACCACCGCCCACGATTGCCGTGCGGCGGCGCAACCGTCCCTGCCGGGTCCAGACCATCACCAGCGCGCGCAATGCCATCCGGTAGACTACCAGCAATACGGCACCACCGAAGAACCAACTGGCCAGCCAGACACGCGAGAAAAGATCGCTGGCCTTGAGGAAGAAAATTCCAACCGCCAGCACCACCATGACCAGCGTCCATGCGGCGAGCACGCGGCCGATCTGGGTTAGGACCGTCCGATAGGCGCCAATGCGGTGTGTGCGCGCGGCATTGAACAGCACATTGGCCAACAGACATGACGCCAGGATAACCGGAATGTAGAAGGCCGGCTGTCCCAGTTCGACATAAAATTCGTAGATGCCATAGCCCAATATCGCCAGGAGCAGGGCTTCAACGACCTGGGCGATGCCCACGACAACAGCCCCAGAGATCGTCGGCTCGACCGGCGCGGCGATGATTGCCTCGGCCTGGGGGGAGAGTTCGGTGGCCTCCCGGTGAGAGGCGGCATGGTCAAGCAGGGCCTGCTTGGGGTCAACACGATACATTAGGCGCTACCAGTCTGGGATACTGCGCGCCATTGTTCCTAAAATGGGTTTAGGTTCGGTGAAGTTGAGCGCCTAACGCTGCACGGCCAAACGACGGTAGAGTGCTTCGATCTCGCCTGCCATGCCCGCCAGGGCAAAGCGTTCGACCATGTACTCGAGCCGGGCCCGCATCTCCGCCTGGGCCGTGTCGGGCCTGTCCAGCGCCATTTGCATCGCCTCGTGCAGAGCCTGCACATCATTGGCCGGCACGAGGCTGGCTGCCGTCGGCCCAAAAATCTCCGGAATGCCGCCCACCCGGGTGGCGATCACCGGTAGCTGTGCCGCTGCCGCCTCAAGCACAATATAAGGCAGCGATTCGGCGAGGGAGGGCACGACGGCAATTCGTCCGCGAGCCAAGCTGGGCCGAGCCGGCTGGGCGCCGATCAGGCTGACGCGATCAGTCAGTCCCAGACGGGCGATCTGGGCCAGTAGGGCATCTCGGCTGCCGCCGGCCCCGGCCATCACCAGCGTCGCCGGATGACCATCGGCTCGTCTCAGGGCCGGCAGCGCCTCGATCAGCACATGTACGCCCTTGAGCTTGCGCAGTTCGCCAATGAACACAAAATCGGCCGCATCAGCATCGGGGTGCACCGGCACGAATTCGTCGAGCGACAAACCGTTGTAGATCACCATTGTAGGGCAGGTGGGGGGGGCGATCAGCGCAGCATAGGTCGCCTGCGCATATTGGCTTTCGAATATGATCGCGCCCGTTTGCCCCATCAGCCAGCGCTCCAACCCGTGGAATATCCGGCCCGAGAGCGACGCCTTGTCGAAGTGCAGCACCCCGCCATGCGGGGTATAAATTGCGACGGCCTTGCTGTTGCCCAATCGGGCCAGTCGGGCATAAAACCCGCCCTTGGCGCCGTGACCGTGCAGTATGTCAATCCCCAGCTTGAGCGCCAGCCGGCGGATCGCCAACGGGGTAACCAGATCACCGCTACCGAGCAAACGGGGCATGGCAAAGCGGTGAATGCCCAGGCTTGCATGGGGCGCCAATTCGGTCAGTCGAGATTCGGTCTGAGCGTCGCTGGCCAGGCTGTCGACTACCAGGCCCACTGCATGCCCATGTGCTGACAGCGCGCGAGTGAGGTCCGCGACATGGCGGAACAAGCCCCCCACCGGCGCCCGCATGACCTGCAGGATGCGCAGCTTGCGTGCCGTCATGCCGGCCTCCGTCAGAACCAGCGTTCAGGCACCACGACGGTGTCGCCCGGGAAGATCGGGAAATCCAGATTGACGCTACCCTTGACCATCTGACCGCCCTGGCGGCGATAGACTACGGCAGTCTGCCGGTCGGCCGTATCGGTGAATCCACCGGCTGTGCTGATCGCCGCGCGTACGGTCATGCCGAAGACATAGGGGAACTGGCCGGATTTGCTGATCGCACCCTGGATGAAGAAGGGGCGATATTCAGCCACCTCAACCGCAACATCGGGGTCGCGCATATAGCCATTGGCCAGTGCTGCCGCGATATTGCCGGCGGCCATTTTGGTGGTATTGCCCCGCACCTGCACGGGGCCGACCAAGGGGAATGCCACCGCGCCGCTATCATCGACGCGATAGGTGGCGCTCAGGTCAGCATCTCCATAGACAGTGACACGCACTGCGTCTCCGGTATCGAGCTGATAAGGACCCTTGGTTTCCACCAAATAGGTCGCTGGGCGCGTGGTGGCGCATGCTGCGAGCGGCAGCATTAAGGCAAGGGTAAGCAAGGGTAGCCAGCGCATCCAAAATCCCGCGCGTTTGAGGTGGCGCCACTGTTGCCGTCGCGTGGTTAATAAACCCCTTCGACCTGCAATGAATTCGCGCAACGTGCGAGCTACTTAACCAAATACTTACCACGCGAGCGCCATAAATCGCTGTATCTGAAGAGGAATAGCAATGACCTATGAGTCAACAGCCGCGCTCGATACGCGGATCGATATTGGTGCGGTGCTCAGCGCGATCGTCAGCCGCCTGCCGCGCATCATCGTGCTGACGCTGGTTTTGCTGGCTGCGACCTTTGTCCTGCTCATGTTCGTGCCTCGACAGTACGAATCCTCGGCGTCCATTCTCGTGGAGTCGCGCAGCAATGTGTATACGCGCGCTCCAAATGAGCAGGCGCCGTCGCTGACGGGAGGAGAGCCGGGTGTTGTCTCCAGTCAAATCGCGTTGATCAAGTCGCGTGACACGTTGATGCGCGTCATTGATGAACAAGGCTTGCGTTCCGTGCCGGAGTTCAACGGCGGCGATGGGAGCGGCTATTCGCCGATGGCGCTCATCAGTCAGTTGCTGGGTCGCAAGACGACGCCAACCAGTATCGACGAGACCGTACTCAAAAATCTCTACGACAAGCTCACGGTCAGTCAGGAGCGCGATTCCCGGCTGTTCTCGGTACAGGTCCTCTCCACAGACCCGCAGCGCGCCGCCGACATTGCCAATGCTATTGCCAGTGCCCATGTGGCGCGCCGAGCTCAGCTTTCGCTGTCCGATACTGCCGACGCGTCCGGATGGCTGCGTGACGAAATTGCCCGGCTGGAAGTCGTGGTCAAGGATGCCGAAACCGCCGTAGCCAATTACAAGGTCAGCAATGATTTGTTCACCGGTGCCAACAATGGCAGCCTGCTCGATCAGCAACTCTCTACCATTGCCGGGCAGATCAGTGCGGCACAGGAACGCAAGAATACCGCAGCTTCACGGGCGCAGCTTATCCGGGGCATGCTTGAACGGGGTCAGTCCATCGCTGGTGTTGCCGATGTGCGTGACTCGGTGGTTATTCAGCGATTGAGCGAGGAAAAGGCACGACTGCAAGGGGAGAAGGCCCAGCGCTCCGCAACGCTACTGGCCAGCCATCCCACCATCCGGGCGCTGACCGCCCAGATCGACGAACTGGATAGTCAGATTGCCCTTGAGGGGCGTCGTGTGGCCAATGCCCTTGATGCTGAAGCCCAGATCGAGTCTGATTTGGAAGCGTCGCTGAAAGCCAATCTGTCCAGCGCCAAAGTCTCTGCATCGACGGCGACCCAGGACACGGTGACCCTTGATGCTCTGCAGCGCGATGCCAAGGCCCAGCGCGACCTGCTGGAAAGCTACCTGCAGCGCTACAACGAAGCCTCATCACGCACGGAAACCAACTCGGCTCTGCCCGATGTTCGTGTCGTCAGCGTTGCTGCACCATCAGTATCGCCGGCCTCACCGAAGACCTCGATGATTCTGGTTGCCGTTGGCGTGGTGGCGCTGTTCGCTCAAATTGGCTTGGTCGTCTTTCTCGAAATGGTGTCCGGTCGCGCCATTATTGCCATTCAACCGCACCAAGGGTCGCAGGACGAACTTGAGGAAGTGCCGTTCAATGAAGCCGAACTGGAGCCCGACCAGCGATACGAGGTCGCATCCGACACCGGTAACACCAATTTCGACACCGAGATCGGCGACGACAACGAATTTACCCTGGCCGAGACCAGACACGATAGCGACGTACTCGAGCCTATCGTTGATGAACCGTTGGTCGGACGCCCTGCGCTTGAGTTTGAACCCGATGTTGCATCGGAATCGACACGCGCGACGCGCTCCGTGGCGGCCGACTTCATCTCTGCACTAGTCGCCGAGTCGGCGCTTGAGCGGACCCAACCTGCTGTGGCCCCGGCACCAGCGGAGGCCATTCCCGATCTCCTCAGTATGTCCACCTTGGCCGCCGATGTTGGGCTGGGTCGGACCCATCTGGTGCTGCTGGCGGCACATCGTCGCCATGCCGAATGCGAGGCGGTAGCCGAAGAACTCGTCGCTGAAGCGCTTGGACGCGGGCTTAGTGTCGCCCTGGTCGATGCGGGTAGCGCTCGTATCAGCGAGGAGCTCGGGCTGTCAGATTTGAGTGGCGACGTAGCCAGCTTTGGTGACGTGGTCCATAAATCTGCGGATAACAGCTTTGCCGAAATCCCCTGGGGACGGACCCAATCACTGCAACGTCAGTCCAAAAAGCCGGTGACGCTGGTCGAGGCTTTGGGTGACATCTACGAAGTTGTGGTGCTGCTAACGGGACGAGTAGGCATGAATTCCACTTTGCCCATGTTCGCCGGGATGAATGGCCGGGTGGTTCTGGTTGCCGATGTCGAGGACGACAGCGATGCGGTGGCTGACAGCCGGGCGCAATTGCTCGAAGCCGGCTTCAAGACCGTCGAGGTGGCTCGGGGACCGGCGCGCGTCGCCGCCTGATCGGAGCCCGCAATGTCTGCCAAATATGCGGCCATTCGTACCATGTTCGAGCTCATCTGGCTGGCGCGCCTGCCAGGCCTGGTGCGGCTCCTGTCGCGATCGCGCGGCGTGATTTTCACGCTACACCGGGTACTTCCCGATACACCCGCCGACTTCTCGCCGAATGCTATTCTGCAGGTCGAGCCGAGCTTTCTTGAATATGTCATCGAGCGCGTGCGTGACCTGGGCATCGACATTGTCAGCCTTGACGAAGCGCTTGTGCGCCTGGCTGCACCCCCCAAACCCCGCCCCTTCGTGGTTCTGACCTTTGATGATGCCTATAAGGACAATCTCAAATACGCATTGCCCATTCTGCAACGGCAGGAGGCGCCGTTTACCCTCTACGTCCCCACCGCGCTGGTGGATGGGGTGGGGGAGTTATGGTGGCAGGCCATTGAGGACATCATCACCCGCCAGGAGGCGATCGCCCTGACTTCGGGGGAAGAGACTGACTACGTCGACACGAGAACCACGCGGCAGAAGCAGTCAGCCTTCGACGCCCTCTACTGGCAGATGCGCCAGATGCCGGAAGATCAGCGCATCGTTCTGCTGCGCAAGTTTGCCGCCGATTATGGCTACGATCTGGATCAGCAATGTCGGGATCTGATCATGGACTGGCCCGAACTGCGCCATTTTGCCGGGGAGCCGCTCTGCACCATAGGTGCCCACACTGTCCATCACTACGAACTGGCCAAATTGCCACTGGACCAGGCTCGCAACGAAATGGCCAAGTCGGCCGACATTATTCAGTCCCAGTTCGGGCAGCGGCCAGCCCATATTTCCTATCCGCTGGGTGGTCCCTTGTCGGCGGGGCAGCGCGAATTCGCGCTTGCCCGCGAAATTGGCTTTGCCTCAGGGGTCACGACGCGTCCCGGTGGGCTGTACGAGCACCACGCCGAGAGTCCCCACGCCCTGCCGCGGATCTCGCTCAACGGTTACTTTCAATCTCGCCGTTATGTCGATGTTTTCGCGACAGGAGCGATATTCTCGCTGTTGGGAAAACTAACCGGTTAATCAGGCGTCCGGTTTGGCCATCCAGCGAATAATAGCCATCGCCGGATATAGCCAACCCATGCCTGCGACGATGAAATAGGGCATCAGGATCCAGATCGGCAGGTCGGGCGGAAACGCCAGATAAACCGAGGTAAAAATCGATAGCCATGCGATGATAGACCCCAGAATGAGGAAGACACCGATCAATTTGCGGTTGCGCTGGGTCATGTGCGGCATTGCGCCTATTGCAGGAGAACTCGGTCGGGCATACCACTCTGACCCGTTGATCGACACTGGGAAAATGCCGTGACCACCGTCCACAATGCCGCACGCAGCCAAATCAACTATGCCAGTGATCGGCTCCGGCCGGTGCGCATCTGGCTCTATGCCATGGCGGGGCTGGTCCTGCTCATGGTGGTGGTCGGCGGCATCACCCGGCTCACCGGTTCTGGACTCTCGATCACCAGTTGGAAGCCGATCTCCGGCACCATTCCGCCGTTGAACGATCTGCAGTGGCAGGCCGAGTTCGATGCCTACAAGCAAATCCCGCAATATGAAGTGAACAATAGCTGGATGAGCCTGGATGACTTTAAGTTCATCTACTTCTGGGAGTTCGTGCACCGCCTGCTCGGACGCCTGCTGGGGGTGGCTTTCCTAGTGCCCTTTCTGGTGTTCCTGGTGCAGAAGCGTTTCACCCCGCAACTGGCCTGGCCGCTTTTTGGGCTGTTCCTGCTCGGTGGTTTTCAGGGTTTGCTGGGCTGGTGGATGGTTTCGTCCGGCCTTAGCGTGCTCACCTCGGTCTCGCAATATCGCCTGGCCGCGCACCTGACCGCTGCTTGCCTGCTGTTCATTGCCCTGGTTTATGTGCCGCGATCACTAGAGCCTGGTCGCATTTCGGGCGTTGACCCCAGCCGCAATATCGGCTCGGCCGTCGTGCTGCTGGTGTTGGTTATCCTTCAGATCGGGGCAGGGGCATTTGTCGCCGGTCTTGATGCGGGCATGAGCTACAACACCTGGCCACTGATGGATGGCGCGCTGGTCCCCAATGGTCTCGGTGTTATGCAACCGTTCTGGAAAAACCTGTTTGAAAATGCCCTGACTGTGCAATTCATCCACCGCACCCTGGCCTATGTCATCCTGGCCTATCTGGCTGTACTGATCTGGCAGCAGCGTGCAGCCGGTGGGTTTTCCGGCGTGCATGGTTGGTTGCCGCGCATTGGTCTGCTGGTGCTGCTGCAAGTCGTTCTGGGCATTGGCACTTTGCTCATGGCTGTGCCCACCTCGCTGGCCGTCGGCCACCAGGCGCTGGCCTTCATGCTGGCGGGTGTTACCTTGGCTTACATCGCCGATATGCAGCGGGCCGCTCGTGTCACGCGTTGATTGTGGTAACATAATACCTCAATTGTAATGCTTTGATTTCATTGATTAAATTCAAAGCTGTTGACGCCTGCAGGAATACCGCATAAACGAGCCAGCGAACGTGACGCTTTCTCCTCAGGAGAGGGTTGATCACCCCAAGAATTTAGGGAATTCAAGCATGAGCACTTACTCGGCAAAACCGAGCGAGATCGAAAAGAAGTGGATCCTGATCGATGCCGAAGGCCTCGTCGTGGGTCGCGTTGCTTCGATCATTGCTTCGCGTCTGCGCGGCAAGCACAAGCCAACTTTCACACCACACATGGACATGGGCGACAATATCATTGTCATCAATGCCGACAAGGTGAAGCTGACCGGTCGCAAGCTCGATCAGCACAAGTTCTATTGGCACACTGGCCACCCTGGCGGCATCAAGGACCGGACGGCCCGCGAGATCCTCGAAGGTCGTTTTCCTGAGCGCGTGCTCGAGAACGCCGTTCGCCGCATGATGCCGGGCGGCCCGCTGACCCGTGCGCAGCTGAAGAATCTCCGCGTCTACACTGGCGCCGAGCATCCCCATGAAGCGCAGGACCCGGCAAAGCTGGACGTTGCTGCGATGAACCCCAAAAATGCGCGGGTGAAGTAATATGGCCGAAACCATCAACTCCCTCGAAGACCTCGGCACCACCACCGTCGCTCCTGTCGTCAACACCGCACCGGTGCACGTTCAGAAGCTCGACGCCCAGGGTCGTGCCTATGCCACCGGCAAGCGCAAGAACGCGGTTGCCCGCGTCTGGATCAAGCCAGGCAAGGGCACTGTCACGGTCAATGGCCGTGAGTTCGCCACATATTTTGCGCGTCCCGTGTTGCAGCTGATCGTCAAGCAGCCAATCGTGGCAACCGAACGCACCGACCAGTACGACGTTGTCGTCACGGTAGCCGGCGGCGGTCTGTCCGGTCAGGCCGGCGCCGTGCGTCACGGTATCTCCAAGGCTCTCAACTTCTTCGAGCCGGGCCTGCGCCCAGTGCTCAAGAAGGGTGGCTTCCTGACCCGCGATAGCCGCGTTGTCGAGCGCAAGAAGTATGGCAAGGCCAAGGCCCGCAAGTCCTTCCAGTTCTCCAAGCGTTAAGCTGGAACTGCCAAAAATTGCAGAGGGGTCGGGAAACCGGCCCCTTTTTGCCTTTGCTGCATGTGGTGCCTGCGATCATTCTGCCGCGTCAGCATTATTTATTGTGGTCTCTGCCCGCTGACATTGTCGGCCGGTTCACCTATCTCAGCGCCATGAACAGCCTCGTCACCCGCTTCCACCTGTTGCTGACTGCCGTCACCATTGCCATAACCGGCGTGGCGGTGCTGCGGGTGCCGGCCGACTTCGGTTTTGTCGCCCTCTGGTCCGGCGGCACCCCGGTCTGGCAATGGCCGCGCGATATCGCCCTGGCTGTGGGACCGACCGTCTCGCTGGCGTTGCTGGTTGGTTTTTTTGTCATCGGGCGGTTGCTCAGCAAGAACCACTTCGCCAAGACCCAGCACATTCTCGATCCGGCCCTGACGCTGCTGCTGGCGATTGTCGCTGCGACCCAACTCGGGCTGTTGCTGGTCGGGGTCGGCTCCGATCTCGATATTGTTCGTCTCACCGGCTTCGGACTGGGCGCAACGCTGCTGCTGCTTGGTGTCGTGCTGTTTGAGGCGGAGCGGCACACCTATGCCGGACTGCGCATGCCCTGGCCCATTGCTTCGGATCGCGCCTGGAGGCTGGTGCATCGCGCTGCGGGCACCACAACCTTTCTGGCCGGCGTAACCCTGCTGGCGCTGGCCTGGTTCGATGTCGGCATCGGTGTGCTGGTGATCAGCTTTGCGGTTGCAATGCTGGCCCCTGCGCTGGTCGCCGCACTGATATCTCTGTTGGCGCGCAACTAGTTAGCGAGCTCGCACAGCAATTGCCCGGGAGCGGTTGCGGCCGGCAGGATTTTCTCACCATATGCTAACATTTGGAATGCCATGTGCTGTGCACATCCTGTCAAAGACGTAGGGTGTTGCCTAATTAGTCGGCGATCTGCCCAGCAAGTGGGCGGACGTTCCGGCAGGTCACAGGTGCACCATGTCTCCCACAACACTCTCTGCTGCCCGGCCGCCGCGCCCGGCAAAACCCTTCTACAGCACCTTCGGTTTTCAGGTTCTGGCGTCCATGGTGGTCGGCCTTATCCTCGGCTTGATTGCCCGGCAAATGGGCCCTGATGTCGCCGGCAACGCCAATTGGCTGAGCCTGACGCTGGCCACCATCGGCTCGACCTTCGTGTCGCTATTGCGTGCCCTGGTGCCCGTACTGGTGTTTACTGCCATCGTCGCCTCCATCGCCAATCTGCGTGAGCTCAACAATGCCGCGCAACTGGTCTGGCAGACCCTGTTGTGGTTTGCCATTACCGCGTTGATCGCGGTGTCCATCGGCATTGCGCTTGGGCTGCTCATCCAGCCCGGTCTGCATACAGGCGTCACCGCTGAGGCCGCCCGCCTGCCGTCCTCGTCGGGGTCGTGGCTGGATTTCCTCAAGGGACTGATTCCCGCCAACATCCTGGGCCTGCAGGCGTCCACCCGCGTCACCGATGGCTCGGCCAGCACCAGCCTGAACTTCAACGTGCTGCAAATCCTGGTGGTTGCCATTGTCGTGGGTGTTGCGGCGCTGCGTGTCGGCCCCGCGGTAGACACCTTCCTGGCGTTCAATCGCTCATTTCTCAAAATCATCCACAAAATCCTGTGGTGGGTGATCCGCCTGACACCGATCGGCACCATCGGCCTGCTGGGCAATGCCGTGGCCGTCTATGGCTGGGACGCGCTGGCCCAACTCGGCTGGTTCTCCGGCGCCATCTATATCGGCCTGGCTCTGGTGCTGTTCGTGGTCTACCCGATCCTGCTGCAGGCCAATGGCCTCAACCCGATCCGCTACTTTCAGAGTGCCTGGCCTGCGATCCAGCTCGGCTTTGTTTCGCGCTCCTCGATTGGCACGCTGCCGATGACCGAACGCGTTACCGAGCAGAATTTGGGCGTGCCGCGTGAATATGCTGCCTTCGCTGTGCCCCTGGGCGCCACTACCAAGATGGATGGTTGCGCCGCCATCTATCCGGCGATCGCGGCAATCTTCGTCGCTCAGTTCTTCGGTATTCAGCTTGGCCTGCAGGAATATCTGCTGATCGTCTTTGTCTCGGTGCTGGGGTCGGCCGCCACGGCAGGCCTGACGGGCGCCGTGGTCATGCTGACGCTGACCCTGTCCACGCTGGGCCTGCCGCTGGAGGGCGTCGGCCTGCTGCTGGCCGTCGATCCGATCCTCGATATGGGTCGCACCGCGGTCAATGTGGCTGGCCAGGCGCTGGTACCCACCATCGTTGCCAAGCGTCAGGGCATCCTCAATCAGGAGGTCTATGACCGGGCCGGAAGCATTGATGCCCTCGACGTCAATGAGGCCGTGCCTGCCTGACCGGCTCACTCTGAACCTGCAAAAAAAGGGGGAGGCGAAAGCCTCCCTTTTCTATTTTGGAGCGAACGCACGCCAACAAGCCTGAAGCGTTTCAGCAAAAGTGGCGCCAGTCTTGCGCCTCGAAGCCCGACCCATCAAAGACCTGCAGCGATGTCGCCGTTTCAGCGAAACGGTGGCATGCGCTAGCCCACCTTTTTCAGCGTCTGCTTGACCTTCTTGACAGGCTTGACCTTGCTGACGCGCGGCACATAGTTGGCCATCACGCGTTCGATCACCTTGATGGCCTTGTCGGTACCGTCTTCGGCATGCAGCTGTTCGGCTATGTCGCTGGCGTTGCGGCGGTAATCGGGATTGCTGCTCAGATCGGCCAGCGCGGCGGCCAGGATTTCCGAGGTCAGCTTGCGCAGCCGTACCGGTTTGGGGCCGCAGCCCAGTTCATAGACGCGTCGTCCCCAATAGGGCTGGTCGACGGCCTGTGGCACGACAAAGGTCGGGCGGCCCAGATGGAGCCCTGCCGAGGTCGTACCGGCCCCGCCGTGGTGAACGACGGCCGACACATATTTGAACAGCTTGTCGTGCGGCGCCTTCTCGATGGCAAAAATCGTCTCGGGCAGGTCTTTGGGATTGATCCCACCCCAACCGCGCGCCACCACGGCCCGACCGCCCCACATCGCCACCGCTTCCTTGAGGATCCTGGTATTGCGCTCGGCCCCGAAGGGCATTGAGCCGAAGCCGATATAGACCGGCGCGTCGCCCTCGGAGAGGAATTTCTGGAACTCGGCAGAAGGCTGCCAGTCCGAGCGATCCTTGAGGTTCCAGTAGCCGGTAACGATGGCGCTTTTGGGCCAGTCGCGCGGCCGTGGCGATACCACGGGGGAATAGGGGTACAGCGTTATCAGCGAGGTGCCGTCGGTATTGCGGAAGAAGCCACCCTTCTTGCGCGAATCCAGCCCCATCAGCTCGCGCCGCAGCTTGTTGCGCGGCAGATTGTAATAGATCTGCTGCACCGTCATGGCGGTATAGGTCAGCCGGTTGAAAGCGGGCCCGAAATCGGCGCCGTAGTAGATGCAGAGCGGGAATTCACTGGTCGAGTTCAGCGGCTGCAACGCCACCATGATGGCCGGGACATGCAGCGCCTCGGCAATGTCGATGCCAAAGCTGGTGTTCATGTTCAGGATCAGCATGTCGGCGCCCTGACACATCTGCCAGGCATGCCGGGCGGCGGTATCGACGATCTGCTGACCCTGCCGCAGCAGGGAAGGGCCGTTGATGAGCATGGACTGGCTCATCGCGTTCTCGAATCGCTGCTGGGTCAGGAACGACTGGATCGATGGTCCCAGCGTGTGGAATTCGATGCCGTAGCCCTCGACCATGCCCTGAAATTCTTCGGACGCACCCAGTACGACAGAGTAGCCGCGCTCTTGCAGCGCAATGGCCAGAGCAAGATAGGGTTGAACGTCGCCCTGCGTGCCGATTGTGACAAGGGCAATGCGCTTCAAGTGTCTAACCTCACCGTGTGGCAGCCGTGGAGCCCAAAATTGGCATCCGGCCCGCCATTTACAATACCTCGACGAGGAATTATGAACGGCTATCTATAGTGGGTTTCAATACAAAAATCGCATTCGAAGGGCAAGGGACATGCAGTCTCTGTACACTGTTGCTAGGGTTGGAGCTTCGCTCGCCGGCAGTGCAATGGCTGCGGCCGCCCTTCCGGCGGCTGGCGCAAACGCCCGCTAGCTCTTCCCGCATGGCCCCCACCGGCCGGGAAGAGCCGAACATCACCAAGCGGCCAGCGGGTCTTTAACCCGTTTACAACCACAATTCCGCGATAATCGACCCCATAATGGGGTTTGGCGCTGCATCGGCGCGTCGTGGCCCACGTTTGGTCCTTGTCGGACCGCAGAGGAAATCATGAGCGAAGAGTTCCATCGCATCCGCCGCCTGCCACCCTATGTCTTCGAACACATCAATCCGATCAAGGCCAAGGCGCGCGCGGAAGGGGTCGACATTATTGACCTCGGCATGGGCAATCCCGATCTGCCGACGCCCGAACACATCGTCAAGAAGCTGCAGGACACGGTGCTCGATTCGCGCACCCACCGCTATTCGAGCTCCAAGGGCATCCCGGGACTGCGCAAGGCCCAGGCCAGCTATTATGGCCGCCGCTTTGGCGTAAAACTCAATCCGGACACCCAGATTGTTGCAACGCTGGGCTCCAAGGAAGGCTTTGCCAACATGGCCCAGGCGATCACCGCGCCTGGCGACGTGGTGCTGGTGCCCAATCCGACCTATCCCATCCACTCCTTCGGCTTCATCATGAGCGGCGGCGTCGTGCGCTCGATGCCGGCCGATCCCAATGAAGACTTCATGCGCTCGCTCGATCGGGCCGTGCGGCACTCGATCCCCAAGCCGATCGCGCTGGTGCTGAACTATCCGGCCAATCCCACCGCCTACACGGCCACGCTCGATTTCTACACCGAAGTGGTCAAGTACTGCCGCGAGAACGACATCTTCATCCTCTCCGATCTGGCCTATTCAGAGATCTATTTTGATGATGTGCCGCCCCCCTCAGTGCTGCAGGTCCCCGGCGCCATGGACATCGCGGTCGAATTCACCTCGATGTCCAAGACCTACTCCATGCCGGGCTGGCGGGTGGGCTTTGCCGTTGGCAATGAACGCCTGATCGCGGCCCTGGCGCGGGTCAAGTCCTATCTCGACTATGGTGCCTTCACCCCCATCCAGGTGGCGGCCACCGCTGCCCTCAACGGCTCTGACGATGTGGTCGAGGAGATCCGCAAGATCTACAAATTCCGCCGTGACGTGATGATCGAGAGCTTTGCCCGCTCGGGCTGGATCATTCCGGTACCCAAGGCCACCATGTTCGCCTGGGCGCCGATTCCGCCGCAGTTCGCTCATCTCGGTTCGCTCGAATTCGCCAAGCTGCTGATCCGTGAAACCGGCGTTGGCGTTGCTCCCGGCGTCGGCTTTGGCGAATACGGCGATCAGTATATCCGGCTGGCCTTTGTCGAGAACGAACAGCGCATCCGTCAGGCTGCGCGCAACGTCAAGAAACTGCTGGGCTCCAAGACCGGGTCGGGCAATGTGGTGCCACTGGCCGGCTGATCCCCATTTCGGACGCTCAAAAGCGGGCCATACTGTCTCAATTGGGCGGTATGGCCCGGATCATATGGGGTTCTGGCTAAACTCCTATTGACGGCTAGGCATTTACCTACGCAGATGTCGCCACCATGAGTGATATCCAGTCTTTCCGCCAAGCCGTCGAATCCTTTATCTCCGCACGCGGCTGGACGCCGACCCGCTTCGGGCGCACCGTTGCCGGCGATCCGCTGTTCGTGTTTGACCTGCGTGAGGGGCGCGAACCGCGCTCCGACACCCGCACCCGCATCCTCAAGGCGATGCAGGATTTCGGCGATGGCGCGGCGCTGCCGCCGCTGCGGGTCGGTGTGGCCGGCCTGGGCAATGTCGGGGCCACCCTGGTCAGCATCCTGCAAAAGGATGGCGCTGAACTGACCAAAAAGCTTGGCCGCCATCTGGTGGTGACCGCCGTTGCCGCTCGTTCGCGCTCGCGCGATCGCGGTATTGATATTTCGGGTCTGGATTGGTTCGATGATCCGGTCGCCCTGGCGAAATCGGATGGTATCGATCTGTTCGTCGAACTGATCGGCGGCGAGGACGGTCCGGCCCTGGCCTCGGTCAAAGCCGCGCTGGAACTCGGCCGTCCGGTGGTCACGGCCAATAAGGCACTGCTGGCCAAACACGGCACCGAGCTGGCCAAGCTGGCCGAGAATACCGGCGCCCAACTAGGCTTTGAGGCCGCCGTGGCCGGCGGCATACCGGTGATCAAGACGCTGCGCGAGGGCCTCGGCTCGGCGCGCATCGCCAAGGTGTTCGGCATCATGAACGGCACCTGCAACTATATTCTCACCCGCATGGGCAAGGAGGACATCTCCTTTGCCGATTGTCTCAAGGACGCGCAGGCGCTCGGCTATGCAGAAGCCGACCCAAGCTTCGACGTGGATGGTCACGACACCGCCCACAAGCTGGCGATTCTGGCGACGCTGTGCTTTGGCTATGAACTGGCGCCCGACAAGATCCGGGTCGACGGCATAACCGGCATCACCCAGCACGATATTCGGGTTGCCGCTGACCTGGGCTACAAGATCAAGCTGCTCGGCATCGCCCAGCGCACTGAAGACGGCATCGAGCAGCGCGTGCATCCTACCTTTGTGCCCAAGGACAGTGCCATTGCCGGCGTCGACGGGGTGATGAACGCCATCGCGCTCGAAACCGACCATGTGCACGAACTGCTGCTGGCTGGCCCTGGCGCGGGCGGCCCGCCCACCGCGTCATCGGTGCTCTCGGACATTCTCGATATTGCCCGGGGCACCCGCGTGCCGCCGCTCGGCGTGCCCAGTGACGAGTTGTTGCCCTATCGTGAGGCGTCGGTGCGCCCCCATGATGGCGGCTACTATATTCGCCTGAGCGCCAAGGATGTGCCGGGCGCACTGGCCGGTATCGCCACCCGCATGGGCGAACGGGGGATATCCATCGATAGCGTCATCCAGCGGGCCGATTTGAGTGCTAAGGCTGTGGCGCCGGATGGCTCGCCAGTCCGCACTGTGGTGATGATCACGCAGCAGACTTTGGAATCAGCCGTGCGTGAATCGCTTGCGCAGATCGCTGCCGACGGGTTTATCGTGGGACAGCCGCAATTGATCCGGATCGAAACGCTCTGAACCCCGCCGGGGCAGTCGAGCCCCGGGAGGACAGATGAAACTCAACAAAGCCGACGACAGCAAGAACCCAGCCCATCTGCATCGCAGCCTGACGCTCGAGCTGGTGCGTGTCACCGAACGCGCTGCAGTGGCTGCCGCCGAATGGCGCGGCAAGGGTGATGAAAAGGCTGCCGACGACGCCGCCGTGAAGGCGATGAAGGCCGAGCTGGATACCGTTGCCATTTCCGGCCGCATCGTCATTGGCGAGGGCGAGGAGCTCGAGTGCGACGACCTCTTTATCGGTCAGTCTGTCGGTGCGGGGCAGGGGCCTGAGGTCGATATCGCCGTCGACCCGCTCGAAGGCGTCACCCTGTGCGCCAAGAATCAGCCCGATTCGATCGTGGTCCTGGCCATGGCCGAGCGCGGAGGCCTGCTCAACGTCGCCCGCAATGTCTATATGCACAAGATTGCCATTGGCGCCGGCTATCCGGCAGGCACCGTCCATATCGACTGGACCGCAACCGAGAATGTCAACGCCCTGGCCAAGGCCAAGGGCGTGCCGCTCAGCGAGATTACCGCCATCGTGCTCGATCGTCCGCGTCACGCCGCACTGATCGAGGAATTGCGCACCACCGGGGTGGCGGTCAAGCTGATCAGCGATGGTGACATTGCCGGGGTGATCCACGCCGTGAACACCGAGGATACCGGCATCGATATCTATCTTGGCTCGGGCGGCGCCCCCGAGGGCGTACTGGCGGCAGCAGCCTTGCGCTGCATTGGCGGCCAGATGCAGGGCAAGCTGATCCTGGACACACCCGCCAAGCGCGAGCGGGCCATCGCCATGGGCATCACCGATCACAACCGCATCTATGACGTGACCGAACTGGCGGCCGGGGATGTGCTGGTGGCCGCAACCGGGGTGACCGACGGCAGCTTGCTGGAAGGGGTCAGGCTGCGCCGCGACTGGGTTCAGACCAGCACCGTGGTCATGCGCTCCTGGAGCCAGACCGTGCGCTGGATCAGGGCGCGGCATGCGCGGTAATTGTGCTGGCTGCCCCTCATCCGGTTTGGGGGGCCTTCTGCCGTGGGGGGAGGGAATGAGAGACCTCGACCACCAGCCCCAAATCGCCTACCCCTGAGCCATGCTTGATGCGCCGCGCCCATTTCTTGACGTTTCCCGTTCGGTCACCGGCCGCGCCTGGACCGACCGGCTGGATGCAAGCTCCACCCGCATCGCGACGGCCATTGCCCAGCGCTCGGGCGTCTCGGAAATCCTTGCCCGTGTGATGACGGCCCGCGGGGTCGCGCTCGATGACGCCGAGAAATATCTCGAGCCGACCATTCGCGAACTGATGCCCGATCCGTCCACGCTGATCGGCATGGACGAGATGGCGGATCGCCTCGCCAAGGCCATCGCCGACCATGAATCGATTGCCCTGTTTGGCGATTACGATGTCGATGGCGCCTGTTCCTGTGCGCTGATGGCGCGATTTCTGCGCCATTTCGGCATTAAGCCGCAGGTGCACATCCCCGACCGCATATTTGAAGGCTATGGCCCCAATATCGGGGCGATGGACAAGCTGATCGACGCCGGCGCCAGCTTGATCATCACGCTGGACTGCGGCACCACCAGCGACAAACCCATCGCTCATGCCCGCAGTCGCGGCGCCGATGTGCTGGTGATCGACCACCATCTGGCCGATCATGCGCTGCCCGAGGCCAATGCGCTGGTCAACCCCAACCGTCCCGATGATATTTCCGGTCTGGGCTATCTCTGCGCCGCCGGCGTCACCTTCATGGTGCTGGTGGCGGTCAATCGCGTGCTGCGCCAGCGCGGCGACACCGGTCTGCCCGATCTGCTCAAGCTGCTCGACATTGTCGCGCTCGGCACGGTCTGCGATGTGGTGCCGCTGGTCGGGCTCAATCGCGCCTTTGTCGTGCGCGGGCTGGAAATCGCCCGTCGCGGCGACAATCACGGCATTGCCGCTTTGGCCCTGGCGGCGCGCGTGTCGGGCCCGCTCAACCCCTATCATCTGGGCTTTCTGATTGGCCCCCGCATCAATGCCGGCGGTCGCATCGGCAATGCCGCTTTGGGCACTGAACTGCTCACAGTCGATGACGAACACCACGCACTCGCCATCGCCGCGCGGCTGGATGAACTCAATACCGAGCGCCAGCGCATCGAGGTCGAGGCTGTCGAAGAAGCGGTCGCCGTCGCCGATATGGAGATTGGCAGCGGAGATGGCCCGCCAGTGCTGGTGCTGGCCTCCGCCAACTGGCATCCCGGCGTCGTCGGGCTGATTGCCTCGCGCCTCAAGGATCGCTTTGAACGGCCTGCCTTTGCCATTGCGCTCAATCCCGACGGCACCGGCACCGGCTCAGGGCGTTCCATGCCCGGCGTTGATCTGGGCAGCGCTGTCATCCGGGCAGTCGAATCCGGCCTGCTGATCAAGGGTGGCGGCCATGCCATGGCCGCTGGCATCACCATTGGTCCGGGCCAACTCGGACCGTTCCGCGCCTATCTGGCCGATGCGCTCTCGCTTGATGTGGCTGCCGCGCGCGCCGCCACCGCCCTCAAGATTGACGCGGCGCTGACCGCGCGGGGTGCCAGCATCGATCTGGTCAAGGATCTGGAGCGGGCAGGGCCCTTTGGCGCGGGCAATCCGGGGCCGGTCTTTGCCTTTCCCGCCCACCGCGCCAAATTCGCCCAGGTCGTCGGCAAGGGCGGCCATATCAGTTTTGCGCTGGTGTCCGAAGATGGGGCCCGGCTCAAGGCCATCGCCTTCCGCGCCGCCAGCACCGCTATTGGCGACACGCTGCTGCGCGGCGCTGACAGCGCCCTGCATTTTGCCGGCAGCCTGGGCATTGATCACTATCAGGGGCGCGAACAGGTGCAGTTTCGCCTGATCGATCTGGCGAAACCCAAGGGCTGATCGTAACCTTCTGCTGATCCATCCCGTTGTTGCCTGCGTATCATCTTGCACAGGCCCCGACGGAGAGACCCGACCATGACTGCCCCCACCATCGCCGTTATCGGATCGGGAATATCAGGCCTTTCAGCCGCCTGGCTGCTGTCCCAGACCCAAAACGTCACCGTTTTCGAGCGGAATGCCCGGCTTGGCGGCCACGCCAACACCATTGAGGCGACGACGCCTGAGGGCCAGATCGCCGTCGACACCGGCTTTATCGTTTACAATGAGCAGAATTATCCCAATCTGACAGCGTTCTTCGATCACCTCGGCGTGCCCACCGCACCCTCGTGGATGAGTTTTGCCGTCTCGATCGGCGAGGGTCAGCGCGAATATTCCGGCGAATATCTCAATGGCCTGTTTGGCCAGCGCCGCAATATCATTCGCCCCGAGCATTGGCGGCTGGTCAGCGACATCATGCGCTTTTTCCGCAAGGCCGAGCAGCAGATCGCTACCTGCCAGGACGATCTGTCGATCGGCCAGTTCCTCGACCGATTTGGCTATTCGCGTATTTTCATTCAGGACCACATCCTGCCCATTTCGGCGGCCATCTGGTCGACGCCTTCGCGCGGCATGCTGGATTTTCCCGCCAGGACCTTCATTGAATTCTTCGCCAATCACTCCCTGTTGCAGGTCAATAATCGCCCGACCTGGCGCACGGTGCAGGGCGGCAGCCAGCAATATGTCCAGCGGATTGTCGCCCAGCAGCGGTTTGAAACCGTGCTCGATGCCGG
Source organism: Devosia alba (assembly GCF_039938915.1). Classification (NCBI taxonomy): domain Bacteria; kingdom Pseudomonadati; phylum Pseudomonadota; class Alphaproteobacteria; order Hyphomicrobiales; family Devosiaceae; genus Devosia; species Devosia alba. The sequence goes on along the minus strand of NZ_JBDUUI010000001.1, from coordinate 197,360 downwards.
CATCCACTCCGTCGCGCGCCATGCCGAGGGCGTCGAGATCTTCTTTGCCAACGGCCGCCGCCGCCAGTTCGATCAGGTGGTCTTTGCCTGCCATGCCGATGAGGCGCTGGCACTGCTGGCCGATCCGAGCGACGCCGAGCGCAATATCCTGGGGGCCTTCCGCTTCAACAACAATCATGCAGTGTTGCACACCGACGCCAGCTTCATGCCGCGTCGCAGACATTTGTGGTCGTCCTGGAACTATCTGCGCGGCGGTGCGGGCGAAGACGGCCTGAGCCTGACCTATTGGATGAACAGCCTGCAGCCGCTGGCCACCAAGTCAAATCTGTTCGTGACGCTCAACCCGCACCGCGAATTTGCGGCCGATAGCGTGCAGTTTGAGGTCGACTACGCCCACCCGCTGTTCGACGCCGCCGCGATCGCCGCCCAGAAGGACCTTTGGCAGGTGCAGGGCAACCAGCGCAGCTGGTTTGCCGGCGCCTGGATGGGCTATGGTTTCCATGAGGATGGTCTGCAGGCCGGGCTGGAGGTGGCCGAGCGCATCGGACCCGCCCAGCGCCCCTGGCAGGTCGGCCAGCAGCGTGGCCGTATTGCGCACAACTGGGCTGAAGGAGACCAGCGCCTATGGGCCGCGCAGTAACTCAGCAGAAGCCCGATTTTGGCGCGCTCTATGTCGGCGACGTGGTGCACAAGCGTGCCCGTCCCAAGCGCCACGCGCTGCGCTATCGGGTGTTCTCCATGCTGGTCGATCTCGATCAGCTGGCAGCCCTGGATCAAAAGCTGCGCTTGTTCTCGTTGAACCGGTTCAATCTGGTATCGCTGATGAGCAGCGATTTCGGCCCGCGCGATGGCGGCAGCATTGCCGATTTTATCCGCGCCCGGGCGGCAGCGGCCGGCGCCGGCGAGATCGCCCGCATTCGCATGCTGGCCTATCCGCGCCTGCTCGGCTTCGCCTTCAACCCCATCACCGTCTACTATTGCGACGATGCCGCCGGGGTCACCCGGTTTCTGGCCTACGAGGTCAGCAATACCTTTGGCGAGCATCATTTCTATCAGGCCGCGGTCGATGCCCAGGGCCATGAAATCCAGCACGAAACCAAGAAGGCGTTCTTTGTTTCGCCGTTCAATACGCTTGAGGGCACGTACCGCTTCTCCATCCGCCCTCCGGATGACGAGGTGTTTGTCGGCATCACCCTGGTGGGTCAGGAAGGGGGTATTCTGACCGCCTATTTCCAGGGTGAACAGCGCCCGCTGACCGACGCAATGCTGTTGAAACTGCTACTTGCATATCCACTTATGACCGCTAAGGTAGTGCTGGGCATCTACTGGGAAGCCTTGCTCTTGTGGCTTAAAGGTATGCCGCTGACGCTAAAATTGCGGCGACAGCTCAAGCGCGGACACCAAGCTTAGTAGGCAAGTTGGATCTCTGGGGCCAATGAACAAGACAGCAATAGACAATGCCAGCACCGGCGTGACTCCGTGGACGCGGCTCGTTTCCTGGGTCGTGGACGCGATCGGTTCGTCCCTTATCGGCCACCCAAAACATGGCGCCGTAACGGTGATTTTTCCCAATGGGCGCACCCGCACCATTGGAAATCCGGCGACCGGCGGGCACTCGGTGCTACGCCTCAACAATTTCCGCGTGCTCAGCGAAGCCATGCAGCGCGGTACTGTCGGTTTTGCCTCCGCCTATATGAACGGCGATATCGAAGTCGATGATCTGACGGCGCTGTTCCGTTTCTATCTGCAGAACCGCGATACCTTCGAGCAGGCCAATCCGGGTTTTTTCCGCAAGGCAGCGGGGGATCTGCATTATCATCTATCGCGCCGCAACACGCTCGAAGGCTCCAAGAAGAACATTGCCGAGCATTATGACCTGGGCAATGACTTCTACGGCCAGTGGCTCGACCCTTCCATGACCTATTCCTCGGCCGTGTTCACCTCGGGTGATCAGAGCCTCGAGGAGGCTCAACGCGAAAAATACCGTCGTGTCGCCGATATGGCGGGCGTTACCGAAGGCTCCTCCGTGCTGGAGATCGGCTGCGGCTGGGGTGGGTTCGCCGAAACCGTGGCCAAGGACTACCGTGCCAATCTGCGCGGCATCACCCTGTCGGCCGAACAGCTCAAATATGGCCGGGAGCGCCTGGCCAAACAGGGGCTCGATGAGTTTGCCACGCTGGTGTTCGAGGATTATCGCCACACCGAGGGGCAGTTTGACCATATCGGCTCCATCGAGATGATCGAGGCGGTCGGCGAGGACAACTGGGACAGTTATTTTCAGACAGTGCATGACCGGCTCAAGCCCGGCGGCACGGCCGCTATCCAGGCGATCACCATCAATGAGGCCGATTTCGACGGTTATAAAAGTGGCCCCGATTTCATCCAGCGCTACATTTTCCCCGGGGGCATGCTGCTGACCAAGACGGTGATGCGCGAGTTCGGCGAAAAATACGATCTGGTGCTGGAGAACGTCGACACCTTCCGCCTGTCCTACGCCAAGACTTTGCGATTGTGGCGTGAACGCTTCCTCGAACGCTGGCCGATGATTGCCCCGCTGGGCTATGACGAAGAGTTCAAGCGCAAATGGATATATTACCTCAGCTATTGCGAGGCCGGCTTTGCCGAAGGCTCGATTGATGTCGGCATCTACCAGTATCGCCGCCCGGCTTGACGGCGTAGCTCAAAAAAAGACCCCGGACCAGGTCCGGGGGTCTTTTACCGGCAGGGCAATGGATCAGTGGTGATGCTCTGGCATTTCTTCCAGCTGCTCCTTGGTCCAACCTGTTGCGGCGTGAACTTCGCCACTCTCGTCGCGCATGAACTGAAGATCGCCCAAGGGCACAGCTACCGGCTTGGCGCCAAGGCCGAGGAACCCGCCGACATCAATGATGACCTGACTGGAGGGGCCCATCCCATGCACATGGGAGACTTTGCCAACCTTGTGATCATCAGCGCCGTAAATGGTCGCGCCTTCAAGCGCATCGGGCGTCAGTTCGGTGGGCGACAAACGGATATGATTGGTGTGGTCCATCGTGAATGCTCCTGTATTGGGGTTCAGTGAGGCCAACGGCTTAGCCGCCGGAGCGTTCCGTCCGGTCTGGGAATTGGGCAAAACCTGCTCCAGACGCTCAAGCGCCAGGCCGACGCGCCGTGCCACCTCGACATCGAAGTCGTGATCGGGACTGGTTCGCTCGTAGTCGCGCAATTGTTCCACCGTTATGCCGGCCTCTGCGGCGAACGCGGCGCCGTCGAGTTCAAGTGACAGGCGCCGGTTGTGGTCGCCCTTGGGCTGGCGCTGGCGGGGATCGGGTATCAGGTCCATGACAATTCTCCTCTGTGGAGAGGAAAATCAATCAGCGCCGCAAAGGTTCAATCCTTGGGCAGCATCTTTCCGGTGAGCCAGAAAAACACGGGGTAGGGCAGCCAGCGCACGGTCTTCATCAGCCACACCATGCGCCTGGGAAAGGCGATCTCGAAGCGGTCCGACTGCGTCAGGCCGTCGACGATCCGCTGGGCTGCTTCGTCGGTTTCCATCAGGAAGGGCATCGGGAAGTCGTTCTTGTCGGTCAGCTCGGATTTGACGAATCCCGGCGCAATCATTCGCACCACAATATTGCGCGGCGCCAGTTCGCTGCGCATGGTCTCCAGCAGATTGATCAGTGCGGCCTTGGTGGAGGAATAGGCGGCCGAGCGCGGCAAGCCGAAATAGCCGGCCACCGAGGCGATGACGGCAAAGTGCCCGCCGCCCTGGCGCGCCATCTGTTCGATCAGTGGATTGGCAATGCGGATCACGCCCAGATAATTGGTGTCCACCACCTTGGCGAACTTGTCATAGGCGTAGTCGCCGACATCCATGGGCTGCCAAGCGGCGGCGCCGAAGATGAACAGGTCGATCCGCCCCATATCGGCAACGATCTGCTGCACGGCGGCCTTGATGGCGGCGCCATCGGTGACGTCGAGCGGGTAGGAGCCAATGGTGGGGTGCCCCTTGGCCACTGCCGCCAGCTTGTCCTCGCGTCGGCCCGAGATTGCCACGGCCCAGCCCTGCCGGGCCAGGCGTTGGGCGACGGCCGCGCCAATGCCCGAGCCGCCACCAATGATCCAGGCTACGCCCGGTTTCATGCTCATATCCTGAACAGCGGCTGCAGGGCCCGCATCAGCCGGCCACGGAAGGTCAGCTTGGCGTCCACCGCTACCAGGCAGATGCAGTCCTCGCCCGGCTCGGCAATCGGCTGATGCTCCACATCTTCGTCATGGTCGGCAATGTCGCCCTTGGCAAACAGGCCAAAACGGTCGCGATAGGCTCCCGACAGGATCAGCGTCAGCTCCTGGCCGCCATGGCCATGTTCGGGCACCGGTCGACCGGCACCGACGCGCAGCAACATCAGCCGCGAGCGGCCGTCCTTGCCCCAGCCCAGATCGGCCGTGGCCACACCCGGACCCGTCCACTTCCAGCGCACGCCTTCGAGCCCGTTCGGCAGAAAGCGCTGCAGAGGCAGGGGCACGTCGCCGGCAACTGTGCGCTCGTCATGCGGCATCACGTCAATTCTGTCGTCATCGCCCAGCGTATCCAGCAGCCGATCGAGCGAGCCAGCGGTCAGTTCGGCCTCGGGCTCGGCGTTGAGCAGCGCGCCGCCAATCGCATTGATCTGACGCAGAGCTTCGCGGCCGCCCTCCGACATTGCCAGATGCGTGGCCACAACCGTAGCATACGGGTCTTCAAGGGTACCGGCGCTGAAGGCCAGCAGGGTGGTGATGTCGGGGTGGTGTTCAATGGTCATTGCAGATCCTCCAGCAAGGGCCGGAGCCGTCCATAAGCGAGGCGAAGTCGCGATTTCACGGTGCCCAGTGGCACGCCGAGGCTTTCGGCGATCTGGGCATGCGGCATATCGTGGATAAAACTCAGGCGCACGACTTCCTGTTGTTCGGGGGGCAGCAATTCGAGCGCGATGGTGACGCGGTCAATCACCTGGTTCTGTTCGACCAGCGTGCTTCCGCTGGGGCTGTCGCTGGCCAGTTCAAGCTTTTCGAGGTCTTCATAGGGCTTGTTCGATTGCCGCCGCAGCTGATCGATCCGCAGATTGCGGGCGATGGTGAAGATCCAGGTGCTCGCGGCGCCCCGCTGGCTGGAATACTGGCCAGCCTTGCGCCACACCGACACGAAGGTTTCCTGCACCAGATCTTCAGCCAGCGCGTCGCTGGCACCAAGCTTGAGCATCATCGATTTGATGCGCGGGCCGAAATGGTTGAACAGCGCGGCCAGGGCCGGTTTGTCACGTGATTGGGCCACCCGCAGCAACAATGCCGTGTAGTCGTTCAGCGCTGCTGGTGGCGGGGCACGCCCGATGTCTGGTTCTGTCATGCTCAAGGCATACATCGTCTGCTCCGCTCCTGTCAGCCCTTGTACGGCACGGGAGCAGCGCCAGATCACCGTGGCGTGGATCGCCAAGGCAATTGGGGTCTTTGCTGACGGTTCAGCTTGATGGTCTTGATGAGCGTGCGCGAGCATCATCACGCAAGGCAGGTCGCGGCCCTGACAATGGGTGGGATGATTTTGGTCAGCCGACAACAATCGATCGAGCGAGCGGACCGGGTTCGGGGATGAGGAAAGAAGTTTCTGGTACGCCCACGGGGAATCGAACCCCGCTCTGCACCGTGAGAGGGTGCCGTCCTAACCGATAGACGATGGGCGCAGACCCAGAAAACTTGGCTTAGTTTCCACCCTTCAACAAGAAGGAGTGGTACGCCCTAGGGGAATCGAACCCCTCTCTGCACCGTGAAAGGGTGCCGTCCTAACCGATAGACGAAGGGCGCTTAAGCACTTCCGGTCGTATAGTTGGCTCGTTTGGGTTGTGCAAGCCATAAGGACGCCCATTCAAACAATTATTTAGCAGCCCGAGAATGTGACCGGTCGGCGATAGCCGCGCGGCCGGTCGCGGACATCCACATGGATGAACTGGCGGCCGGGATAACACCCCAACCCGCCCACCGCATCGGTGCGCAGCGCAAACAGGATCATGTCCCGCTTGTCGACACCGGGAATGTAGAAATCGGCGGCCATACACCTGGTATGATAGGAATTGCTGGCGCCACCCGCCGCCGCGTTGTGATTGCCGTCGCGATAGCCCGAACTCATGATCACCTTGCGCCCGAAATGGCCTTCGAACTCCCACACCAGAAAGCGCAGCTTTGGCGACAGGCAGAAGGCATTGACGTCACGGCTGGCGACATAAGTGCCCCAGTCATTTCGCTTGTTCGCATAGCTGGCGCCGCTGGAACTGGCGAACATGGCCATGGGCACGCAGGCCGCCAGCGTCAGAACGCAAAGGGCAAGGGCGGCGATGGATCGTAGCGCAGGGTGCATGGGACTTCCGAGAAACGCAAATGTTGCTCTCGTGCAACAGGCAACGATATGTTGCTGAAGTCCCTAAAATACGATCGGTTTTGCTAACCGCAGCCTAAGCGCCACGGTTAGCAAAACGTGAATGGCTGATGGGTGGCTGGTGCCGGGTTACCATTGGCCGGTATTGGGCATCGACAACCATGGCTCCTGCGGGGGCAGATCGCCTTCCTGAATCAGCTCGATCGAAATGCCGTCCGGAGACCGCACAAACGCCATGTGCCCGTCGCGCGGCGGGCGGTTGATGACCACGCCCATATCGCTCAGGTGCTGGCACAGGCCGTAGATATCTTTGACGCGATACGCCAGATGACCGAAATTGCGCCCACCGGTATAGGTCTCGGGATCCCAGTTATAGGTCAGTTCCACCTGCCCACCCTTGTCGCCCGGCGCGCTCAGGAAAATCAGCGTAAACCGACCCTTCTCATTGTCGATACGCTTGACTTCTTCCAGGCCCAAGCCATTGCAATAAAAGCGCAAACTATCCTCGACATTGGTCACACGAACCATGGTGTGCAGGAACTGCATGGCGTTCTCCTCTTTGGTTGATCGGCGGTGTTACTGGCCTAGCAAGGGCCGCCCGGCGCCGCAAGTTGAGCGCCATACAACAATTTCCTAAGACATGCTTAACAATCACGCTTGAATCGGACAGACTGCGTCTATTGTGAAGTATCCCGCCGTGGCGGACGAGTATCGAGGGGCTGAGGGACGATGGGGGCCGATTCTGGTGGTGATGGTGACGGGTCGACCGTCTTCTCGCAGGAGACGGGTGCGCCTGAGCATGCCGAGGCATCTGCACGTTCGGCCGAATCCGGGCTCGATACCATTGAAATCTCTGGGGCGATAAAGTGGTTTGATGCCGGCAAGGGGTTCGGCTTTATCGTGCCGGACAATGGCATGCCCGATGTCCTGCTACATGTGACCTGTCTGCGCCGCGACGGCTACCAGAGTGCCCATGAGGGCGCCCGCATCGTCGTTGAAGCGCTCAACCGCCCCGGTGGCCTGCAGGCCTTCCGCATTGTTTCGATGGATGAATCCACTGCCGTCCATCCAGCCCAGATGCCCGCGCCACGCACGCATGTGGTGGTCGAAGCGACATCGGGCATGGTTCGCCTCGAGGTCAAATGGTTCAACCGAATTCGCGGCTTTGGCTTCCTGTCGGCCGGCGAGGGCACGCCCGACATTTTCGTGCATATGGAAACGCTGCGGCGCTTCGGTATTACCGAGTTGCGGCCCGGACAATTTGTGCTGGTCCGCTACGGCAATGGTCCCAAGGGCCTTATGGTCGCCGAAATCCGACCCGATGGTTGGGGCGATGCCCCGTCTTCGCACTAGGAAACCATAATATGATAGCGATTGCCTCTGGCTTTGCCCCGGCGCTGCGCCGTGCTGGCGCGTTTGTCGCCGTGCTGCTGGTGTCCGCGCCGCTCGCCGCGTGCAGCGATGAGGGCAAATTGGTGCTGCACACCGCGAGCGGCGCGCACAGTTTCAATGTCGAACTGGTCGACACGCCCGAAACCCGCGCGCAGGGCCTGATGTTCCGCCAGGAACTGGCCGCTGATGCCGGCATGCTGTTTGATTTCCAGCAGGAGCGCGAAGTCTCGTTCTGGATGCGCAATACCTTCATTCCGCTCGACATGATTTTTGTCGGCGCTGATGGTGTGGTCAAGACCATTCACGTCAATGCACGGCCGCAGGATCCGACCTCGATTCCCTCAGAAGTGCCGGTGCAGTTTGTGCTGGAAATTCCGGGTGGCCGCTCCGTTGAGCTGGGGCTCAAGCCGGGTGACACCATGGAGCATGACCGAGTGGCTGCGCCGCGCGACTAAAAGCGGTGAATGACCATGAAGTCGATGACGGCCCACAGATGCAGGCTGGCGCCACCCACCACGAACACATGCCAAAGCGCGTTCTGGAATTTCAGCTTTTCCCAGAGGTGGAAGATAATACCCAGTGAATAGGTCACGCCGCCTGCCAGCAGCAGCCACATGGTCGACGTGGGCAGGGTCTGGGCCAGGGACTGGAACACCAGAATGCCGCTCCAGCCAATGGCCAGATAGAGGGCAATGGCCAGCCTGCCAAAGTGTTCGGGAACGATCAGCTTGAGCGCCACCCCGATCAGTGAGGCGCCCCAGACGAATGTCGTCATCAACGTGCCCGTCGTGGTCCCGGCCATGACCGCCAGGAAGGGTGTGTAGGAGCCGGCGATGAACAGGAAGATGGCGGCCTGGTCAAAGCGGGCCAGCAGCATCTTGATCGGCGACACCGGCGTCACATTATAGGCCAGCGACACGCCAAGCACGGCAACCAGGCTGAAGATATAAATGAACAGGGCAGGGAGCTCGGGCGCCGCTTCGCTGATGGCAAAGGCCAGCAGGATCGATCCGGCAGCGATAGCGCCGACCAGGCCGAGAATATGCACAATGCTGTCGACGACCAGCTCGGCAGCTGAGTATGGCCGCTGTGCACGGCTCCACCACGAATATGTCGCTGCTGGTTTCGTCATGTGTAATTCTCCCTGTTCCGAACTTCGCGCAGGGAAGTGACCAGAATATTGCTGACGCCACGCCATCATGGCGCATCGTTAAGTCTGGACCAACGTATCTGGTGAACAAACAGTTGCATATCCGCCAGGCCCTTGACGAGTAACCCTGTCGTTACCTACTCAGCAGGAAAAGCTCTGGAAACGACATGCCGCCCATTGCAGTTCTTGTGGCCCTGGCCGACCCCACCCGCTGCCGCCTTGTCGAATTGCTCCGTGCCGGGCCGCAGCCCGTGCATGTGCTGGCCGCGGCGTTCAAGATCAGCCGTCCCGCCATCTCGCGGCATCTGCGTGTGCTCAAGCAGTCCGGCCTGATCAGCGAGAAAAAATTTGGTCGCGAAAACCGCTATGCGCTGCATGTGAACAGGCTGGCGCCGGTGCAGCGCTGGCTGAGTGAACTCGTTCCGTCGCCAAAGACTGGCAAGGAAGCGGCAAAGCTCAAGACGTCTGCCAGCAGGCCGGTAGCAATCGCCAGTCCTGCCCCGGAAATCTTGATGGTTGCTGCGGACCACGTTGCGCCTGTTCCGGCCAAGCCCGTCAAGCCCACCAAACCGGCTAAGCCGGCCGTTTCACAGATGGGATTCGACTTCTAGGGCGCTCAGAAAACGCTCATTCACCGGTGTTCAGGCGGTGTCCTGCGGCGGAAAGCTCAGCCGTTGCAATAGTCGCTGCGCCATCAGCAGGCCACTGCCGGCATTGCGGACAACGGTAGGCAGGGTCAACCATTCCAGGGTCCACGCCGCGCCCGAGCGCTCGTTTTCATGCACCAATGCCTGAAACAGCGTGCCCAGACTCCCCGCGCTCTGCCGGGCCAAAGTCACCAGTAATTCGGCCTCCACCGGGTTGTTCTTGTGCGCCATCGCCGATGATCCGCCACCGCCGCTAATGACGGCTTGCCCCAGTTCGCTCTGCGTCATCAGGGTGATATCGACGCCCAGCTTGCCCAGCACGCCGCTGATCCCGGCCAGTTCGGCGGCGAGGCGACACAGTGCCACGCGGTTGCCGTGCCAAGCGGGCGCGGCGCGCAGCCCCAGCAAGGCGGCCAGCCGGGTCGCAATGGCGTCCCCCTTGCCCTCAAAACTGGCGCGATTGCCCACGGGCCCACCCAATTGCACGGCCAGCGCCCGCTCGGCGGCAAATGTCAGCCCGGTGGTGCACTCCTCAATGGCACGCTGCCAGGTCGACAGTTTATCGGCCAAGGTGAATGGCAGCGCGGCTTGCATGCGGGTGTGCGCCATCAGTTTCTGGCCGCCAAATTGCACGGTCAGACCGTCCAACGTGCTGTCGACGTGGCCAAGCCGCTGCTGCAGCAGCGGCACAATCTGCGCCAGTTGCAGCATCCAGGCCGTATCGATGGCATCCTGGCTGGTCGCACCGTGATGCAGGTAGGGGCGGCTGGCCTCAGACAGCGTCTGGCGCAGCGCGCCAATCAGCGCGGGGACCACCACGCCGTCCTTAGCCAGGCCGGCACCGAGTGCGGCGGTATCAAGTTGGACCTGGCCCAGCCGTTCGCTGATCTCGTGGGCGGCGGCGCTCGGGATCAGCCCCTCGGTGGCGCTGGCGCTCGCCAGCATCGCCTCAAAGTGCACGATGGCCGCCAGATGAGCGTTATCGTCGAGCAGGTCGTCGAGTTCAGGATCGGCAAACAGCGCAGCGTTCAGAAGGCTCATCGGTCTTGCTTGTTCTTTCTTGCGTTCGCGTCAGCCTATATGCACGGCACCGCAAGCGCGATCCCTAACCGAACCACCCTCGGCGGCCATCGCTGCTCACCACTGCAGGTCTGGCGGGGATCCTGAACGGGTGCTGCCGGGACTCATAATGTCAAAAAGGTTATTTCAGTGGACCGGGCAAGGGTGTCGCAAAGCGCCGGTTGGTTCATTCTGCTGACTTGGCCACGAAATGGAAATGAGAAGCTCGCGACAAGATATAACTGATAGTATATCAATCAAGGCAGTTTCCAGAGGTGCCCATGCCGATTGCCCAACTCGATCCCCGCCTCAAATTGCGCCACTTGCGCTGCTTTCTCGAGGTCGCCCGGCTTGGTGGTGTCGCCAAGGCGGCCAGTGCCCTGAACATGAGCCAGCCCGCCGCCACCAAGACCATTCAGGAATTGGAAGCGATCCTGGGCGTGCCGCTGTTTGATCGCAGCCGGCGGACCTTGAGTCTGACCACCACGGGGGAGCTTTTTCGGCTGCATGCCGCCAATGGCATGGCTGCGCTATGGCAGGGCGTTCAGGTGGCCGCGCAGGTTTCAGCAGTCGATATGGTCCGGATCGGCGCCTTGCCCACCGTGTCCACATCGATCCTGCCGGCGGCGCTGGCCGCCTTGACCGCCGATGGCATTATCATGCCGACGCGCGTCGTTACCGGCCCCAATGCTTATCTGATAGCTTTGCTGCGTGCCGGTGAGCTTGATCTGGTGGTGGGACGCATGGCTGACCCTCACGACATTGCCGGGCTGAGCTTTGAACACCTCTATTCCGAACTGGTCTGCGCCGTGGTGCGCAAGGGCCATCCGCTTGCGGAATCCAAGGCGCCGCAGCTGTCAGCGCTGGCTGACTATCCCTGGTTGCTGCCGCCACCCGATGCCGTGATTCGCCCCACCGTGGAGCGGTACCTGCGCGCCCACAATGTGGACATTGCCGATACGGTGCTCGAAACAGTGTCGGACAGTTTTGCCCGCAACTATCTGCGCGCCACCGATGCGGTGTGGTTCATTTCGGAGGGCGTGGTGGCGCCCGATTGTCGTGATGGCCTGTTGGTTGCGCTGCCCTTTGCCATGGACGAGACGCGCGGACCGGTCGGGTTGACCACGCGGGTCGACGTCACCCTGTCGCCACCGGCGGTGGGGTTGATGAGTGCCATTCGTCACAGTGCACGGCAGGCAACCGGCGCGCCGCCGGTGGCATGAAGACGCCGCCGATAGCGGTCGGACAGCGCCAAATCGCTGCTACCTGGCGCCACAGGGGACACGCGCCTTGTGGCGTGGCTTATGGCAGGCCGGTATAATTCTCGGCCAGGCTCTGCTGGGCGGCGAGCGAGCTGGCCAGATAGTCGAATTCGGCGCGCTGAATGCGGCGACCAAAGGCGCCGGTTTCGGGGAAGGTGTGCAGCATCGAGGTCATCCACCAGCTGAAGCGCTCTGCTTTCCAAATGCGCTGCAGCACCGTGGGCGAATAGCCATCCACGCCGGCCGTTGATCGCTCAAGGAAGCGCTCGATCAGCGCTTCGGCCAGGACCTTGACGTCGCTCATCGCCAGATTGAGCCCCTTGGCCCCGGTTGGTGGGACGATATGGGCGGCGTCGCCCGCCAGGAACAAATTGCCGAAGCGCAGGGGTTCGGCCACGAAACTGCGCAGCGGCGCCACGGATTTCTCGATCGACGCTGCGGTCTTGAGCGCTGCAGCGGTGGCGGGATTGAGCCGCGCCCGCAATTCATCCCAAAAGCGGTCATCGCTCCAGTTTGCCGCTTTCTCGTCACTGGGCACCTGCACATAGTAACGGCTGCGGGTGTTGGATCGCATCGAGCACAGGGCAAAGCCGTGTTCATGGTGCGCGTAGATCAGTTCCTCGCCCACCGGTGGCTGATCCACCAGCACCCCCAGCCAGCCAAATGGATAAACCCGTTCGAAGCTGGTTACCGATTGTTCCGGCACGCTGGCACGGCAGACGCCATGGAAGCCGTCACAACCGGCAATGACATCACAATCGAGCGTGTGGGTGACTCCATCCTTGCGATAGGTGACGCGGGGTGTGGCGCCGTCGAAATCTTGGATGGCCACATCGTCGGCTTCGTAGATGGTCAGGGCACCGCTGTCCTGACGCGCCGCCATCAGATCGCGGGTGACCTCGGTCTGCCCATAGACCATGACGTGCTTGCCGATCAGCTTCTCGAAATTGATGTTGAGCATGTCGCCATCAAAGGCCAGGTCGATGCCTTTGTGGATCAGGCCCTCCTGATGCATGCGCTGGCCGACGCCTGCCGCGTCCAGCAAATCCACCGCGCCCTGTTCCAGCACGCCAGCGCGAATCCGTCCAAGGACATAATCGGCGCTTTTGCGCTCAATGATCACCGCGTCAACGCCGGCCCGCTCCAGCAATCGACCCAGCATCAGGCCGGCTGGTCCCGCGCCGATAATGGCCACCTGTGTACGCATGCTATTCTCCCCGCTCCGTGGCGCGCGATAATGGGGAACAGGGGCGCATCAACCAATGGACAGGACCGGCAAAGACTTGGATAATCCGAACATGGAAAAATCTGTTTTGCCCGTACCCGTCTATGCGCTCTATGGTGAGAAGACTGCGCTTCCTTTCGCCGATCGCCTGCATTTCGAGACCCTGGCATCGCGCTCCAGCTTGCACGATTTCCGCATCGGTCCGCATCGACACGAGCAATTGTTCCAGGTGTTGCAGCTGACCGCTGGCACCGCCATGGTGACGCTGGAGAACAGTGTTTGCACCATCGAGCCGCCGGCGGTGGTGATTGTACCGGCGCTGGCCATCCACGCCTATCGCTTTGACCATGATGTCGGCGGCACGGTGCTGACACTGTTTGAAGCCGATATCCGCGCCATGCTCGACGCCCATGCCGATACGCGTGGCAGCCTGGCCATTGCGAGCATTATTGCCGACCCCGACCCTGCCATTGCCGAGGCCATGGCAGCGTTGCTGGCCGAGGCTGGACACAAAGGCGAGGCGAGGGGGTTGGCGCTGTCGGGACGGGTCGGCACGCTGCTGGCCGAACTGGTCCGCGCCAGCCGGCAGGCCGTGGCCGCCACGCAGCCGGCACCGCACCCCGCCATGCGCCACGCGCAGGCGTTTCAGCGCCTGGTGGAACAGGAGTTTGCCCAGCAGCGCTCGCTGGCGTTTTACGCGGCGGCGCTGGGGATCACGCCCGGCCATCTCAACCGCACCGCCAACGCCGTGCTGGGGGCATCGGCCATGACGGTGGTGGAACGCCGGATCATGCATGAGGCCCGGCGCTATCTGGTATTCACCGCGCTGCCGGTCAAACAGATCGCCTACGCGCTCGGCTATACCGACCCCGCCTATTTCAGCCGCGCCTTCAGCCGTGCGGTCGGGATGCCACCGGAGCGGTTTCGCCGGCAAAATGCGGATTCAGTGAAGGCGTAGGTGAGGTGTGCCGTGATTTGCTGAAAACATCTGGCGATCCCGGCAGGACTCGAACCTGCGACCAACAGCTTAGAAGGCTGCTGCTCTATCCAGCTGAGCTACGGGACCAGAACCAGACTGGTTCCATGTAGCGGATTCTGTCGCAAAAGGAAGACCGCAGGCGCCGGCAATTACGATGCGGCTGACAGGGGCGTGGACACAGAGGGAGGCGGGGCCGTGCTGGCGCGCACGATCAGCTCGGAACTGAGCACGGTATGTTTGGGCACGCGGCTGGGTGGTTTGCCCTCGATCAGATCGATCAGGGCTTCGGCCGCCAGGCGACCGAGCGCCTCGCGCGGCTGGCGCATGGTGGTCAAGGGCGGCCAGACATGAGTTGCGACCGCCAGATCATCAAAGCCGACCACCGAAATGTCACGCGGGCATTCCAGGCCATGCCGCCGCAGCCCGGACAAGAAGCCGATGGCGACCTCGTCATTGGCGGCAAAGATGGCGCTGGGACGCTCGCGCAACGCCATGAACTGTTCGGCGGCTGCCACGCCGCGCTCCATGGTAAAGCCGCCGGCAAAGATCCATTCGGGCTGCACGGTCAGCCCACTGGCGGCCAAAGCGTTGGTGAAACCGGTTTGCCGCTCCGTTGTCAGCACATTGCCCGGCGGCCCCTGAATGTGGCCGATGCGGCGATGCCCCAGCCCGATCAGATGTCGCGTTGCCACCTCGGCCGCGTAGATATTGTCGGTCCGGACGGCGTGAAACGGGGCGTCGGGGATGGTTTCACAGGCCATGACCAGGGGGACATTGGCTGGTGCCTGGGTGAGCACCAGCAGGGGCGCCAGCGCGAGGGCGCCATCGAGCAGCAACAGCCCATCCGCCCGATTGGACAGAAAATACTCATGCAGCCGCCGACCGGATACGTCCCCGGCAATGCGGTTCACCACCAGCACGCCATAGCCGCGCAGGGCGGCCTCGCGTTCGATGGCATCGAGGATGGTGGAAAAGAACGTATTGCCGATGTCGGGCAGGGCGACCAGGATGGTTCGGGCGGTTCGCTGCCGCAGCGAGCGTGCCGCCTGGTTCAGCGTATAGCCGGTAATGCGGACGGCCTCGGCAATCCGCTCGCGGGTCGGCCCGCTGACCCGTTCAGGGCGTGACAAGGCCCGGCTCACAGTGGCTGTGGATACCTGCGCAAATTTGGCAACGTCTTGAATTGTCGGTGTTTTTTCTGCTTTTGACATACCTGGCAGCGCCCCCTCTCGCTGTCGGTAACGCAATCTGTCTAATTCGATCTTGACAGGTCTGCAAGTCGTGTATGAATGTAATGCAATCGATTGCACGATTTTGGGATACCGAAAATGCAATCGATTACATGCAGTCAGCACGGGATGTCTCACTAGAAGACGACCTTGCGGCTGACCGCTTCGCGGGGGCGCTTCGCTCCAAGTGATCGTTGGGAGGACAATCTATGAAGAAATTTGCAGTGGTAGCCGCTATGGCTACCGCGTTGATGGGCACGACCGCCGCCATGGCCGTCGATCTGGAAGTCACGCACTGGTGGACGTCGGCTGGTGAAGCGGCAGCTATTGCCGAATTCGCCAAGGCCTTCGAAGCAGAGACCGGCAATACCTGGGTGGACAGCGCGCTGGCCGGGTCGGGCACCGGTGCCAACCCCGTCATCATCAGCCGCATCATCGGCGGCGATCCAATGGGCGCCACCCAGATGAACACCGGCCGTGATGCCGAGGAACTCATCCAGGCCGGCCTGATGCGCGACCTGACCGATGTCGTCGCCGACATGGACATCGAGAGCTTCTACGTCGACGCCAGCCTGCTTGAGCCTTGCCGTTTTGAAGGCGGCCTCTACTGCCTGCCGATCAACATTCACTCGTGGGATTGGCTGTGGCTGTCCACCGCTGCCTACGAAAAGATCGGCCAGCCTGTTCCCAAGGACTGGAACGAATATGTCGCCAGCTGGCCTGCTCTGCAGGACGCCGGCGTGCTCCCCTTTGGTCTGGCGACCGGTTGGCCGATTTCCGGCGTTCCCGGCGTGCTGATGTCCGGTCTGGGCGGCAGCGACCTGGTGCTGGCCATCAATCGTGACAAGGATGCCAGCGCTGTTCGTGGGCCTGAGTTCCGCAAGGTTGCCGAAGCGCTCGACTCGCTGCGCCAGGTGATCTCGCCTGACATGATGGTGCCGTCCTTCGGTGACGTTGGTACCCAGTTGCTCGAAGGCACTGCGGCCGGCAACATCCACGGCGACTGGCTGCAGGGCGACCTGCAGGTGGCCGGCGGCGTTCCCGGTGAAAACTACGAATGTCTGCCGGCTCTCGGCCTGGGTGACCAGCTCACCGGCGGCGGCGACTCGTTCTACTTCCCCAAGCTGCCTGAAGGTACCGACCAGGCCGTCCTCGACGCTCAGGCCGATCTGGCCCGCATCCTGATCTCGCCTGAAGCCCAGCTCAACTTCAACATGGTCAAGGGCTCCATGCCGATCCGGACCGACATTGACCTGGCGGCCGCCAATCCCTGCATGCAGAAGGCTCTGGGCATGCTCGGCAATGGTCTGCTGCCATCGGGCGACTTCGCCCTGACCAGCGATACCCAGCAGCAGCTGCAGGATCTCAGCATCGAGTTCATCGATGACGACAGCATCACTGTTGACGACTACGTCGAGCGCTATGCCTCGATCATCGAGTCGGCTGAGTAAGCCTTGGGCTAGCTCGTTGGGAGCCTGCTCCCAGGACTGAAAGCGGTGGCCGACCTTGAATACAAGGTTGGCCACCCTCTCTTGGAGATACATTGATGGCGGACACAGCCCTTCCTTTGGAAGCGGGCGCCAAGGTCAACCGACCGAGCCTGCTGAAAAGAATTATCCTTCACAACCTGCCCGCCAAGATCGCTGCACTGCCCATGATGGTGACCGTGCTGGTTGTCTTCGTCGGCTGCACACTCTGGACGATCTACTACTCGTTCACCAATTCCAAGCTTCTGCCCACCGGCAAGTTTGTCGGTATCGAGCAATATGAGCGCCTGTTCGCCACCTCCCGCTGGAACGTGTCGGTCACCAATTTGATCACATACGGCGTGTTGTCACTGATCTTTACGCTGGTCGTCGGCTTTATCCTTGCGGTGCTGATCGACCAGAAAATCCGCTTCGAGAGCGCCTTTCGTACCATCATGCTCTATCCCTTCGCCCTGTCCTTCATCGTGACGGGCCTGGTGTGGCAGTGGATCATGAACCCCACCCTGGGCCTGCAAGGCACAATGCGCAATCTGGGCTGGGAGAACTTCACCTTTGACTGGATCGCCAATCCGCGCATGGTGCTGTACGCCCTGCTGATTGCCGGCTTGTGGCAAGGCACGGGCTTCTGCATGGTGCTGATGCTGGCCGGGCTGCGCGGTGTGGATGAGGAAATCTGGAAGGCTGCACGCATCGACGGCATTCCGACCTGGCGCACCTATGTCTCCATCGTCGTTCCCATGATGCGTGGCGTGATGGTCACCGCGGTGGTGATTATCGGGTCCGGCATTGTCCGGCTCTACGATCTGGTGGTGGCGCTGACCAATGGCGGCCCCGGCATCTCTTCGGAAGTGCCTGCCAAATACGTCTACAACTACATGTTTTCGGGCGGCAATATCGGCCAGGGCCTCGCCGCTGCAACGATGATGCTGCTGTCGGTGATCATTATCCTGATCCCCTGGGCTTACCTTGAATTTGGTGGAAAGGGGCGTCGCACATGAGCCAGATCTCATCCATGGCGGGCGTCACACCGGCGCCGACCGGCGCTGCTGTCGAGCCGCGCGGCCCTCGGCCAAAGCCGTTCTTCACGCCCCGCAAGATCATCATCTATTCCATTCTGGTGATGTTCTCGCTGTATTACCTGTTCCCGCTCTATGTGATGTTCACCACATCGCTGAAGACCATGCCCGAAATCCGCTTCGGCAACATCTTCTCGCTGCCGACGGCGCCGAGTTTTGATGCCTGGGTCAAGGCCTGGACCAGTGCCTGCACCGGCCTCACCTGTGAAGGCTTGGCGCCCGGCTTCTGGAACTCGGTCAAGATCACCATTCCGAGCACCATCATATCGATCTTCATCGCTGCGGTGAACGGCTACGCCCTGATCAACTGGCGCTTCAAAGGCTCGGAAATCTTCTTTGCCATCCTGATCTTCGGCTCGTTCATTCCCTATCAGGTGTTTCTTTATCCGTTGGTGATGATCACCCGTGAAATGGGCATCTTTGGCTCACTGCAGGCCGTCATTATCGTTCACACGGTTTTTGGCATGCCAATCCTGACCCTGCTGTTCCGCAATTATTTTGCATCGCTGCCCCAGGAATTGTTCAAGGCGGCACGTGTGGACGGTGCGGGCTTCTGGCGCATTTTCTTCGAGATCATGCTCCCGATGTCGCTGCCGATCTTTGTGGTGGCGCTGATCCTGCAGGTTACCGGCATCTGGAATGACTTCCTGTTTGGTGTGGTCTTTGCCGGAACGCAAAACTACCCGATGACCGTCCAGCTCAACAACATCGTCAACTCGGCCCAGGGCACGCCCGAATACAACGTGAACATGGCCGCTACCGTTCTGACTGGCCTCGTGCCGCTGGCGGTTTATTTCGTGTCTGGCAAGTGGTTCGTCCGCGGTGTTGCCGCTGGTGCGGTGAAGGGATAATTCGAATGCAAAACAGCGTTTCCATCCGCGATCTATCGCTCAACTTCGGCAGTGTGAAGGTGCTTCAGCACCTCGACCTCGACATTGCCCAGGGCGAGTTCATCGTACTGCTCGGCCCCTCGGGTTGCGGCAAGTCGACCTTGCTCAACTGCATCGCCGGGCTGCTGGACGTCTCCGACGGCCAGATTTTCATCGGCGGCAAGAACGTCACCTGGCTCGAACCGAAGGACCGCGGCATCGGCATGGTGTTCCAGTCCTATGCGCTCTATCCGCAGATGACGGTTGAGCGGAACCTCAGCTTTGGCCTGCGCGTCGCCGGCATGAAGAAGGACGAGGTCGAGCGTCGCGTCGCCCGTGCCGCAGAAATCCTGCAGATCGAGCCGCTGCTCGACCGCAAGCCTGCCAACCTCTCCGGCGGCCAACGCCAGCGCGTGGCCATTGGCCGTGCCCTGGTGCGCGACGTTGATGTGTTCCTGTTCGACGAGCCCCTTTCCAACCTCGACGCCAAGCTCCGCTCGGACTTGCGCGTGGAGATCAAGCGGCTGCATCACCGGCTCAAGAACACGATGATCTACGTGACGCATGATCAGATCGAGGCCCTGACGCTGGCCGACCGCATCGCGGTGATGAAGAATGGCGTTATCCAGCAATTGTCCGATCCGCACACGATCTACAACAAGCCGGTGAATCTCTATGTTGCCGGGTTCATTGGCTCGCCGCAGATGAACATGTTCGAGGGTACGCTGGAGGGCACCACTTTCACAACTGCCGACGGCACTGTGGTTTCGGTGGACACCTATGATTTTGCCGCGCCGTCCAACGGCCCGATACAGGCGGTGCTGGGTGTGCGGCCCGAACATATCGCGCTGGGCGAGGCCGCGGCTGCCATGCCGTTCTCGATTGACGCCGAAATCGAGATTGTCGAACCGATGGGCTCGGATACGCTGGCATGGACGAAAATTGGCAACAAGGCCGTGACCTTCCGTTGCGACAGCGATGTCGTGATCGAGACTGGTCAGATGGTGCGCATTGGCTTTGACCCCGCGCGGGGCTCGATTTTCAGTGCCGAGACCACCAATCGCCTCTGATCGGCTACTACATTATTGCGGTGGCGCCTCAGGGCGCCCCGCTTCTGCCCCGCCCCAGCCCTGGCCCAATGTTACTTTTGCGGTGATCGGCCTGACCTGCAGGCGCGACAGCATCCCGAAACCGCCCTTAGTCTGCATCGCCCATCGCGATCGCCAGCTCATTTCAACGTTACAACGAGGCCACAAATGACCGAACTGTCATTCCAGCTCTATAGCGCCCGCAACGTCCCTTCGCTCGAGGACTTCCTCGCAACGCTTGGTTCGCTCGGCTACACTCAGGTCGAAGGTTATGGCGGACTGTATGCCGATCCCGCGGCACTGGCCGCCAGTCTCAAGAAGAATGGCCTGACCATGCCCACCGGCCATTTCGGCCCCGCTCAGGTCGCCGATGTTGCGACCACGCTGAAGACCGCCGAGACCCTTGGCATCAAGCGCATCTATTGCCCCCATATCGGCCCGGAAGGCCGCAGCGCCGATGAGTCAAAATGGCTTGAGCTGGCCGAGATGCTGGCTGGCGCGGCGGAAACCTATAGCAAGGAAGGCTACGGCTTCGGCTGGCACAACCATGATTTTGAGTTTGTGCCCACCACCTCTGGCCGCACGCCGATGGAAATCCTGCTGGAAACCGCACCCAAGATCGAGTGGGAAGCCGATGTCGCCTGGATTGTCCGTGGCAAGGCCGACCCGATTGCCTGGTTCGACAAATATGGCGACCGCATCACCGCGGTGCACGTCAAGGATATCGCCCCTGCGGGCGAGTGTCTCGATGAGGACGGTTGGGCCGATGTGGGTCAAGGCGTCCTGAACTGGGACGAACTGATCACCAAGGTGACCAGCAAGACCAAGGCGCAGTATTTCGTCGCTGAACATGACAAGCCTTCCGATGCGGTGCGCTTTGCCACGCGCTCGATCGCTGCCGCCAAGAAGTGGAAATAAGCATGGCCAAGACTTATGGCGTCGGCATCATGGGTGCCGGCAACATCTCCGCTGCGTATTTGCGCCTGGCGCCGCTGTTCAAGGGGCTCGAGGTGCGTGCCGTAGCCGACATCATTCCCGCAGCCGCGCAGAAGCGGGCCGAGGAATTTGGCGTCGTCGCCCAGACACCCGACGCGTTGCTCAAGAACAGCGAACTTGATGTGATCGTCAACCTGACGATCCCCTCGACGCATTATTCAGTGTCGATGGATATCGTCTCGGCGGGCAAGCACGCCTATTCGGAAAAGCCGTTTGTGCTCTCACTCGAAGAGGGCACGGCGCTCAAGAAGGCCGCGGCCGAGCGCAATCTGAAGGTGGGCAGTGCACCGGACACTTTCCTGGGCGGTGCCCACCAGCAGGCCCGGCAGATCATTGACAGCGGCCAGCTCGGCAAGATCATGAGCGGTACCACCCATGTGATGAGTCGCGGCATGGAGCATTGGCATCCCAACCCGGATTTCTTTTTCCAGGTAGGGGCCGGGCCGATACTCGATCTTGGGCCATACTACGTCACCGAACTGATCCACCTGTTGGGGCCGGTCCGGCGCCTGTCGGCCTTCACTAACATGGCCCGCACTGAGCGCGAAGTGACGGCCGAAGGACCTTACAAGGGCAGCTTTGTTAAGGTTGGCACCCCCACCACCATTCACGGTGTGCTGGAGTTTGTCTCGGGCGCCATCGTCACCATCGGCGCCAGCTGGGACGTGGCAGCGCATGGCCACCACAATATCGAGCTCTACGGCACGGACGGTTCGATCTTCGTGCCGGATCCAAACTTCTTCGGTGGCGAAATCACCACCGCCGATATCGCGGGTGAGCGCAGCACGGTCACCCCGTGGGATCATCCGTTTGGCGTTGCCAACCAGGATCTCGACAAGCCAACGCCGCGCGCCAACTACCGCACTGCCGGTCTGGCTGACATGATGGCCTCGATCGACGGCGGTTACGCCGCGCGCTGCGGTCTTGATGTGGCGCTGCATGCCGTAGACGTGATGACCAGCCTGCTCAAGGCCGGCGAAAGCGGGCAAGTGCTGACTCTCAGCACTACCTGTGAACGCCCAATGGCACTGAGTCCGGCAGATGCCCAGGCCTTGCTGAAATAGTGAGGGACGTGCCTCATTGACAGGCCTACGGGCCTGTCGAACAATATGTCCAGTAGACCTCATGGTGAGCTTGCCGAACCACGAGGTCGTGCATGAGATTGTGCCACGACCTCGCCCTTTGACGCGCTCAGGGTGAGGTCTACTGTTGAATCGGCAACGACAAGGCACCGCCATCGGGCAGGGCCGCATTTGAGGAGACAATCATGCGCACCATCAAGGGTCCCGCAATCTTTCTGGCGCAGTTCGCCGGCGACGCCGCCCCGTTCAATTCCTTCGATGCCATCTGCGGCTGGGCCGCCGGCCACGGCTATGAAGGTGTGCAGATTCCCACCTGGGTGGGCAGCCTGATTGATCTTGAAAAGGCCGCCACGTCCAAGACCTATTGCGATGAACTGGCCGGCACCGCCGCCGGGCATGGTCTGGCCATCACCGAGCTGTCGACGCATTTGCAGGGCCAGCTCGTTGCAGCTCATCCGGTCTATGACACCATGCTGGATGGTTTCGCCCCGGCCTCGGTGCATAACAATCCGCAGGCGCGTCAGGAATGGGCCGTGCAGCAGCTCCATTGGGCCGCCAAGGCATCACAAAATCTCGGCCTGACCGAACACGCAACCTTTTCGGGCGCGCTCGCCTGGCCGTTCCTCTATCCGTTTCCGCAGCGTCCCGCCGGTCTGGTCGAGGAAGCCTTTGATGAACTGGCCCGTCGCTGGACCCCGATCCTCAACGCGTTTGACGAGAATGGCGTGGATGTCGGCTTCGAATTGCATCCCGGCGAAGACCTGTTCGACGGCGTGACTTTCGAGATGTTCCTTGAGCGGGTCAACAATCACCCGCGGGCCAACATCCTCTACGATCCCAGCCACATGGTGCTGCAGCAGCTCGATTATCTCGATTTCATCGATATCTACCACGAGCGCATCAAGCTTTTCCACGTCAAGGATGCCGAGTTCAACCCGAGCGGGCGTCAGGGCGTCTATTCGGGCTATCAGAGCTGGATCAACCGGGCAGGGCGCTTCCGCTCCCTGGGCGATGGCCAGGTCGATTTCGCCTCGATCTTCTCCAAGATGGCGCAGTATGATTTCGCGGGCTGGGCCGTGCTGGAATGGGAATGTGCCATCAAGCACCCCGAAGACGGCGCGCGCGAAGGCGCCGAATTCATCAAGCACCACATCATCCACGTGACCGAGCACGCCTTTGACGATTTTGCGTCCTCGGGGACGGATCTGGCCGCCAATCGCAAAATCCTCGGTCTGAGCTAGGGAGCACGACAATGGCTGAAAACGGCGCAAAGCGCATTCGTCTGGGCATGGTTGGTGGCGGCACTGGCGCCTTTATCGGCTACGTGCACCGCGTCGCCGCCCGCATCGACGGCGACTATGATCTGGTGGCCGGCGCGCTGTCGTCGCGGCCCGACGTCGCCTTGGAGTCCGGGCGCAATATCGGCCTGGCCGACGACCGCATCTACACCTCCTATGAAGAGATGGCCAAGGCCGAAGCGGCCCGTCCCGACGGGATTGAGGCCGTCTCGATCGTCACGCCCAACCACATGCATTATGGTCCAGCCAAGGCGTTTCTCGAGGCGGGCATTCATGTCATCTGCGACAAGCCGATCACCAGCACGCTGGAAGATGCCCGCAAGCTTGCCGCCATCAAACCCAAGAATGGCGCAAGATTTCTGCTGACCCACAATTATACCGGCTTTCCGCTGATCCGGCAGGCCCGGGAACTGGTGGCCTCGGGGGCGCTGGGCAAGATTCGCGTCATCCAGGTGGAGTATCCGCAGGACTGGCTGACCGAGCCCACCACCGACGACAACAAGCAGGCTTCCTGGCGTACCGATCCGGCGCGCTCGGGGGCAGGCGGCGCCATTGGCGATATCGGCACCCACGCCTACAACCTGGCGCGCTTTGTCAGCGATCTGAAGACTGACTCCGTCTCTGCCGATCTCACCAGCTTCGTGGAGGGGCGCCAGCTCGATGACAATGTCCACATCATGCTGCGCTTCGAGGGCGGTGCCAAAGGCATGCTCTGGGCCAGCCAGGTGGCTGTTGGCTGCGAAAACGGCCTGCAACTGCGCGTCTATGGCGACAAGGGTGGCATTGAATGGCGCCAGGACAACCCGAATTACATGTGGTTTACCGAGTTCGGCAAGCCACGGCAGCTGCTGACCCGGGGCGGCGCCATTTCGGGCGATGCCGCCTCCACCATGAATGTGCGCATTCCCGCCGGCCACCCCGAAGGGTATCTGGAGGCATTTGCCACGCTCTACAGTCAGTTTGCGGCCGTTATCCGGGGCGAGGGCGCCGCCTATGAAGGCCTGCTGCCGACGCTGGCAGACGGCGTGGAGGGCATGGAGTTCATCATGGCCTCGGTGCAGTCGAGCCAGAATGACGGCAAGTGGACCAAACTCAGCGCGGTTTAAGCACCCGCAGCGACATTGTCATGAAGGTCACCCCGATCCCTGGTCGGGGTGACGTCATCGAAACTACGGGCAGCGAACACAAATCTGTCCATTGGGGGAGACGCGGACCCCTATAGGTGACCGGCGAGCCTGCTGCTACGTATCGCCAGCAATCTGGACAGCAAAATGCGCCACAATTGCTTGCAGCGCATGGTCGTTTCCAAATCCTAGAGCGAAATCAGTGCGTCCAGGGCGTCTTGCGGTCGGCGCGGAAATTGTCTGGATAGCTTGCGCGCTTGGGGACATAGTCCTGCGCCTGCTGCACCGAATAGGCGATGCCATTCTTCTGGGCATAGGCCTCGGCGTCTTCCTGGCTGTCAAAAGTCAGATGGATCTGCCGCGTGGGATCGCTGGAGCTCGTATAGCCCATCAGCGGGTCGATCGAGCGGGGTACGGCTGGTTCGTACACCAGAACCCAATGCCTGGAATTGCCTCTTCCCGACTGCATGGCGTTAGGGGCCGGGCGGTAGATGCGGGCGGTCATGCAAGTTCCTCAACACGATGCTGGGCGCCAGAAGGCGAAATGTGATGGTCGGAGTACAAAGATTCGAACTTTGGACCCCTGGTTCCCAAAACCAGTGCTCTACCAGGCTGAGCTACACTCCGAGATCACCGCCGTCACCTAGCGTGTTCAGCGACCGAGAGCAAGCGCAACCATAACAAGTTTCTCCGGATTGACGAAAACTCCCCATATGTTCAATAACCAAGCATGTTGAAACTCGATCGTCGCTGGCCCTTTGGCCTGACTCAGAAGTCCTGGCCAGATGCCGTCGCTGCGGTCGTGCTAGTACTGTTTGTGCTGGTATTCTTTGATGTCTGGCTCTCCCAGACGCTGCAGGCGTGGCCCGATGTGTGGCGCGCGCCCTTTGCCTTCATCACCGATTTTGGCCTGTCGGAGTGGGTGTTGATTCCGTCACTGCTCGGCCTTGTGCTGGGATTTATTGCGCTCCGGGTGCCGCTGGGCCGGTATCGGCGCGCGATTTATGAGCTCACCCTGGTGGCCAGCTTCATTTTTGTCGGCGTTGGGCTGCCCGGGCTTACCGTCAACCTGATCAAGCGTTTGATTGGCCGTGCCCGCCCGGAGTATTTTCACGAATTTGGGGCCTTTCATTTCCAGCACATTCTCAATGACTGGAGCTTTCAGAGCTTCCCGTCGGGCCACAGCACCACTGCCATCGGTACCGCCCTGGTGATCGGCTTCATGCTGCCGCGATTCGCCGGGCTGATTCTGCTGATCGGCGTGATGACCGGTCTGTCGCGCGTTGTCATTGGGATGCATTATCCGACCGATGTGATCGCCGGTTTCGCGGTTGGCACGCTGGGCGCCTACGTCGTGCGCAACTATTTTGCCCGTCGCCGCTGGCTCTTCGCCTTCCGCGCGGATGGCTCGGTGCGGTTTCGGGGGCTGCCGGCCCTGCGCCGTCTGGTGGGGCGGCGCGCCTAGCGCGCCGCTGTGTAACGTTGGATGGCGGCGGACAGATCGGCCTTGAGGTCATCCACACCCTCCAGCCCGATATGCAGGCGAAATAGATTGCCTTCAGCTGTCCACGGCTTGGCGGTGCGGTTGCTCCCGAGCTTGACCGGAATGCACAGGCTTTCAAAGCCGCCCCAGGAATAGCCCATGCTGAACAGCGCCAGCCCATCGACGAAGGCGGCCACGGCAGCGCGCGGGGCAGGGGCCAGCATGACGCTGAACAGACTGCCCGAGCCGGTGAAGTCGCGCTTGAACAGGGCATGGTCTGGATGGCTCGGCAGAGCGGGGTGCAGTACCTGCAACACTTCCGGCTGCGCTTCGAGCCAGCTGGCGATGTCGAGCGCCCGCGCCTGATGCTCCTTCATGCGGATTGCCAGGGTGCGCAGACCGCGGGCAACCAGAAATGCCTCATCGCCCGAGGTGAAGAACCCGAGCAGGGCGCGGGTCGATTCGACCTCGGGCCAGGCCGCTTCAGTGGCCGAGATGGTGCCGGCAAAGGCATCGGAGTGCCCCACGAACATTTTGGTGCCGGCATGCACTACCAGATCGGCACCCAGCGCCAGCGGTTGGTGGAAGAGCGGGCTCGCCCAACTGTTATCCACTATCAATCGCGCGCCATTGGCATGGGCCGCTGCCGCGAGGGCCGGAATATCCTGCACCTCAAAAGTAAGCGAGCCCGGACTTTCCGCCAGCACAGCCTTGGTATTGGGTTGCATCAGGGCGCTGATGCCGGCGCCAATCCGTGGATCGTAGTAGCGCGTGGAGACACCCATGCGCTTGAGAAACCCGTCGGCAAAGCTGCGGCCTGGCTCATAGGCACTGTCGGAGATTAGCAGATCATCGCCCGCCTTGAGGCAACTCAGCACCGCAATGGTGATGGCGGCCAGGCCTGATGGCACGAGGCGCGTGCGATAGGCGCCCTCAAGTTCATTGACCAGTGCTTCGACGCTTTCGGTCGTTGGATTGCCCGCGCGCCCATAGGCAAATCGCTGCGTCTGGCCAGCCATGTCGTCGAGGGTTTTGAACAGCACGGTAGAGCCGCGATAGACCGGGGTATTGACGAACCCGAACTGATCTTCGGGTGTCCGCCCATGGTGCGTCAGGACCGTTTCGACCGATTGGTGCTTGGCGGTGCTGCTTTTTTTATCATTCATGCTGGGCTCACTGCTCAATATCCAGTCAAACTAACAATTTGGTCAATTACGAGACAGTAATACTGCCCCATGATTGGTTCTACCCTTGACGGAAAGAGCAAGAGACGCTTGCATGCATAGCAGCATCACAACTGCTCTTGAAAGAGTGGAGGTGCCACCCGGGGGATTGGGTTCGCCTGTCACCACGGGACACACGGTCAGGAAATAAAGGCAACAACAATGCAAAAAACGCTCGTAACTATCGCAGTCGCGGCCTCGCTGGGCCTCGGCGCGACGGCGTCAGCTCAGGCAGGCATTCTCGAAGACGTGGTCGCAAAAGGTTACATCCAGTGCGGTGTGACCGGTGGCGTGGCAGGGTTCTCGGCGCCCGACTCCAACAATGTCTGGACCGGTCTGGAAGTCGACTATTGCCGTGCCCTTGCTGCAGCCATCTTCAATGACGCCGACGCTGTCCGCTTCACCTCGTTGACCAGCCAGGAACGCTTCACCGCGCTGTCGGCCGGTGAAGTCGACGTGCTGTCGCGTACCACCACCTGGACCATGAGCCGCGATACCCAGCTTGGTATCAACTTTGTTGGCACCATGTTCTATGACGGCCAGGGCTTCATGGTCCGCAAGGCCGACGGCATTGCCTCGGGTCTCGACCTTTCCGGCGCAGCTATCTGCGTGGAGGCCGGCACCACGACCGAACTGAACGCGGCTGACTATTTCGCCACCAACAGCATGGAATTCAACACCGTCGTGTTCGTTGATCAGGACGAAGTGGTGAAGGCCTATGAAGACGGCCGTTGCGACGTCTACACCACTGACTCTTCAGCCCTTGCTGCAGAACGCTCCAAGTTCGCTGTGCCTGATGATCACGTCATCCTGCCAGAAATCATCTCCAAGGAGCCGCTTGGTCCGGTTGTGCGCCAGGGCGACGATATCTGGTTCAATATCGCCCGCTGGACTTATTTTGCCCTGCTCGAAGCTGAAGAACTCGGCGTTTCGCAGGCTAATGTCGACGAGATGCTCGGTTCGGACAACCCGGCCATCAAGCGCCTGCTTGGCGTTGAAGGCGACTTCGGTACGCCACTCGGCCTGACCAAGGACTGGGCTTACCAGATCATCAAGCTGGTCGGTAACTACGCCGAAACCTATGAGCGCAACGTTGGCCCAGCCACCCCGATTGGCCTTGAGCGCGGTCTGAATGCCCTGTGGAAAGACGGTGGCATCCAGTACGCTCCGCCAGTCCGCTAAAATAGGCATCGGCCCGGTACTCCCATGATGGGGGCACCGGGCCTTCTGTTCCGTCAGCTGTCGCCATCGCGGCGACGCATGGAACAGCCGTGCTTGCATGCTGCCCGGGGACCAACAACATGACTGCGCTTGACGCGGGGCCCACTGAGGCCCCCAGGACCTTCTTTTTCAACGATCCCGTAATCCGCGGCATTGTCTACCAGATCGTGGTCGGCTTGATCCTGGTGTCATTCATTGCCTGGATCATCGGCAATACCGCGGCCAATTTGGCTGCCCAGAACAAGACAACCGGTTTTGACTTTCTCTGGAAAACGGCCGGGTTCGATATCAGCTTTTCGCTGCTGCCCTGGTCCCGCGCATCCACTTACTGGCAGGCCTTCCTGGTCGGCATCACCAATACACTGCTGGTCGCCTTTATCGGCATAGTCGTCGCGACCATTCTCGGGTTCACCATTGGCATTGCCCGGCTGAGCAGCAACTTCATTGTCTCCAGCCTGGCCACGGTCTATGTCGAGACCATCCGCAACATTCCGCTGCTGCTGCAACTGTTCTTCTGGTACTTTGCTGTCCTCAAGACCATGCCAGCCGTTCGCGACTCTTACGAACTGCCGCTGGATTCCTTCATCAACCAGCGCGGCATTTTCTTCCCGCAACCCTTGCCAGATGCGCAGTTCGGTTTCGTCTGGATTGGGCTTGCCGTGGCGATTGTGGGTGTTTTGGTTCTGCGCCGCTGGGCCCGAAAGCGTCTGGAGGCTACGGGCCAGCGCTTTCCGGTGTTTCTGACCTCCCTTGCCATGCTGCTGGTGCTGCCTGCCCTGGTCTGGCTGATCAGCGGCGCGCAGGTGGCGTTCGATCCGCCGGTGCTGGGGCGCTTCAACTTCGAGGGCGGGGTACAACTGCCGCCGGAGTTTCTGGCGCTGCTGTTCGGATTGAGCATCTACACCGCGTCGTTCATCGCAGAGACCGTCCGCGGCGGCATTCAGGCAGTCAACCACGGGCAGACCGAAGCGGCGCAGTCGCTGGGGCTCAAGGAAGGTGACCGGCTGCGCCTGGTCATCGTGCCGCAGGCCATGCGCGTCATCGTACCGCCACTGACCAGCCAATATCTCAATTTGACCAAGAACTCGTCGCTTGGCGCGGCCATTGGCTACCCCGAACTGGTCAATGTGTTCTCAGGGACTGCACTCAATCAGACAGGTCGGGCCATCGAGTGTATCGCACTGACCATGCTGGTCTATCTGATCTTGTCGCTGCTGACCTCGGCGATCATGAACTGGTACAACGCCCGCGTCACCCTGGTTGAGCGGTAGGAGACCAGCCATGACCGATACTGGATACGTTCGTTCTGAACTGGTCGCCGCCAAACCGGCCCCCAACCCCACCAGCGGGCCCGTTGTCTGGGCCAAAAAGAACCTGTTCGCCACGCCAATGGACGGGCTGCTGACCGCGCTCGGCGTGCTGTTTCTGCTCTGGGTAGTGCCGCCATTCTTCAACTTTGTCCTCGGCCACGCCGTTGGTCCGATGGGCACTGTCGAGGAATGCCGTGCCATTACGGCCGGGGCGTGCTGGGCCTACGTCTATAACGAGATGGAATTCTTCATCTACGGCTTCTACGACATCCCCCAGCTCTGGCGCCCCAACATCGTCTTTGCTTTGGGTGCCTTGCTGTTCGTACCCTTGCTCATCCCCAAACTGCCGTTCAAGCGCATCAATGCCCTGCTGTTCCTGTTTGTCTATCCAGTGGTGGCGTATTTCCTGCTGGCCGGCGGCGTATTCGGCCTGTCGGAAATGCCAACCGAAAAGTGGGGCGGACTGCTGGTTACCCTGATTATCTCGGTGGTTGGCATTGCCCTGGCGTTCCCGCTGGGCATCGTGCTGGCGCTCGGGCGGCAGTCCACCTTGCCGGTGATCAAGACCATCTGCGTTACCTTTATCGAGCTGATCCGCTCGGTGCCGCTGATTACCATTCTGTTCATGGCCTCGATCATGCTGCCGCTGTTCATGCCGCAGGGCATGACCGTGGACAAACTGCTGCGGGCCCTGGTGGGCGTCACCCTGTTCACCTCGGCGTATCTGGCCGAAGTGGTGCGCGGGGGCCTGCAGGCCATTCCGCGTGGCCAATATGAGGCCGCTGCATCGCTGGGCCTGGGCTATTGGCAGCGGATGTACTTCATCATCCTGCCCCAGGCGCTCAAGCATGTGATCCCCGGTATCGTGAACAGCTTCATCGCGCTCTTCAAGGACACCTCTCTGGTCTACATCGTGGGCATGAAAGACCTGCTCGAAGCCGTCAAAACCAAAAATGACTCCGCGCTGGAGTGGCAATCCGCCAATACGGCAACCACTGGTTACCTGTTTGCCGCCATTGTCTTCTGGGCGTTCTGTTTCTCCATGTCGCGCTATTCCATGTTCATGGAACGTCGTCTCAATACCGGCCATAAGAGGTAGTTTTCATGTCCGAACCTTCACAGACTACCGCAGCCTCAGGCCAGACCACCCGGCAAGACACGGCTACCAGCACCAAGCCAGCCATCGAAATCATTGGCATGCATAAATGGTACGGAGACTTTCACGTCCTGCGTGACATCAATTTGACGGTGGGGGACGGCGAGCGGATCGTTATTGCCGGGCCGTCAGGCTCGGGCAAGTCGACGCTGATCCGCTGCGTCAATCGCCTCGAGGAGCACCAGGAGGGCCAGATCATCGTCAATGGCGTTGAGCTGACCGCTGATCTCAAGCGCATAGACGAGGTGCGCCGCGAAGTAGGAATGGTGTTTCAGCACTTCAACCTGTTCCCGCATTTGACCATCCTGCAGAACCTGACATTGGCACCAATCTGGGTGCGGGGCACGCCCAAGGCCGCGGCCGAGGCGACCGCCATGCACTATCTCGAGCGGGTCAAGATCCCCGAGCAGGCCAACAAGTTCCCCGGCCAGTTGTCCGGGGGCCAGCAGCAGCGCGTGGCAATTGCCCGCTCGCTGTGCATGCAGCCGCGCATCATGCTGTTCGATGAGCCGACCTCGGCGCTTGATCCAGAAATGGTCAAGGAAGTGCTCGATGTCATGATCAGCCTGGCCGAAGAAGGCATGACGATGATTTGCGTCACGCATGAGATGGGCTTTGCCCGTCAGGTCGCCGACCGCGTGATCTTCATGGATCAGGGCCAGATCATCGAGCAGAACGAGCCAGAGCAGTTCTTCTCCAATCCGCAGCACGAGCGCACCAAGTTGTTCCTCAGCCAGATCCTGCACTGAGCGCCACAATCGGGTTGTCCAGGCAAATTGGCCGGGGCTATCGCCCTGGCATGGCTTGACCGCACCCTGCCGCCTGCCAATATGGGCAGGCGAGCGAAGGGAAGGACCAGATTGGCTAGATTTTTCATGCGATTGTCAGCGGTGCTAGCAGCCATTGGCTGGGTGCTGGGTTTGGCCGTCAGTCCCGCTGCGGCGCAGACGCTGGACGCGGTGCGCGAACGCGGCTTTCTCATTTGCGGCGCCACCAATCCGCTCCCCGGATTTGCCCAGATCGATGCCGATGGCCGCTGGTCCGGCTTTGACGTTGATCTGTGCCGGGCTATCGCCGCTGCGGTGTTTGGCGATCCCAATCGCATTGAGTTTCACTCCCTGCGCGGGGAGGCCCGGTTCGCGCATCTGCAGACCGAAGCGGTCGATGTGTTGACCCGCAATGGACCCTGGACGGCGCGGCGCGACACGCTATACGGCGCCCGCTATGTCGGTACGGCCTTCTTTGATGGCCAAGCATTTCTGGTGCCACAGGCGCGCGGACTGGTGTCGGCATTCGAACTGGACGATGTCCGCATCTGCGTGATTGATGGCGGCGATGATCTCGAACGCATTGAGGAATTCTTCTTCGCCAACCAGGCCACGTACGTTGAAGTTCCCTATGAGGACATTGACGATCTGGCGCTCGCTTACAAGACAGGTTTGTGCGATGCGGTGTCGGCCTCAGGCCGCCAGCTCCAGGCCATCCGCCGAGGGCTGCCCGATCCGAATGCCCATCGCATTCTGCCTGAGCGGATTTCCAAGGAATTGCTGGGGCCAGTCGTGCGCGCTGGCGACACCCAGTGGTTCAATATCATCAAATGGACGCTGTTGGCGCTGATCAATGCCGAGGAGGTGGGCATTACATCGCCGAACACCGAATCTCTGACGGCCTCGCACACGCCCGCCATCCGCCGCATTCTTGGTGTCGAAGGCGATTTTGGTACCGCTTTGGGGCTCAAGCCCACTTTTATGGCGGACGTCATTCGGGCCGTCGGCAATTACGCCGAACTCTATGATCGTCACTTCGGTCCGCAAACCGGCGCGGCACTGTTGCGCGGCCAGAATTCGCTGTGGAGCAATGGCGGCTTGCTCTACGCGCCGCCAGTGCGCTGAGCTGACGGCGCCTAATCGGCAAACAGCAGATTGACGCGGCGGTTCTGCTTGCCCTTGTTTTCAATTTTGCCGAGCTTGACCGGGCCGATTTCGCTGGTTGAACGGACATGGGTGCCGCCGCAGGGTTGCAGGTCAACATCACCGATCCGGATCAGCCGCACGCGGCCCTGACCCATTGGCGGCTTCACATTCATGGTCTTGATTAGATCGGGGTTGGCGAGCATTTCCGCGTCGGTGATCCACTCCTGGCTGACAGGGTGGTCCGCAGCGATCATCGCATTCAGGCTGGCTTCGAGCGCCGCCAGATCGGCGGGGAGCTCTGGCATGGCAAAGTCGAGCCGCCCTTTGTCGTAGCCAATCGCCCCGCCCGTCACCGGAAAGTCAAACACCACCGACAACAGGTGCAGTGCCGTGTGCATCCGCATCAAGCGGTACCGTTGCTCCCAGTCGAGCTTTGCCGTCACCACTTCGCCAACCACTGGCAGGGCCCCGGTGTCAGCGGGCACATGCACGATGGCCGTCTTGTCGCCCTCGGGGTGCATTGCGGTGGCAATGGTCAATTCGGCCCCGTCAGCGCGAATCAAGCTGCCACGATCGCCGGGCTGTCCGCCTGAGGCGGCGTAGAAGATCGTCTGACCCAGCACAATGCCGCCTTCTGGCGTAATGGCGGTGACAATGGCCTGCACCGATTGCAGATAGCTGTCGTCGCGAAACAGGAAACTGGTCATTTCGGCCTCTTACAATACGGGGGACAGCAGCCGGGCTGCCTGGGTCATAAAGCGCATCACCCAGGATCGCGACCTTACCTCCTCCAGGCTCACTTTCCGGCAGCTCTCGAAATCCTTGACCAGCATGGCTTCGACTTCCGAGATGGTCTGGGGATCGGTGAACCAGATGGTGATCTCGAAATTGATGGCAAACGAGCGGTTGTCGAAATTGACACTGCCAACGGTGGCGATCTGATCGTCCATCAGCAACACCTTCTGGTGCAGGAAACCAGCCTGGTAGCGCTGAATGGTGATGCCGTGCTCTATCATCGCGTCAGCATGAGCAATGCTGGCCAACCACACCAGTTTGTGGTCGGGCTCATTGGGTAGCATTATCTGCACGTCCACGCCGCGCAACTTGGCCGCGAACAGCGCCGTTCGGATATCGGTGTCCGGCACGAAATACGGGCTGACGATCCAGAGTCGGTGACGCGCGCGACCGATGATATCGGTAAAAGCAATGGCGCATTCTTCCAGCCGATCGGCCGGACCGGTTCCCATCACCAGCACGGGCTGCTCTCCCGGCGTTGCGACACTGGCCGGAGGGTTCGAGGGTAATACCTCGCCGGTGGCCCATTCCCAATCCTCGCGGAACAGCAGCGCACAGGCCAGCGCCCCCGGACCTGAGACGCGCACATGGGTGTCGCGCCAGCGCCCGAATCTGGGATCCTGACCAAGATATTCCACGCCGACATTGTGGCCACCCACCCAGGCATGCTCGCCATCCGCCACCACAATCTTGCGGTGATTGCGATAATTGATCCGCGTCGGCCCGTAGAGCCGCAGGAATTTGTGGCGCTGGTTGAACCCGGCAACATTGATCCCGGCCGCGCGCAACTGCGACCGGAACCGCCGCGGCATGCCGGTGCTGCCGATATCGTCATAGAGCAGGTAGACCTTGACCCCGGCATTGGCACGCTCGATCAGCCGTTCCGCCAGTTCCTTGCCCAAGGCATCGTCGCGCACAATGTAGAACTGCACGAGCAAATAGGTCTTGGCTGCGGCGATACCGGCAAAAATGGAATCGAAGGTGGCGTGCCCGTCCACCAGCAGTTCGACCTCATTGCCACTGAGAAACGGCACTTCGGACACTTTACTCTGAACGGGCCAGAGGTCGCTCGTGGCATTATCGATCAGCGCCAAATCCTTGGCGCGCAACGGGCGCGCCGCACGGCCGTTGCGGATTCGATCGGTGGCATAGTCGTCAAAGGCCTTCCAGCCGACAATCAGGTAGAGCAGCGTCGTCGGAAATGGCAGCAGCGCCAGCGCCAAGATCCAGGCAATTGACCCCTGCGAGGTGCGCGAGATCATGATTTCGCGCACGGCGCAGACAAAGGCCAGCACATATATCGCCGCCATAATGGCGGCCACAATATGCAGATCGGCGACTATTGCCCGCAGAACGTCGTCAAAGCCGACCAAGAGGTTCACCCAGATTCGTGGACGAACACTCTAGCAGGCTCGTTCAGGTGAACAATGGCGGCCCTCGCCACATGACCGGGGCTAAGCCGGGTCTGCCACCATCACGCTGGAGATATCGATCGGCGTGCGCCCTTCCATCCATTTGGGGACCGGCAGGTTTCTGCCGCGCAAGAATTGGGGATTGAAGATCTTGCTGGCATAGCGGTTGCCGTAGTCGCACAGGATGGTGACGATGGTCTTGCCTGGACCAAGATCGCGCGCCATGCGCACCGCACCGGCGATGTTGATCGCGCTTGAACCGCCCAGGCACAGCCCTTCATGCTCAAGCAGATCAAAGATGTAGGGCAGGGCCTCGGCATCGGAAATCTGGTAGGGGTTGTCGATGGTCAGCCCCTCCAAATTCGCCGTGATGCGACCCTGACCAATGCCCTCGGTGATCGAGTCGCCGGCCGATTTCAGCTCGCCATGGGCATAGTAATTGTACAGCGCTGCGCCTTCAGGATCAGCCAGGCCAATCTTGATGTCGTCGCTACGCGCGCGCAGCGCTTCAGCGACCCCAGCCAGCGTGCCGCCGGTGCCGACGGCGCAGATGAAGCCATCAATGCGGCCACTGGTCTGCTGCCAGATCTCGGGACCAGTGGTCTCCGCATGGGCGCGACGATTGGCAATGTTGTCGAACTGATTGGCCCAGATTGCACCCTCGGGCAACTCCGCATCGAGCTTCTCTGCCAACCGTTGAGAGACCTTGATGTAGTTGTTTGGGTGCTTGTAGGGCTTGGCCGGCACTTCGATCAGTTCGGCGCCATACAGACGCAGCGCGTCCTTTTTTTCCTGGCTCTGTGTGTCGGGGATCACGATCACCGACTTGAATCCCAGCGAATTGGCCACCAGGGTCAGGCCGATGCCGGTATTGCCGGCTGTGCCTTCGACAATCGTGCCGCCGGGCTTGAGCCGGCCCGACTGTACCGCATCGTGAATGATGAACAACGCCGCACGATCCTTGACCGATTGCCCCGGATTGAGGAACTCGGCCTTGCCCCAGATCTCGCAGCCCGTAAGGGTGGAAGTGCGGTTGAGACGGATCATCGGCGTGTTGCCGATCGCGGAGATAAGGTCGTTGTGCTTGGCCATGGCGCAATCTGCTGGTCTGATAAACCCTGACCGTAGGGCCGTACCACCAGAGCCGCAAGCCATAACGGGCTGTTCAGGCAGAGCTTTCCGCCCCGCCGCCCGCTGGCGCAATGCCAATGCGCGAGGCGCGCTTTGGCGCAAGATCATTCCGCTGCAGGGCCGCTGCCGCCTCCAGCGCCCGCACCCGCGAGGCCTTCAAGTCGACAATGGGTGCAGGGTAGGTTACCCCGAGCCGCACCCCGGCCGCAGCCAGCGCCTGCTGTGGCGCCTCCCAGGGATTGTGCAGCCATTGATCCGGTAGCGCCGCCAGCTCGGGCACCCAGCGCCGCACATAGCCGCCCGCAGCATCAAAGCGGCTGCCTTGGGTGACCGGATTGAAAATCCGGAAATAGGGCGCCGCATCCAGTCCGCTACCGGCCACCCACTGCCAACTCGCCGGATTGCTGGCTCGATCGCTATCGACGAGGCAATCCCAGAACCATTGTTCGCCCCGCCGCCAGTCAATCAGCAAATTCTTGGTCAGTAGTGATGCCACCAGAATGCGCACGCGATTGTGCATGGAGCCGGTCTCCCACAATTCCCGCATGCCGGCGTCGATGATCGGCAGTCCAGTCATGCCGCTGGTCCAGGCGGCGAATTCGTCGTCGGCCTCGCGCCAGGCCATGTTGCCATATTTGGGCTGCATCGGTTCGGTGGCGATATCGCCACGATGATAGAGCTGATGATAGCTGAAATCGCGCCAGGCCAGTTCGGAGAGGAATTTGTCGATCGCCGCCGCCTTTTCCGGCGCCATCTGGGCTGCCATGGTTGCGGTGTGCCAGATCTGGCGGGGGCTGATTTCGCCAAACCGCAAATGCGGCGACAGGCCCGAACTCGCATCGCTGTCCGGAAAATCCCGCCCTTGAGGATAGTTC
The DNA here is from genome assembly GCF_039938915.1 of Devosia alba. NCBI lineage: Bacteria > Pseudomonadati > Pseudomonadota > Alphaproteobacteria > Hyphomicrobiales > Devosiaceae > Devosia > Devosia alba. The sequence goes on along the minus strand of NZ_JBDUUI010000001.1, from coordinate 160,496 downwards.
GTGACCCTGTGGTCGAGAAAGTCGGCCAGCGTTCGTTGTGCCGCTACCTCGCCAAAATACCAGTGCCCGCCCAGCTTTGCCGCCCAGCACGGCTCGCGATAATCGGTATCCACTGGTTGTGGCTGACGCGGCAGGCGGGCAGAAGGCTGTTGCAGCGGCAGGGCTATGGCCCGCTGTTTGAGCGATTTCCAGAAGGGCGTGAACACCGAATAGGGCTGGCCTTGCCCGGTCGCGATGTCCCACGGCTCGATCAGCACATTGGCGCCGAACGACTGCGTCGCTAAGCCCTGGTTGATGAGCCAGGTCTTGATTGCAGCATCGACCAGCACCTCGCCCGGGGCATAGCGCCGGTTCCAGAAAACTGCCGCAACGGTGTTGTCGCGCACGAGATCGGCAATGATGCCACCCGGTTCGCCTGTGCGCACCGTCAGTTCAACGCCAAGCGCCGCCAGGTCGCGTTCGAGCGTTTGAAGGCTGTGGTGCAGCCACCAGCGCGCGGCAGCCCCTGGGGGGCGCACACCGTGCGCCGTCTCGTGAACATAAAGGGCAATGACCCGGGTTCCCGCGCGCATGGCAGCGCTCAGTGCCGGGTTGTCAGTCAGCCGCAAATCGTTGCGCAGCCAGGCAATTGTTGTCGAAGTCATGAGAGCTCTCCGCGTTTGTTACGCGCGGCGCAGCCCTCTGGTTCAGTCTATTCGATGACTTCGGCCAGGTGTTCCAGGGCAGAGTTCCATGCTTCGATGGAAAAGATGCGCGATTCCGGATCGGCATGGGCCAGCCCGCGCTCAATCAGCGTGATCCGCGTCTGCTCGTCACCAATGGCCTCGAACGCAATGTCGAGAACGAAGATCAGATCATCCTCGTCATCGTCCTCGTCCTTGTGCACCCAGCTCATCACCAGCTTTTCGTTTTCCACGAAGGCCAGGATTTCCCCGCTTACCGTGTGGTCTTCAGGATCATCATCATCGCCAAAGGTGGTGAACTTGTATTCACCACCCTCGAAGGCATCGAGTTCGGCCTCATCGGCCTGCCACTGTTCAATCAGCGCCGGATCGGTCCAAGCCTTGAACACATCGTCGATATTGGCGTCGATGGTGCGGGTCAGTTTGATCTGGCTTTCGCCGTCCAAGTCCATGCCATTGCTCACTTGAGCACCTCATTGTTGGCGTTCGATTCCCAGGTGGAGTCAGACCCGGCTGAAAGCCAATGCCTGCTGAACGCCCATGCTGTGAAGATATATCTGATCTGCGGCGATACCGTCGAGCACTGCCGCGCCAGGCGCGTGGTTGCAGCGATCTGACATGGTGGGGATTGTGCTCGATATCGAGCGAGGAACGAATGGCTCCGCGGGTAGGATTCGAACCTACGACCAATCGGTTAACAGCCGATTGCTCTACCACTGAGCTACCGCGGAACACCTTCGTTGACCTTCTTGCGAAGGCGAGGTCCATGTACCGAACTTGGCATGCTTTGCCAAGCCCCAATTGCCACCGGTGTGAATAAGTTGGGCACCGCGCATCATCGCATGGTGTGGCGCTGCAGGGCGACCAGATCGGCCAGGGTGTTGATATTGGCAAAGGGATTTGTGTCGTGGTCATCGGTCCAGTCCACGCGCCGCAAATCCAGGCTGCGCTGCAGGGCCTTCAGGCTGGCCGGGGCGTCGGGCCTGGCCAGGCCGGCCGGCAGGTTCTGCAATGCCTCGATCCGCCACAGTGCATTGGGTGGGTAAAAGTCCTCTCCCCAGGCCGCATAGACGCCCGGCGCATTAGCCAGACCAGCGATCATGCGGGGGACGAAATCAACGGGCAGGAAAGGTGTATCGACCGCCACCGACACCAGTAGCCCGGTGGTGATCCCTGATTCTGCCAATCGCGCCACCGCCGCCGCCAGCCCGGCAAGCGGACCGGCCATTGGCGAATCGCGGTCCGGCACAGCGTCACAGCCAGCGGGCAGGGCGATCCGCTGGCCCGGCGGGCCGCTGGCCACCAGGATGGGGCGGGCGACATCGCCGAGCACGGCCAGTACCCGGTCGAGCTGGCGCAGCCCGCCGACCCGCAGATCGGCCTTGCGCACACCGCCCAGTCGCGCGCCCCCACCGCCGGCGATGATAACGGCATGGGGCAGGCTCATGCGCTGGTGGTCCCTGCCAGTGGTTTGACGCCAAGGCGCAGCACGATCAGCATGACGATGCCACCGACCAATCCCCAGAACGGCGCCCCCACGCCAATCATGGTGATGCCCGATGCGGTGACGACAAAGGTAAAAATTGCGGGCAGACGCATTTCCTCATGCACGAGAGCGCCAGCCAGTGCCGCCGCAAGGCTCGACAGCAGCGCCAGACCGGCCACCGCCTGGATCAGCAGGGGTGGTGAGGCGGCAATGAACGCGGCCGCCAGGCTGGCTGCCGGGGCCAGCAACAGATAGACCACGCCCGCCGAAATCGGCGCGGGCCAGCGCTTGTCTTTGTCCGGATGGGCTTCGGGTCCGGCGCAGATCGCTGCGGTGATCGCTGCAAGATTGCTGGTCTGGCCGCCAAACAATGCGGTTACCGCGCTGGCAATGCCGGTCATGACAAAGAGCGGCGCGGGCGCCAGCACAAAGCCATTGGCCTGCATCACCGCCAGCCCCGGCAGGTTTTGCGAGGCCATGGTGACGATGTAGAGTGGCAGCCCGATGCGCACGATGGCGTCGACGGTAAATACCGGCATTACTGGCACCAGGGCAGGCCAACTGCCATTCAATGCCCCGACCGGCAGATTGGTCGTCAGCGCTAGCAGGACCCCGGTTACCAGCACAGCGATCGGCACTGCATAGCGCCTGGCAAAGCGCAGCCCAACCACCCAGGCCAACAGGATCGGCAGCGCGAGGAGCGGCATTTCTGCCACCGCCGTTATGGGCGCCAGACACAGGGTCAACAGCATGCCGGCCAGCATGGCATTGGCGATCGGCGCGGGAATGGCGGCCATCAACCGCGCCAGGGGCCTGATCAGCCCGGTTAGCATGATCATGAGCGCCGCCACCAGAAAAGCGCCCGACACAGCCGCGAACCCGCCCAATGGCTCGCCCACGGTCAGCAGGAACGCCATGCCCGGCGTCGTCCAGGCAAAGCTTACCGGCACCCGGACTTGGGCGCTGACCACAATGTTGAGAATGCCGATGGCGATACAAACGCTCATCAGCCCGGAGCCTGCCTGCTGCGGCGAAGCCCCCGAGGCCGTCAGTGCCGCCAGCACCAGCGTAAACGTGCTGGCATAGCCGACAATGGCCGCCAGAGCCCCCGCCATGATGGGTTGGAAATACTCGCGCCGGCCAATCTGCGACCGCTGCAATGTCTGGCTCACGCGATTCTCCATCTGATTGACGTTACCCTAAGGGACGTCAACCAATGTCGGGAAGTCCAAACCGCGCCAAACGGTCCATCTTCGCGCGATGCCAAAAAGCCCGCTGATCGTCAGAGCCCGAGGCGATCCTTGAGCGCGTACCACCATGAGCCCAGCGTCGAATATTGAGCCCGGAACATCCGGCCGCCGGGGAAGGGGATCCAGGGCAGCTTGGCGAAGGTATCAAAGCGCGTCAGGTCGCCCCGCACCGCCTCAGCCAGAATCCGGCCGAACAGATGCGAGCCGGTAACGCCGTGGCCGCTATAGCCGTGCGCAAAATACACCTTGTCGCCCAACCGGCCCAATTGCGGCACGCGCGAGAACGACAATGCGAAATTGCCGCTCCAGGCGTAGTCAATTTTGACGTCGGCCAATTGCGGGAACACCTTGTCTATGTTGGGCCGCAGCTTGGCGATCACATCGGCTGGATCGGTGCCGCCATAGACGACGCCGCCGCCAAAGATCAGGCGATGGTCGGCGCTGAGCCGGAAATAATCGAGGATATAGCGCACGTCTTCCACGCACATACCGGTCGGAAGCAGCGCTTCGGCCCGTTCCTTGCCAAGCGGTGCGGTGGCTACCATCTGGGTGGAGACCGGCATCACGCGGGCTGTCAGTTCGGGCACAACATTGCCGAGATAGGCATTGCCACACACCAGCACGGCATTGGCTGTCACTGTGCCATGCGCTGTCCGTACCGTCGCCTGGTCAGCCGCCTGATCGACCTTGATGACCGGCGAATTCTCGTAGATGACCCCGCCCAGGCCTTCGAGCGCCTTGGCTTCGCCCAGTGCGAGGTTGAGCGGATGCATGTGACCACCCGAATGGTCGATCATCCCGCCTTCGTAAACCGTGCTGCCGATGTGACGGCGGATGGCCGCCTTGTCGAGCATTTCGTGGTCGTCCATGCCGTATTTGCGCCACAGCGTCTGCTTGGCCTCCAACTCCCGCAAGTGCTGGGGCGTGTAGGCGGCATAGATATTGCCGCGCCGCAGATCGCAGTCGATGCCGTAGCGTTCGACCCAGTCATAGATGATGCCAGCACCCTCCTGAACCATGCCGCCGACAAACTGCGCAGTCTGTTCGCCGTAGCGTCTGCCAATGGTATCCAGGCTGGCATTGAGGCCGTTGACCACCTGGCCACCATTGCGGCCCGAGGCACCCCAGCCGATGCTGGCACCCTCAACCACGACGACCTTGAAGCCCTGTTCGGCCAGATGCAGCGCTGCCGACAGGCCCGAATAACCCGCCCCCACCACGCAGATGTCGGCCTTTACCTCGCCCTTCAACGTCACCGGCTGGCGGATAATGGCGCGCGAGGCTGCGTAATAGCTCGGCGGGTAGCTACCATCGCCAGCATAAGTTGGTGTCGCCATCACACGATCTCCAGATAGGCGCTGAATTCAAGATCGGTCACCTGGGAAGCAAACCCGGCGATCTCCTGGCGCTTGCAGGCTACAAACATCGAATGCAGGGTCGGATCAAAAATGCGCGGGATCATATCGCCATCTTCAAATGCATTGACCGCAGACGCCCAGTCGGCGGGCAGTTTGGGCAGACGTTCCGAATAGGCGCGGCCCTTGAAGGGCTTGGGCGGTTTGACTTCGTCTTCAATGCCCACCAGTGCCGCGCCCAGAATGCCGGCCAGTACCAGATAGGGATTGGCATCAGCGCCGGCGACGCGGTGCTCGATGCGGCGTGCCTTGGGATTGCCGCCGGGGATGCGCACCGCCGTGGTGCGGTTCTCATAGCCCCACGAGACCGCGCTGGGCGCATGGGTGTCGGGCCGCAGGCGACGGTAGGAATTGAAATGGGGCGCAAACAGCAGAGTTGATTCCGCCATGCCAGCCAGCAGTCCGCCAACCGCGTGCAGCATCACCTCGGACCCGGTCTCGGTGCCGTCGTCGAACACATTGTTGCCTGCAGCGTCATTGAGGCTGAAATGCACGTGGAAGCCATTGCCCGACCGGCCGCCATAGGGCTTGGCCATGAAGGTAGCGACCAGCTTGTGCTTGCGCGCCACGCCTTTGACGATGCGTTTGAACAGCACCGCATCATCGGCCGCCTTGAGGGCGTCGGCGCTGTGCAACAGATTGATTTCGAACTGGCCAATGCCGTTTTCAGCTACGGCCGTATCGGCGGGCACATTCTGTTGCTCGCATTGCAGGTAGACGTCACGGAAGAACTCGCCAAAATCTTCCAATTCGTCGAGCGACAGGATAGCATCGGAATCCAGCCGCTTGCCGGTGTAGGGCGAAATCGGCGGCCGGGCCGAATCAGCTTCCGGATCAACCAGATAGAACTCCAGTTCGGTGGCCACAACCGGCGTCAGACCTTGCTCGGCAAAGCGCCGCAACACATGAGCCAGTGCCTGGCGCGGATCGCCCAGGAACGGGGTCTGTGCCTCCTGAAACAGCCAGAGCGGGATCATGGCGCTGGGCCGGGTCGTCCAGTTGATCGGCAGTGCGCCGCGACCAGTCGGGCTGCAAATCCCGTCGGTATCGCCGCCGGTATAGACCATTGGATTGCCAACGATATCTTCGCCCCAGACATCCACCCCCACGATTGAAAGCGGCATGCGAATGCCATTGTCGGCAATGCGGCGCGCCTGATCGATGGGAATGCGCTTGCCGCGCATGATGCCATTAAGATCAACGACTGCTGTGTGCAGTACTTCCACCTGGGGGTTCTGGTCCAGCCACGCGACGATGTCGGTGCCTTCGTTCAAATCGTTGCTCATGCCTGTCCGACGGGTTTTTTGTATATCATGGCGTTAGCCTTATCAGGTGAAAGCCAGTTTAGGGAGGCCTTGGACCGCACTGCATGGGCAGGCAGCCATGGATCCTGCTCCTGGTGCCTGACCGAAACAGAGGGGTGCTGGCGCGGCGCCCTTGTCCATGGGGGTGATTGCGCTCGACTCTTGGGGCGGGCGATCGGGTGCGTCGGTGTCAGCGGGCGACGCTTTTGATGCGTTGGCCCGAGAACGCTGGGAAATCAATGACTTCTTGATCCTGATCAAAGTGGCCGGAGCATTTCAACGCCATGGTGCCTTTGCAAACCGAAGGAGGCAGCATGTCGAACACCCCTCACACACTGAGCGAGGAATTTCCTGATCAACTGGACGCCATTTCTGCGCTGAAGGTCAAAGATCCAGCTTTTGCCAAGCTGCTCATCGAATATGACGACGTCAACGACAAGGTGCATCGTGCCGAGAGCCGGCTGGATGCTGTGACCGAAGACGCCGAGGGCATGTTGCGTAAACAGCGACTGGCGATCAAAGACGCAATAGCCGCGGCCCTCAGCAAGGCTGAATAGGCGCCGGTCGAGGGTGGCGTGGCATTCAATGCCGCCCTCGATACCGTCCCATCTTCCTCGTTGCCTACGTCCGCCAGCCCCCCGTCGCCCTGCGCTTTAACGTCAGGCGTCTTGCCCTATTCGGCGGGAGCATGTTCCACCTCGTCAGGTCCCCTGGGCAGGAAGCGACGGGTGAAGGCACTGAAGCTGTCGATATAGGTCAGCAGCACCGGCACCACCACGAGCGTCAGCGCAGTGGAACTGATCAGGCCGCCGATAACGGCGTGCGCCATGGGCGCGTTCTGTCCGCTGCCTTCATGCAGGTTGAGCGCCAAGGGCAACATGCCGAAGACCATTGCCAGCGTGGTCATGATGATCGGTCGGAACCGCGTGGAGCCCGCCTCGACCAGCGCTTCATAGAGGTTCGCGCCCTCTTTGACGTGCTGGTTGGCGTTGTCGACGAGCAGGATGGCATTCTTGACCACCAGCCCCATCAACATGATGAACCCAATGGCGGAGAACATGTTGAGGGTCGAGCCACCCACCAGCAGCCCCACCATCACCCCGATCAGCGCCAGGGGCAGCGAACCCATGATGGCGATGGGTTGGAGGAAGCTGCCGAACTGACTGGCCAGAACCAGATAGATAAAGATCACGGCCAAGAGCAGGGCTGAGCCCACTGCGCCCATGGTTTCGCCAATCTGTTCGACGTCGCCGCCAAATGAGCTGCTATAGCCGGTGGGGAAGTCGAGTTTGTCGACAGCCGCCTGCAATTGCGGTGTCACCGTGCCCAGTTCGACGCCTTGCAGATAGGCGTCTATGGTCACCCCACGCTGCAAATCCTGGCGGTTGATGGTGGCCGGCCCGGTGCTCTCGACCACCTCGGCGACCTGGCTGAGTGTGATCATCTGGCTCGACCCGGTGGCGCCCGACTGGGCGATCGGCAAGTTGCCGATGGCATCGACATCGTCGCGCAGCTCGGGGGGCAGGCGCACAACGACCGAATAGACCTGTCCGTTCTGTGCCGTCCAGTCAGCGACGTCCTCACCGCTGATCAGCGGCCCCAGCGTCGAGGCGATCTGGTTCATCGAGATACCGAGATTGTTGGCCAGATCGCGATTGATGCGAATGCCGATGACGGCCTGGGCGGCGTCCACGCTCGAGGTGATGTTGATCAGCCCGGGAATGTCGGCCAGATCACGTTCAAGTTGGTCCGATAGTCGGCTGAGAACGCTGAATGAATCGCCATAGAGAGTGATGGACACCGGTGCCGCGCTACCGCCGAGGCCCGAAGCGGCCGAGACCTGGAAATCGGCGCCGGGCACTGCAGCCAGCGCATGACGGATGCGCGGCATGATTTCCTCGGGCGTGATATCGCGTTGATCCTTGGCCACCAGCGTTACCGTCATCGTGCCGCTATTGGCCCCGGAAGACGCCAGGCCGCCGCCCACAGTGGAATAGGTGGTCTCGACTTCCGGGAAGGTTCTGATCACCGTCTCGGCCTGCCGAAGTTTGGCAGCCGTTGCGTCCTGGGAGGTGCCCGAGGGCGTTTCCACCGAAACGGTGAATATACCCGTGTCGGTGACCGGGACAAATTCGACGCCGACGCGGGGGAATAGCAGGAATGCGCCGACGAAGGACAGCAGGGCGATCAGCAATACGGTTTTGCGGAACTTCAACGCCCAGCGAATGAGGGAGCGGTACCCGCTGGTGATCCACGCGAACAGCCGGTCGAACTGCTGTACGGCCTTGCCGAGCGGCCCACGCCTGGCGTTGGGTTGGGAGGCGGGATCGTACCAAACGCTCGACATCATCGGGTCGAGCGTAAAGGCGACAAACAGCGAAATCATCACCGCGACCGAAACCGTCACACCAAACTGGAGGAAGAACTTCCCCATGATGCCGTCCATGAAGGCGACCGGGAGAAACACTGCAACAATCGACAAGGTCGTCGCCATCACGGCGAGGCCGATCTCGTTGGTGCCGTCCAATGCGGCCTGCCGGTGGGACTTGCCCATATGCAGGTGCCGGGTGATGTTTTCGCGCACGACGATGGCGTCGTCGATCAGGATGCCGACAGCCAGAGAGAGTGCGAGCAGCGTCATCATGTTGAGGCTGTAACCGAGCACACTGAGCGCCACCATCGTGCCGATGATGGAAATCGGCAGCGTCAGGCCGGTAATAATGGTCGATCGCCACGAGTTGAGAAACAGGAACACGATGGCGACGGCGAGCAGTGCGCCTTCAATCAGCATGTTCTGGACGGCGTGGAAGGAGTCTTCCACCGGCTGGGCATTGTCCACCACGACCTGAATCTTAACCGCGCCTTCGGGCAGTTCATTGGCCATGAGGTCGGCAGTTGTCGCGCGAATCTGCTGGGCAACGCCCACGGTATTGGCACCCTGGGTCTTGAGAACATCAATCGCAATGGCGCGCTCGCCATTGAGAATCGCCAGGCTCGACGCATCGCCAGTGCCATCGACGATGGTCGCCACATCGCGCACGGTGACGGGTTGGCCACCCTGATTGCCGACGGTTACGTCATAAAAATCGTCTTCGTTATCGAGCCGACCCAGGACCTGGATCGACTGCACAATGCTGTCCTGGGTAATCGAGCCTGCAGACAGATCGCGGTTGGCGGCCCGTAGCGCCTGAATCACGGCATCAGGACTGATATTGAAGGCGGTCAGCCGATCAGGATCGATCTGGATATTAAGCTGGCGCGGTACCCCGCCCACAACGCTGGCGCTGCCAACCCCATCGATGTTGGAAATTCGCGTTGCGATGACATCTTTGGTGAGTGCCGTCAGGTCGCGATCGGACAGGGTCGTGGAACTCACAGCCAGCGAGAGTACCGGCAAGGCGCTGGGGTCAAAACGCAGTACCCGCGGATCGCCGGCCCCCTCGGGCAGCGTCGCCTTGATCGGATCGAGCTTGTCGCGAACGTCCTGCGCCTTCTGTTGGGAGTTGGAATCGAGATTGAAGATCATCAGCACCATGGCCTGCCCGGCCTGGGCGGTGGATTGCACGCTATCAAGGCCAGCAATGGTGTTCACCGCATCTTCGATCGGCCTGACGATGTCGGCTTCGACAGCCTCAGGGGAGGCGCCGGGATAGCTGACGACGACAGCCACCACGGGAAAATCGATGTCGGGCAGTTGTTCGATCGGCAATCGTTGGTAGGCGTAGACCCCGAACACCATGATCGCCACCATGATCATGGTGGCAAAGACGGGGTGATTGACGCTGATGCGGGTAAGGAACATGGGTCAGCCTTCGATCAACTTATAGGTATCGCCGGCGACCAGTTCATCGAGCGGTGCCGAGACGATCACGTCACCAGCGGCAATACCGGTAACCTCGACCAGGTGACCGCGATCCCATTTCTGGACTGTCTCCACGCCCTGCCGAACCAGTGTGCCATCGACCAGCTTGAGGACGAAGGTCCCGTCAGCGTCCTCGCGCAAGGCAGCGGCGGAAACGGCATGCGCCTGGCTTTTTTCGGCGACGGTGATCTGCCCGGTGGCAAACATGCCGCCGCGCAAACTGCCGGATTCATTGTCGAGCTCGATATAGATCGGCACAGCGCGGGTACCGCTGACGGCAACGGGGTTGACCCGGGTGACTGTGCCAGCAAATTCCTGCCCATCAAGGCCACTTACCGTGACGGAGACGGGTTGCCCCGGCGCGACCAGGGCGCTTGAATTGACCGAGGCGGCGGCGTCGAACTGCATCTCGTCAAGATTGACGATCGTGAACAGGGGCGTGCCCGAGGCGATGGTTTGCCCGGGCTCGACCGAGCGCGCAGAAACGATGCCGTCCAGCGGTGCCTTGACGGTGGCATTGCTGAGCGCAAGCTTGGCCGACTCAACGGCGATGTCGAGTGCCTTGAGATTGGCCTCCAGTGCTGCATTGGCGGATCGGGCCTGTTCCAGCGTCGATGGGCTGGCCAAACCCTGGCTCGCCAATTGCTCGGTCCGCTCAAGCTGCTGCTGCGATGAAGCCAATTGGGCACGCGTGGCCTGTGCCGTTGCCTGCTGCTGACTGAGCTGCAATTCCAGCGTGGCCCGATCGATCTGGGCAAGGACATCGCCGACAGAGACAGGATCTCCCGGACGCTTGAGCACAGCGATAACCCGCCCGGATGCCTGCGAGGCCACTTCGGACTGCCTGCCCGGAACAAGCGTACCGGTGACCTTGACAGTCTGCTGGAGCGTCGTCGTCTCAATGGTTGCGGTTTCCGATTGCCTGATTTGCTTGGCGACCGGTGCCGTGTCGCCTGTTTCGGGGGCGGATGGCGCGGGCGGGCGGAGAAGGATGAATCCCACGATACCCAGGACGACTATTGCCAGAATGATCCAGGGCAGAATGCGGCGCTTGGGCTTCAGGCCCTGGGCCACGCGCTCGGCATTGGCCTTCTCACGCTTGCTTTGCGCCCACAGAGGCTTTTCGTGCGCTTCACTCATATCTGGTTCTTTCGGGTGGTCTGATCGTTCTGCAGGGGCGCGACCCACTCACCGAGTCGCATGGCGGCTCGCATAGCACGATTGTACGGCACCAGAACAACCAGCCCATGGTGCAGCCTGGATTGGTGGGCATTGGACTGGTCTAGCGGTCAATATTAGTCGGCCAGGTCATGATGCGGCAAGCGCCAATGCTGGGGGTGGACCTGCCGAATTTTGGGCGCAGCGGATTGGCTGAGTTCCACACCCTATCGGCTACTTCCAGTGCGACAATCTGCTGCTTGCACGCGAGTCAGCGACGCAAGCGTCTGCGAGCGGCGTATCAGGGTACTGGATGGGAAAACCGACTAGTTCGGCTGCGCGGATATGTGCGAATTGTCCAGTCAGCAATGCTGCGGCTGGGCAGCAGGACAGGACAGATTGGTGGAAATCAGCACGCCGCCGGCCAATTGGTGGCCCGCCGACCGGATTTTGCCGCGCTGCGCTACTTGCGCGGTGCTGTGGTCAGGCCGGGGCTGAAATCGAGCGCTGCCAGACAACACGGCGTGTGCCGTGTAGGGGGCCATTACAAAAAGCACCAGAAACAAGACCAACGGATATCGCATACGGCTCGCACCCTTCGTGGCAAATCGGCAAATGCCGTCGCCTGGTGGATAGTCTCTCACGAAGAAGAACATCCATTGAGTAATTAGGTTGCATTTTTACGCACCGTGGCAGTGTCTGCGAAAGCAATGCTGAGCACTGACTCCAGCGTCAGGTAGGATCGCACGATGCGGAACAGCGTGTATTGCGGCAGACCGAGCAGCGCCCGGGGGCGGCCATTGGCCAGCGCCGCGAAGGCCGCCATCAGTGTGGGCGCTCCCAGCAGCACGGCGAGCGCCGCGCTGACGGTCAGGGTTGCTTCGCCCTCAAAGGCAAAGCCGAGATGGAGGAGGCTGAACAGCGCCAGCGGCACCATCATCGCGCGACGGGCCGAATTGAGCAGCATGAAGGGCAGGATGATCTTGCCCCGCATGGAAAAACGCCAGCTATCGAGATAGTTCCGGTTGCGCGCACTGACGTGATAGACAGAGCGGAACCAGCGCATGCGCTGCTCGCGCAGGTGCCAGTATGTCACCGGCACTTCCGAGACATAGACGACCGAGGGATCGCCCACGATCCGATGGCCCATCTCGCCGATGCGCAGGGAGACATCGGTGTCCTCGCCATTCATGCCGGTAACGAAGCCGCCTACCGCCCGCACCAGGCGCGTGCGATAGGCCGCGAACATGCCGGGTACGCCCACTATGGCATCGGTCGCGCCGTAGGCGACCTGGTAATAGCCGTGCTTGAGCAGCACCTCGAGCGTGCGGGCCCGATCGAACGGACCATCGCCTGGCGCCAGAGGGAGTCCGCCGACAACCCCCACACCGGGACGCGAAAAATGTCGCATGGCGCGACGGAGCGTGGCCGGCTGCACCTGCGTATCGGCGTCGATGCGGATCATAAACGGCGTGCGCACCTCCATAACCCCGCGATTGAGCGCCTTGGCCTTGCCCGATGTCGGCACGTCCACCACGCGACCCCTGAGATGGCGGGCCTTGTCAAAGGCCTCCCAGGTGGCCTTGACCGTATCGTCTGTCGAGCAGTTGTTGAGGACCAGAACCAGTACCTCGCCGCCATAGCCCGCCGCCGACGCATCGAGGCTGGCAATGGTGCGGCCGATCACATGCGCCTCGTTGTGGGCCGGCACGATCACGGTGACGGGCGGGGTGAAGGTGACCTTGCGCCGGATGATGGCCTGCACCGTGCCATCGATGTAAAGCAACAGGAACAGCATGGGCAGGAACAGGAAAACGCCCGGCCCGGTGCCGCCCAACAGCGCCAGGTCACGCAGGCGCTCGATGATGAACAGGTTCAGCCCGTCGACATAGACCGAAAGCCCGATGGCGATCGCCACGGCAATGCCGAGGCGCAACGATCCTCTGATCTTGTAGCGTGGGCTGGTCGGGGTCTGGGCCCTGGCCGGCATGCTGCCATGATCCAGTAGCTTGAGTGAAAAGACAAAGTAGCCGAACAGGCCCGACAGGATTTCCACCACATGCAGCGAATAGATGAAGCCGTAGGCCTCGTAGAGCACAACATTGAGCATGTCGAAGACGCAGCAGATGATGATGAAGAAGGACGTCATCTCGACAAGGAACTTCAGTTTACCCAGGGAACTCGCGCCCACGGCCGCCGTAAAGGCCAGGTAAAAGCTGAGGATGAAGATGCGCAGCGGGATCGAGTGAGTACCCAGATAGGGCGAGAAGACGAAGTCGCGGTTCGGGAAGGTCTCGACCAGCCACGGCACGGTGTTGACGGCAAACAGCAGCAGTGAACTGATAAGGGTAAACAGCAGCAGCACCAGCGGCGCAGCCGTGAGCGGCAGTGGCCGTGTCAGCGTGGCTGGCGCGCTATCGACGGACCAGTACTGATGGCCCGCAGGGGGCTGCGGGTTACTGGCTGGAATGGCTTTGGACAAGGATGGCCACGCTGGCTGATTCCATCTGGTTCAAAAATGTCGGCTCGTCCTGCGTTTGCAGGTCAATCAGACGCAGCGAGTTGGTCCCGGTTTCGCCCGTCGCGGTGACCAGCCAGTCGCGCCGTTCGGGAGCCATATCGGCCTCTTTCCTGGCCCGCAACAGCTGTGCCAGCTGATTTTTGTTCAATGCCGTTAGCATCATGGCCGGGCCTTCCGCCTCGAAGGCTGCGTTGACCCCAGCTGGCATGAACTGCGATAGCATCGCGGCGATGCGCGTGGCCTGGTTGACATTGAGCAAGCCATAATTGCCGGGGACGACAACTGGCGCGGTGGCCAATTGCCGTATCAGGTAGTGCCAGCCCTCGGTTGGCTGTACCCCCAACGCAGTTAACCGGCTCGTGGGGAGGAGTTGCGCCTGGGCATCGGGTAGGGTGCCGCAAACGCTCTGGTTGGGTGAAGCGTCGACGAGTCTGACCGCCAGGGAATTGGTCAGTCCCTGTAACTCGAGAGGCAACTCAACCGCCAAGCCTATATCGGGCACATTGCCCGGCATGCGCACCGTCTGGAGCAGGTTGCCGTTGAGCGAAACCTGCACGATCCATTCATCACCTTCGGCCAGCATGCTTGTGCGCAAAGCCAGCTCGAAGCGAGTTGGCGTCAGCCCGCCCGGCAGGTCAGCAATCTTGTAGGGAATGGTCCACTGCTTCGCGCCGCGAAAATTGCGCACCATGGTTTCGGTGGTCAGCCCGGTTACCGTGACGGGCCAGTCGGATAACTGGGCGGGCACCAAGGCATCGGCTCGGTGAAATTCGATAGCGCGGCGCAGGCCAGCAAGGCCGTTCAACACGAAATTGCCACCAAGATCTAGTTCCACCGCCTCCGGCGCTGACGCTTTGTCTGATACAATGATCCGACCAGGGGTCAGCGGGTCATCCACCAGAATCGTAGCCACACCGGCGCGCGTCAGATGCTGGGCAGCCCACATTGCGATGGCTTGGGAATTGCTATCCCGGCCCAGATAGAGCAGCAGCGGATCGGGAACAGCAATAAGGGCCGTCTGGGGATCATTCACGTCCTGCAGGGTCGTCAGCACCATGGCGCTTTCCGGCAGGAGATTGATCGCACTGCCAGAGTTGACTGCGCCGGTCGGGCATAACTGCCCATTATTGGTCGTTCCCCGCGCTGCCAGTTCAACCACGACCTTGCTGGCGAGAAGATCAGCATTCGTAAGCGGAATGCTGATCTGATGGGTATTGTGGCCCATATCGAGCACTTTTTCACTGCGTCGCTCGCCATTCACTGCGACGCTCAGACGTCCGTCGCCTCCCTCGGCCAATTGAACATCGAAGCGCAGATCCAGTCGCCCGTCGACATAGCCGCCAACGCGCGGCACCGTGAAATGTACCTCGGTCTGGTCAGGAAATCCGGTAAGGCCAATCCAGCTCGTCTGGCTGGGGCGGACAATGCGCAAAGTCGTGGTCGCCAGTTGGGGGCCATTGTCGCTGCTGCCGAGCCCGGTCAGATCTGAAAACCCACGACGGATCGCTCCGCCCGTGCCATCGAGAAAGGCAGCCACGCCATAGCGAAAAGCGCTATCCCGGGAATAGATCATGGCAAAGCCGACAACGGCAAATACGAGAATGGCGATGCCCACAAGTCGCAACAGGTCGCGCATCAGTTGGCACTGTCCTCCTTATATCCCGGCACTATTCCGGGACGGTTTTCGCGTGTCCACAAAGAGCGCGCAGGAACAACTTTCGGATCGAAGCGATCCTTGTAGCGTTGTACAATTTCGAGCGCTTCACGCATCACCCCGTCCTTGAGCAGAATGGGATTGAGCCCGAGCGTGCGGAATGTCCGGTTGGACGCCCGCAAGCTATTGCTCTCAGCTTCCTTGCGCGGATTGTCGACATTGGCAAGTTCGGCGCCGGTGACGGCGGCGACAAGTTCAGCAACGGTCCTCACGCTGAGCGTTTCGGCAAGTTGGTTGATAATGCGGACCCTTTCACCACGCTGCGGTGGGTTTTCCAGAGCAAGGGCCACACATCGCACGGTATCCCGGATATTGATGAATGCTCTCGTCTGGCCGCCACTGCCGTGTACGGTGAGTGGATAGCCGTTGACGCCCTCGACCAGAAACCGGTTGAGAACAGTGCCGTAATCACCATCATAGTCGAAGCGGTTGACCAGTGCCTCATCGCGCTCGGTTTCCTCGGTCTGGGTGCCCCAGACGATGCCCTGATGCAGATCGGTGATCCGCAGACGATCGTTCTGGGCATAGAACTGGAACAGCAGCTGATCCATGGATTTGGTGAGATGATAGACGCTGCCCGGCCGGGTTGGGTAGAGGATGGAGCGCTGATAGGACTGCCCCGCTTCGTCGGTCACGGCAACGTCGAGGTACCCCTCCGGGATTTCAAGGCCATCGCCATCGTAGCCATAGACGCCCATGGTTCCCAAGTGAACCAGATGGGTGTCCAGATCGAGATCAACGAGCGCTACGAGCAGGTTATGGGTGGCATTGATATTGTTGTCGACCGTATAGCGTTTGCCTGCGGCATTCCGCATCGAGTAGGGCGCGGCGCGCTGCTCGGCGAAATGGACTACTGCGTCGGGCGCCAGCTCCGCCAGCGTGGCGCGCAACCCATCGTAGTCCTGAGCCAGGTCAATGTTGTGGAACGTGATGGTCTTGCCGCTGACGCGTTGCCACGCAGCAAGACGCTCAGTGATGTCGGCGATCGGGGTCAGGCTTTCTACCCCGAGCTCTCGGTCAATACGACGACGGGAGAGGTTGTCGATGACAATGATGTCGTGTCCGCTGTTGGACAAGCGGAGCGCTATTGGCCAGCCGCAGAAGCCATCGCCGCCAAATACGATTATCTTCATCTTTTTTGCTCCAATAGATCATAACGCTTAGAGAAGCTGAAAAGTTCCCATCCAACCGGCGATTGCGTTCTGCTCAGCAAGGCATCACCATGCTCTCAGTGCACGGTGAAAATGGGCAGGCGCGCGTGTTCGAACATGCTCCGCGTGGCGCCCCCCAGAATGAGCTGGCGAAGGCGGCTGTGGCCATAGGCGCCCATGACCAGCATGTCCGCTCCATTGGCCAGCGCTGCGGCCTGAAGAGTTTGGCCGATGGGAACAGTCCCGCGGGATCGGATCAACAGTCGCGTCTCGATACCGCGATGGTCCAGCCAATGGCGCAGGGCTTCGGAGCTATTGCCCTCGATGTGCTTGTCGTCTTCGATGACCACAATACTCACGGTGCCAGCAGCGCTCAGCAATGGCATGGCATCGCGAACGGCCCGTGCTGCGGCACGGCCGCCATCCCAGGCGATGCAGATGTTCATGGCGTCGTTGACGCCAGGCGCAGCGTCGTCGGGTACCAGCAACACCGGGCCGCCGTTGGCAAATATCAGCTCCATGGCAAGGGCCTGTTCTTGCTGGTTCTGCGGCGCCGCCATCAGTGTCAGATCATTGGTGCGCGCCGGAATAATCCAATGGTCAATCAGGGCTTCGGGCCGGCACCGGATTGTTTCGACAACGATTGGCTGGTGCAGCGTGTTGGCACGCTCGTTTAGCCACACGGTGAATTCTTCGGCTGCTGCCTTGCTGCCAGCCTCGGCGCGTTGCGACATGGCGGTGACATTGACCGCCAGGTCTGCCAGGACATTGCCGACGGGCGCGATGTCAACCTCATGAATGAGTGCGTGAAACCGGGCGTCCAATCGGGCAGCAATGGCCATGCCGAGGGCAACAGAGGCTCTCGAGGTGACATCTGGAAAGGTCGAAACCGGTATAAAGCAAGTGTATCGCATTGCGGTGCCTCCGGACATTGAAGGGTGGAGTGTGGACCGCAATGACGGCGAACGGGTTGACCCGGATCAAGTCCCCAGGCGATTTCGGCCGTCCGAACCGCTCAAACTTGCGCCAGATCAAGAACTCTGAGCGGCAGGCATGGTTTGAAGGGGGAACGAAAACTGGCGCGGGTCAGTTTGCATCGTGCAACCCGCAGTCGCACTTAAGGAGAGCTCATCATGCCTTTCGATTTCAAAGACAAGGTTGCGGTCGTCACTGGAGCCGCCTCGGGCATCGGTGCCGCCGTTGCGCAATTGCTGGCTGCCTCGGGCGCCAAGGTCCTGATTGCCGATCTGAACGAAGACGGCGCGCGCGAAGTTGCCGAATCCATTGTGGCGAAAGGTGGGATCGCCAAGGGTTTCGCTGCTGATGTCAGTGATGCGATGGAAGTGGAAGCCATGGTAGCGGCGGCGCAGCGCGAATTTGGTGGGCTGCATCTGGCCGTCAACAATGCGGGTATTTCCGGGGCCGCTGCGCCAACGGGTGAATACCCGCTCGATAGCTGGAACAAGGTAATCGGCATCAATCTGACGAGTGTATTCTACGGCTTGCGCTACCAGATTCCGGCCATTCTGGCATCGGGCGGTGGTGCCATTGTCAACATGGCCTCGATACTGGGTTCGGTTGGCTTTGCCAATTCTCCGGCCTATGTGGCGGCAAAGCACGGCGTTATCGGCCTGACCAAGTCGGCGGCCATTGAATATGCCAAGCACGGCATCCGCATCAATTCGATTGGACCGGGGTTTATCGACACCCCCTTGCTGAGCGCCAATCTCGAC
Source organism: Devosia alba (assembly GCF_039938915.1). Classification (NCBI taxonomy): domain Bacteria; kingdom Pseudomonadati; phylum Pseudomonadota; class Alphaproteobacteria; order Hyphomicrobiales; family Devosiaceae; genus Devosia; species Devosia alba. Next base: position 142,219 of record NZ_JBDUUI010000001.1, on the reverse strand, counting down.
GCGGCAACGCTGACGGCAATTGCAGGCATGCATCCGGTGGGCCGCTTGGGTACCTCTGAGGAAGTGGCGGCGCTGACGGCGTTTCTGCTCTCGGAAGACGCCTCGTTCATTACCGGCAGCTATCATCTCGTTGATGGCGGCTATACGGCTCAATAGTCAGAAGGGGCAGGCTATGACCAAAGCAGAGCTTTATCGCATTGAGCTTGAGTTGGCACGGGAGCCCGGGCACCCGCACGGGGATGCGGACCACAGCTACCGGTTGTATTTTCCGCTGACACCGGAGGGGCATATCGATCCCTCGGCTTATGACAACATGCCCGATTGGTGCCGCGTCGTGCGGAGGCGGCCTGGAGAAGACGAGGCGCGCGGCCGCATTGTTCGCAGCTCTGATGATGGCTGGGTGTTCGACTATGACGAGGCGACCGGCACAGACGACGAAGTTGGGTTCCGACTGTCGGAAGAACGGTTCGTTCCCGGTGAGTATATGTCGATCCGCGAAGATGACGGCAAGATGCATGTATTCCGGGTGGTCTCGGTTCGCCCGGACTAGCCGAACCGTCGCGGCGTTTCGCCATACTCTCGATGCTGAACCTGTCAGGAAGCCTGCCGATGACCGTCCGCAATCTCGATCATGCCCTGGCACCGCGCTCTGTCGCCCTGATAGGGGCGTCCGAGCGCCCCGGGTCGCTGGGGACGCTGGTGCTGGGCAATATCGTTTCGGGATGGTTCGCGGGCGCAATCTACCCGGTCAACCCCAAATACACGGTGCTGCGTGGACTTGCCTGCGTTGCCGGTGTGGCAGATCTACCGACGGTCGCTGACCTTTATGTCATTGCCACTCCAGCACAAACCGTACCCGGTTTGATCGCCGAAATTGGCGCAGCCGGTGGGCGTGCCGTTGTGATCATCACCGCAGGCATCGGCAGCCAGGACCAGTTGCGCCAACGCATGCTGGCGGCCGCTGCGCAATATGGCGTGCGGATCATCGGGCCCAATACGATCGGCCTCTTGGCGCCACTGGTTGGCCTCAACGCCAGTTTCACCCATATCCCGGCGCGGCAGGGATCGCTGGCACTGCTGTCGCAATCAGGGGCGATCATTTCCACAATTATCGACTGGGCCGAGGCCGAGGGGATCGGATTTTCTCAGATCGTCTCGTTGGGCGATATGGCCGACGTTGATGTCAGTGACCTCCTGGCCATTCTGGCGGACGATCCCAAGACGTCGGCGATCCTGATGTATCTGGAATCGATCCCCGACGGGCCCAAATTCATGGCAACGGCCCAGGAGGCAGTGCGGCGCAAGCCGGTCATTGCCATCAAGCCGGGGCGGCATGAAGCGGCGGCGCAGGCCGCCCAGACACACACCGGCGCGCTGGCTGGAGCAGATGGGGTGGTTGATGCCGCGTTGCGGCGCGCCGGCGTTGTTCGGGTCAAGCATCTCGAAGACATGTTTACTGCGGCCGAGATTCATGCCCGTTTCAAGCCGCTGGCGCGCGGAAGGGTCGGGATTGTCACCAATGGCGGTGGGGCCGGCGTGCTGGTGGTCGATGAACTGCTTGATCGGGGCTGTATCATCGCCGAGCTCGCACCGGCAACGCTGGCCGCTCTCGAGGGGGTGCTGCCCGACAATTGGTCACGGTCCAATCCGGTGGACATTATTGGCGATGCCGGGGCAGCGCGTTATGTGGCGGCATTGCTGGCGGTCGCTGATGATCCAGGCGTTGATGTGGTGCTGGTGATGAACTGCCCCACCGCGCTGGCGGCGGACGCTGCCCAGGGTGTGGTATCGGTGGTGGAAAATGGTCTGATCAATGGCAAACCTGTGTTGGCAACCTGGCTTGGCCAACATGCTGCCGCCGCTGCCCGCGATATGCTCAATGCGGCTGGCGTGGCCAGCGTCGACACACCCTCAAAGGCCGCCGATGCGGTGGAAATGCTGACGCTTTGGCATGGCGCGCGGGCGCGATTACAGCGCGATGCGAACAAGCACGAGGTCGTCACTGTCGACCGCGCCGCGGCAACCCTTGTACTGGCGGAAGTCGCTCGACAGTCGCGCACCATGCTCACCGAGCCTGAAGCCAAGACCGTGCTGGCGGCCTATGGCATTGCGGTGCCGCGCACATTGACAGTGGACAGCGTCGAGGCTGTCGGCGCCGCTGCTACCGACCTGCTGGCAGGTAGTGCGGCAGTTGCCGTCAAAATGCTGTCGGCGACGCTGACGCATAAATCCGATCTCGGCGGCGTTGTGCTCAATCTTGCCAGCGCAGAGGCAGCGCAGGCTGCCGCTCAAGCGATTACGGATCGTCTCGCGGCACGCGGCGTCTTCGACCAGCTCGACGGGTTCAGCGTGCAGCAGATGATTATTCGTCCATCGGCCGAGGAACTGCTGGTGGGGATTACGACAGATCCCGTGTTCGGGCCGGTAATGATGTTTGGGGCAGGGGGCGTATCGGTAGAGGTGGTGCGCGACACCACCATGGAATTACTGCCGGTCGATGCGGGGCTGGCCGAGGACATGATCGGACGTACCCGGGTCAGCGCGCTACTGGCCGGCTATCGCAACCGACCAGCCGCTGACCATCAGGCCATTGTGCTGGCGCTGATGGCCGTGTCGCAATTGGTGATCGACTTTCCGCAGATCGTGGCCATGGATATCAATCCGCTGCTGGCAGATGCGCAGGGTGTTGTCGCGCTGGACGCCCGGATCGAGATTGGTCTGCAGGATGAGGCGGGCGCGACGTCCGGCCGGGCGCCGGCGCTCTGATCGGCATTGTCGACGCTCGTTCGAGCGGTCAGAGATCACTAGGCCCGTGCGGTCCAGAGTTGATTTGGGTCAACAAGCGCGCCGGCACTATGCTGCATGGTGCCAATCAGCGACACATGCAGAGGATTAGTTGGCCTGTCCCATGGGAAGCAAAATGAGCCAAGGCCATGTCTGAAGCACCGGAGGCCCGATACCTGCTAGCGCTCAATGCCGGCTCATCGAGCCTGAAGTTTGCCGTCTATGGGGCGAACACTCTCGAGTGTGTGGTCCGCGGCAAATTCGGGCGGTTGGGGCAGGGCGACGCCAGCTTCAAGGTTGAGGGGCGTTCGGTCGAGCCGGTCGGGGTGGCCGATCACGCCCATGCGGTCGCATGGCTGTTTGACTGGCTTGATCGCGAAATTGGCCCGGATGCCATCGTCGCGATTGGGCACCGGATTGTGCATGGCGGTCCCCAGTATCGCGACCACTGCGTGATCGATGCCGCATTCCTCGCCGAACTCCAGCGCATTATCGACTATGCGCCCGAGCATTTGCCGGCAGAAATTGCGATGATCACCTTCTGCCAGCGCCGCGATCCGGGTTTGCAGCAAGTGGCCTGCCTGGATACGGCGTTTCACCGATCCATGCCGCTGGTCGCCAAGCAATTGCCCATACCGCGCTGGTACGCAAAGCAGGGCATTGAGCGGTACGGTTTTCATGGACTGTCCTATGCCTTTGTCCTGCAGCAACTCGACCGGATCGCGCCGCAGCTGGCGCAGGGCAGGGTGGTGCTGGCGCATCTGGGCAATGGCGTCAGCCTGGCTGCTGTGCAGGATGGCCACAGCGTCGACACCACGATGGGATTCACCCCGGCTGCCGGGGTGCCCATGGGTACGCGCACTGGTGACATCGACCCCGGTCTGGTGCGCTATCTGGCCCAGACCCAGGGGATTGATGCGGCGGCCTTCGACCACATGGTCAACCATGAATCCGGCCTGTTGGGGATGTCCGAGACCAGCGCTGATGTTCGCGACCTTTTGGCTGCAGAGCCCGGCGATAGCCGGGCTGTCGAGGCATTGGCGCTGTTTTGCTACCGCATCCGACAGGCGATTGGCAGCCTGGCGGCCACTCTCGGGGGGATCGATGCGCTGGTGTTCACCGGTGGGATCGGCGAAAATGCCGGGCTCATTCGCGAGCGGATCTGCGACGAGCTGGGTTTTCTCGGTATCGCCCTCGACACCGCCAGCAATCAAGCCAACGCTGCCATCATTTCGACGGCAGCAGCGCGGGTGCCGGTTCATGTCATTCCGACAGACGAGGAGGCGGTTATTGCCGCCACCGTTGCCACATTGCTCAAGCAGGAGACACTCGCGTCATGACGAACCCCCTTTCAGCCGACATGCTGGCCCGAATGGATGCCTATTGGCGGGCGGCGAACTACCTTTCGGTCGGGCAAATCTACCTGCGCGATAACCCGTTGCTGCGTGAAAAGCTGACCCTCGACCACGTCAAGCCCCGCCTGTTGGGGCATTGGGGAACCACGCCCGGGCTGAACTTCATCTATGTCCATCTCAATCGCATCATCAATGAACGCGATGTCGACATGATCTACGTCACTGGACCAGGGCATGGGGGACCAGGACTGGTGGCCAACACATATCTGGAGGGAACCTATAGCGAGTTCTATCCCGAAATCGGGCAGGATGACGCGGGCCTGACGCGGCTGGTGCGGCAGTTTTCCTGGCCGGGCGGGATCCCAAGCCATGTGGCCCCCGAAACGCCGGGGTCAATCAATGAGGGTGGCGAACTGGGCTATTCGCTGATGCACGCCTATGGCGCGGCGTTCGATAATCCCGATCTCGTGGTGGCCTGTGTGGTCGGCGATGGCGAAGCAGAGACCGGCGCGCTGGCGACGAGCTGGCACTCCAACAAGTTCCTTAACCCCGCACGCGATGGCGCGGTGCTGCCGATCCTGCATCTGAACGGCTACAAGATCGCCAGCCCGACTGTGCTGGCCCGCATCAGCCATGACGAGCTGGATGCTCTGTTCCGTGGCTATGGTTACAAGCCGTATTTCGTTGAGGGGCACGACCCCGCAACCATGCATCAGAAGATGGCAGCCACGCTTGATACCGTCATGGAGGAGATCGCGGGCATCCAGGCCAGAGCCCGTAGCGGCGAGACTGTGGAACGCCCGGCCTGGCCGATGATTGTGCTGCGTTCGCCCAAGGGCTGGACTGGCCCCAAGGAAGTGGATGGCCACCCGACCGAAGATTCATGGCGCTCCCATCAGGTGCCGCTGGCCAAGCTGGCCGAGATTCCTGAGCACCTCGAATTGCTTGACACCTGGCTGCGCAGCTACAAGGCCGAAGAATTATTCGACGCAACTGGCAAGCTGCTCCCGCATCTGGCGGCGCTGGCGCCTGTCGGGGAGCGTCGGATGGGCGCCAATCCGCACGCCAATGGCGGGTTGCTGCTCAAGGACCTCAAACTGCCGGACTTTCGCGATTACGCGCTGCCGGTGGCGGCCCCCGGCGCGGTCATGGGTGAAGCGACTCGGGCCGCGGGAGCGTTCTTGCGCGATGTCCTGACCCTCAATGACGATGTGCAGAACTTCCGGGTGTTCGGCCCCGACGAGACGCAGTCGAACCGGCTGGGCGATGTGTTCGAGGTCACTGACAGGGTGTTCATGGGGGATATCATCGAAACCGACCAGCAGCTTTCCCCTGATGGACGGGTGATGGAGGTGCTCAGCGAACATCTGTGCCAGGGATGGCTTGAAGGCTATTTGCTCACAGGGCGGCATGGATTTTTCTCCTGCTACGAAGCCTTTATCCATGTGGTGGACTCCATGTTCAACCAGCATGCGAAATGGCTGGATGTGGCCAAGACCATCGGTTGGCGCAAGCCGGTGGCGTCACTCAATTATCTGCTGACCTCGCATGTGTGGCGGCAGGACCATAATGGGTTCAGCCATCAGGATCCCGGTTTTATCGACCATGCGATGAACAAGAAGGCCGGTGTAGTCCGGGTCTATCTGCCGCCTGATGCCAATACGCTGCTATCGGTGGTCGATCATTGCCTGCGCAGCCGCGACTACATCAACGTCATCGTGGCCGGCAAACAGCCGGAGCTGCAATGGCTCGATATGGAGGCGGCTGCCGCCCATTGCGCAGTGGGGCTAGGTGTTTGGGATTGGGCGTCGACCTGCGGCGAGGAAGAGCCCGACGCAGTGGTGGCGTGTGCGGGCGATGTGCCCACCATGGAGGCGTTGGCCGCCGTTGCACTGTTGCGCGAGCAGTTCCCCGACATCAGATTGCGCGTGGTGAATGTGGTCGACCTGATGACTCTGCAGGCACCAAGCCAGCATCCGCATGGCATCAGTGACGACCAGTTCGATGCCATGTTCACCGCCGACCGCCCGGTGATTTTCGTGCATCATGGCTATCCTGCCCTGATCCATCGCCTGATCTATCGGCGGACCAATCACCACAATTTCCACGTCCACGGCTTTCAGGAGGAGGGCACGACCACAACGCCCTTCGACATGGCGGTGCTCAACCAGATTGACCGCTTCCATGTGGCCAAAGCCGTGGTGGACGGGGTGCGAAGATTTGCCCACGACCGTGCCCGATTTGCCGATCTGGTTGCGGCGAAACTGGCCGAGCACACCGAGTACATCTGCGCCAATGGCGAGGATATGCCCGAGATCCGCGACTGGGTCTGGCCGGGCTAGGCGTTTTCGGGGCCGGGTGCTGGTTCATATCGCCGTGAAGCGCGTGATCTGGGGTAACCAAACCGCCCTATAATGCGAACTGAAGCGTAGATAGTTCCAATCAAGGAAATGATCATGTCCAGCACCCGTTCACCTGTCGTCACGCGTCCAAATGCCTGGCGCGCCACCTTCGCTTCCTTTCTCGTTCTGCCTGCCCTGGCATTGGGCCTGTTCAACCTGCCGGTGGCCGCGCAGGAGGCGCATGTGGTTATCCCCGCGCCAGCTGCTGAACTGACTGAAACGGGTACCAGTGCCGTGGCGGTGTTTGCCGGTGGCTGTTTCTGGGGCGTGCAGGGCGTGTTCCAGCACGTCAACGGCGTTCGCAATGCGGTATCAGGTTACTCGGGCGGTTCTGCGGAAACCGCGACCTATGAACTGTCCAGCTCGGGCAAGACCGGGCACGCCGAGGCGGTTGAGGTGACTTATGATCCGTCCGTGGTCAGCTATGGCGACCTGCTGCACATCTATTTTTCTGTGGCGCACAACCCGACTCAGCTGAACTACCAGGGCCCTGACCGAGGTTCGCAGTACCGCTCGACGATCTTTGCAGTGAATGACGAACAGGCGGCCACGGCCCAAGCCTATATCGACCAACTTGATGCCACGGGCCGTTTTGAAGCCCCCATCGTGACGACTATTGAGCCCTTGCAGGCCTTCTACCCGGCCGAACAGTATCATCAGGACTTTCTGACGCTGAACCCGACCTGGCCCTATATCGTGGTCCACGACCTGCCCAAGATCGCTGCGCTCGAGGCGATCTTTCCGGACGCCTATCGGGCCGAGCCGGTTCTGGTGGGCAGCCTCTAGGCTACCGAATCTGCCGGTGGGCGCGTCGTGCCCGCCGACACTTTTCCATAGTGGTCCAAACGTGGCGGAACGGTGGGGGGCAGCACGTTGATTCGGCTGGTCCCATTGTAGTGCTGGGCTGCCTGACCGGCGCGAGCGGGCCACTTGTGTCGAACGCTGTCCCAATTATGGCGAAGGTGTGGCTTGACGGCGCGACTCAGTCAGGGGTACATCTGCCAAGCTTGGTAGCCTTGGCTAGCGCGCATTGGGTGGGATTTGTATCAAATTGGGCCAAATGCGCGACATTGGCGCAACACCTCCCCCTAAATGGTCATGGAATGTTATCCGCACTGCCTAAATCCTCAGGCAGAGGCTTGCCACACGCGTTGGGCTGATGCATCTAACGGTGGACTACGGTTAACTCTATGGGAGTGCAAGATATGTTTGTACGTTCACTTTCTCTCGGTGTGGCTGCTGCCGCGCTTCTCGTTGGCGGCGCTCAGGCTGCTGATCTGATCATCCCGACCACGCCAGTGCCAGTTTACGAAGCTGCTGGTTTCGGCTGGGAAGGTCTTTATGCAGGCGTGAATGTTGGTGGCGTGTTCACCAACGCAAACGGCCTGAACAATCTCGAAACTGACTCGTCGCAGTTCTCGATCGGTGGCGCTGTCGGCGTTAACTTCATCGCCTACGATCCGATCCTGCTCGGCCTTGAAGTTCAGGGCGACTACCTGTTCCAGGACGGCGACGACGCCGGTATGTTCCTGGCGCTGGCTCGCGTTGGCGCAGTCGTGACCGATCAGGTCATGGTCTACGCTGCAGGCGGTGTTGGCATGACCAGCCGTTCGGGCACCAGCGACAGCATCTACGCTCTCGGCGGTGGTGTTGAAGTTGCTGTGACCGACGCTGTGTCGGTTCGTGGTGAAGTTCTTGGCCTCGGTGATTTCACCAACGCTGCTGGCGACCAGTTCTTCGATGGCGCCAAGGCAACTGTCGGCGTGTTCTACCACTTCTAAGATTTGCAATCGGGCAGGGCGGTTCTCCGCCCGCCTGACCTAGCGTCTTGCAAACCCAATTCGGCGAACCGTTCTGCGGTTCGCCGTTTTGCTTTGGGCGGTTTCGAGCGGATCCTGTGGTCCGTCGTCGCAGGAGCGATTCTGTCCGTTGCGTGGTTTGGGCGGCAATATCGGCTGTCATCTGCGACCCTCGTCCAGGCTTTTATCTGCCTCAAGCCACAGCATCCCAGCCGCTGCGGGATAGGAGATATATGATTGTAATCATCATATTTTCTTTCCCTTGAAACCCGATGGCCAAAGGTCTAAGCCCAAGCCATCATTCGTTGCGCCGGTTCGCTTGCCCCAATTGCTTGCGAAACTCACGTGACGCCGGTCGCCCGACCGGACTAGAAAACAGGCTGCCGCATGACTGATTTGCTCAGCGATTATCTGCCCATCATCATCTTCCTCGGCCTCTCCGCCGTTATCGGACTGGCGTTGCTGGTGGTTCCCTTCATTGTTGCAGTTCGGAATCCAGACCCAGAGAAGGTCTCGGCCTTTGAGGCTGGGTTTGATGCTTTCGATGATGCCCGCATGAAGTTCGACGTGCGGTTCTATCTCGTGGCGATTCTGTTCATTATTTTCGACCTCGAGGTCGCGTTTCTGTTCCCCTGGGCAGTGGCGTTCCACGATGTCGGCTGGTTAGGCTTCTGGTCGATGATGATCTTCCTGGGCGTGCTGACGGTCGGCTTTATCTATGAATGGCGGAAAGGTGCGCTGGAATGGGATTGAGCGATAACCAGACGATCGTCGCGCCACGCCCGACGGGCCTGATTGATCCCCGTACCCAGCAGGCAGCCGGAGCCAAAGACCCGTTCTTCACCGATGTTACCGATGAATTGGCGGATAGAGGCTTTCTGGTGTCCACGGTAGCCCAATTGGTGACCTGGGCCCGTACCGGCTCGCTGATGTGGATGCAGACGGGTCTGGCCTGCTGCGCCGTTGAAATGATGCAGATGTCGATGCCGCGCTACGACATTGAGCGCTTCGGCACGGCACCGCGCGCCTCGCCACGCCAGTCCGATGTGCTGATTGTTGCCGGAACGCTGACCAACAAGATGGCGCCGGCCCTGCGCAAGGTCTACGACCAGATGCCAGAGCCACGCTATGTCATCTCGATGGGAAGCTGCGCCAATGGCGGCGGCTACTATCATTATTCCTATTCAGTCGTGCGTGGCTGCGATCGTGTGCTGCCCGTTGACGTCTATGTACCCGGCTGCCCCCCGACCGCCGAAGCGCTTCTCTATGGCATATTGCTGCTGCAGAAGAAGATTCGCCGCACCGGCACCATCGAACGATAGGATCGCGAAAAATGGATGAAGCCATCCAGGTTGATCCGCTTGTGGACCTTGGCCAGCACATTGCTGGCGCTTTGGGCGCTGCGGTCATTGCACAGGAAGTCGCGTTTGGCGAATTGACGCTGACTGTGGCGCGCGATTCGATCATTTCCGTGGCAACGTTCCTGCGCGACGATGCGAAATGCCGGTTCATCAGCTTCACCGACATCTGCGGTGCCGACTATCCGGAACGCGATGAGCGCTTCGAGGTGGTCTATCAATTCATGAGCCCGCATCTGAACCATCGCATCCGGGTCAAGCTGCGTGCCGATGATGTTACGCCTGTGCCCAGCATTACCGGCGTTTTTCGTGGCGCAGACTGGTTCGAACGCGAGACCTATGATCTGTTCGGGGTGCTGTTCTCGGGCCACCAGGATCTGCGCCGCATCCTGACCGATTATGGTTTTGACGGGCATCCGCTGCGTAAGGATTTTCCGGTCTCCGGCTTTGTGCAGGTGCGCTATGACGAGGAGCGCAAGCGTGTGGTCTATGAGCCGGTTCAACTGATGCAGGAATATCGCGACTTTGACTATTTGTCGCCTTGGGAGGGCACTGACTATGTGCTGCCCGGTGACGAGAAGGCCAAACAATGACCGTTGAAGCCAATGTTCGTAATTTCACTATCAATTTCGGCCCGGTCCATCCGTCGGCCCATGGTGTGCTGCGCCTGATTCTGGAACTCGACGGTGAAATCGTCGAGCGCGTCGATCCCCATATCGGGTTGCTGCATCGCGGCACTGAGAAGCTGATCGAATCCAAGACCTACCTGCAGGCCGTGCCCTATTTTGACCGCCTCGATTATGTGGCGCCGATGAATCAGGAGCATGCCTTTGCTCTGGCCGTCGAAAAACTGCTGGGTCTGGAAGTGCCGCGCCGCGGCCAGTTGATCCGTGTGCTGTATTCGGAAATCGGGCGTCTGCTGGCGCATTTGATGAACGTCACTACGCAGGCCATGGACGTCGGGGCGTTGACGCCACCGGTGTGGGGCTTTGAGTGGCGCGAAAAGCTGATGATTTTCTACGAGCGTGCATCTGGTGCGCGCATGCATGCGGCCTATTTCCGCCCCGGCGGCGTGCATCAGGATCTGCCACAGTCGCTGATCGATGATATCGATGTGTTCTGCGATGAATTTCTCAAGTTCGTTGTCGATCTTGATACACTGCTGACCGAAAATCGCATGTTCAAGCAGCGCAATGTCGATATTGGCGTGGTCAAGCTGGAAGACGCGTGGAACTGGGGTTTCTCGGGCGTGATGGTGCGCGGTTCGGGTGCCGCCTGGGATCTGCGCAAGAGCCAGCCTTACGAATGCTATGACGAGATGGAATTCGACATTCCCATCGGCAAGAATGGTGATTGCTACGACCGCTATCTGATCCGCATGGAAGAGATGCGTCAGTCGACCAAGATCATGAAGCAGTGTGTCGCCAAGTTGAACGCTGCCGACGGCAAGGGCCCGGTTTCCTCGCTTGATGGCAAGGTTGTGCCGCCCAAGCGCGCCGAAATGAAGCGGTCGATGGAAGCTATGATCCATCACTTCAAACTCTATACCGAAGGCTACAAGGTTCCGGCGGGCGAGGTTTACGCCTGCGTAGAAGCGCCCAAGGGGGAGTTTGGCGTCTATCTGGTTAGTGATGGCTCCAACAAGCCATACCGTTGCAAGATCCGGGCGCCGGGTTTTGCACATTTGTCGGCCATGGATTTCCTGTGTCGTGGCCATATGCTGGCTGACGTCTCGGCGATCCTTGGCTCGCTTGATATCGTGTTCGGAGAGGTTGATCGCTGATGGTTGCGCGTCGCCTGGCTGACGAGTCGGTTCAACCGGCATCGTTCGCATTTAGTGCTGAGAACGCCAAATGGGCGGAATGGAAGATCGGGTTGTACCCGGCCGGCCGGCAGCAGTCTGCTGTCATACCGTTGATGATGCGGGCACAGGATCAGGATGGCTGGGTCAGCCGGGCTGCGATCGAAACGATCGCGGACATGCTCGGCATGGCCTATATCCGGGTGCTGGAAGTGGCAACTTTCTATACCCAGTTTCAATTGCAGCCGGTTGGCACGCGCGCCCACATTCAGGTCTGCGGCACCACGCCGTGCATGCTGCGTGGCGCCGGCGATCTTATCGAAATCTGCAAGAGCAAGATTCATCACGATCCGCACCATCTCAATGCCGATGGCACGATGAGCTGGGAAGAAGTGGAATGCGCCGGAGCGTGTGTAAACGCGCCAATGGTTGCCATCTACCACGACACTTACGAAGACCTGACGGCCGAGCGGTTCGAAGAGATCGTGGATGCATTTGCCGCAGGGCAAGGCCACACCATCAAGCCGGGCCCGCAGGTCGAACGCCTGCATTCGGCCGCACAGGGTGGCCAGACCACACTGCTGGTCAAGCCGACTGCCAAGCGCGAGAAGTTCATTCCACCGGCGCCACCGCCGGAAGCTGCTGCGCCTGAGGCTGCACCTGCGCCAACCACCGCGGCCAAGCCCAAGGATGTGACCGCTGAGTCGGCGCCCGCAATCAAAGGCACACCCGAGAAGTCCAAGGTTTCCCAGGCGAAGGCGGAGGGCGAGCGCAAGGCTGCTGATGCAGCGGCCAACGCCAATGGCAAGCCGAACAACGCCATGCGTGCCGGCGCGACCGGTGCTGAGTCAGATGGCGGCAAAATCGATGGTGGCAAGGCAGTGGACAAGACGCCCGTAGAGCCTTCGGTTGCTGCCCCCAAGAAGAGCCGCACAATCATTGCGCCCAAGGCCGACCCGGCTGCCGTCAATCCGACGGCTGAAAAGGGCGGCGATACGCCATTGTTTGTCGCGCCCGCCGGCGCTGCCGATGATCTCAAACTGATTTCGGGTGTGGGACCGGTGCTGGAGCGTAGGCTCAACGCGTTGGGTATCACCAAATGGAGCCAGGTTGCTGGGTTCAGCAGTGATGATGTCACCAAGGTTGACGATGCGCTTAACTTCAAGGGTCGCATCACCCGTGACGACTGGATCAAGCAAGCTGCTGCACTGGCCAAGGGCGGCGAGGCAGAATATGTCCGCGTCTTCGGCAAGAAGCCGCGCTAGGAGAGTGAAACGTGCTCGCTGATAAAGATCGCATTTTCACCAATCTGTACGGTCAACACGACTGGACGCTGGCTGGCGCGCGGGAACGGGGTGCCTGGGTCGGCACCAAGGAGTTTATCGATTCCGGCCGCGACTGGATTACCAATGAAGTCAAAGCCTCGGGCCTGCGGGGTCGCGGCGGCGCCGGTTTTCCCACGGCACTGAAGTGGACCTTCATGCCCAAGGTCAATGACGGCCGTCCACATTACCTACTGGTCAATGCTGACGAGTCTGAGCCCGGCACCTGCAAGGACCGCGACATCCTGCGCCATGACCCGCACCATTTGGTCGAGGGCTGCCTGTTGGCCGCCCGCGCCATGGATGCCCATCTGGCCTTTATCTATGTGCGCGGCGAGTTCATCCGCGAGCGTCAGCATCTCGAGCGCGCTGTCGAGGAGGCCTATGAAGCCAAGCTGATCGGCAAGGACAATATCCACGGCTGGGACCTCGATATCATCGTCCATCACGGCGCCGGCGCCTATATCTGCGGCGAAGAAACCGCTTTGATGGAATCACTGGAAGGCAAGAAGGGGCAGCCCCGCCTCAAGCCGCCATTCCCGGCGGGCATGGGCGTGTATGGCAACCCGACCACGGTGAACAATGTCGAGTCGATTGCTGTTGTGCCAGAAATTCTGCGCCGTTCGGGCGCCTGGTTCGCTTCGCTCGGTCGCGCCAACAATACCGGCACCAAGCTGATGTGCGTGTCCGGCCATGTGAACAAGCCAGCGACCTTCGAAGAAGAAATGGGCGTGCCGTTCCAGGATATGATTGAAAAGCACTGCGGCGGCATCCGCGGCGGTTGGGACAATTTGTTGGCTGTCATTCCCGGTGGTTCCTCGGTTCCGTGTGTGCCGGGCGACAAGATGCGGCATGCACTGATGGATTTTGACGGGCTGCGCGAAGTCGGCTCGTCGCTGGGCACGGCTGCGGTGATCGTCATGGACAAGCAGACCGATATCATCAGGGCGATCTGGCGCATCTCGGCCTTTTACAAGCATGAGAGCTGTGGCCAGTGCACACCGTGCCGCGAAGGTACCGGCTGGATGATGCGGGTGCTGGAACGCATGGTCGAAGGCCGCGCCCAGAAGCGCGAGATCGACATGCTGTTTGAGGTCACCAAGCAGATTGAAGGGCACACCATCTGTGCGCTGGGCGACGCTGCGGCGTGGCCGGTCCAGGGGCTGATCCGCAACTTCCGTCACGTGATCGAAGAGCGGATCGACCAGTACACATATTCATCCACCAGCGACGGCGCCGTGCCGTCGATCGCGGCGGAGTAGGGGCGATGGCAAGTATCAAGGTTGACGGCCAGCTCGTCGAAGTTCCCGACTACTATACCCTGCTGCAGGCCGCTGAAGCGGCCGGCGCCGAAATTCCACGCTTCTGCTACCATGAGCGCCTGTCGGTAGCCGGCAATTGCCGCATGTGCCTTGTGGAAGTGAAGGGCGGGCCGCCAAAGCCGCAGGCCAGTTGTGCCATGTCGGTCAAGGACATGCGTCCGGGCCCCAATGGCGAGCCGCCCGAAATGTTCACCAACACGCCAATGGTCAAGAAGGCCCGCGAAGGCGTGATGGAATTCCTGCTGATCAACCATCCGCTCGATTGCCCGGTCTGCGACCAGGGTGGTGAGTGCGATCTGCAGGATCAGGCCATGGCCTATGGCGTCTCCGGCTCGCGTTTCCAGGAAAACAAGCGCGCCGTCGAAGACAAGTATATGGGCCCGCTGGTCAAGACCGCAATGACCCGCTGCATCCAGTGCACGCGCTGCGTCCGTTTCATCACCGAAGTCGCTGGCGTGCCTGAAATGGGCGCGATTGGCCGTGGCGAGGACATGGAGATCATCACCTATCTCGACAAGGCGCTGAGCAGCGAGTTGCAGGGCAATGTGATCGATCTGTGCCCGGTTGGTGCCCTTACCTCCAAGCCCTACGCCTTCAACGCGCGGCCGTGGGAATTGACCAAGACCGAATCCATCGACGTGATGGACGCAGTCGGCTCCAATATCCGTGTCGATAGCCGTGGCCGCGAAGTGATGCGCATTCTGCCGCGCGTCAATGATGCAATCAACGAAGAGTGGATTTCGGACAAGACGCGCTTCGTGTGGGATGGCCTCAAGAGCCAGCGTCTGGATCGCCCCTATGTCCGCAAGGGCGGCAAACTGCAGGCGACCAGTTGGGACGAGGCGCTGGCGGCAGTTGCGGCACGCCTGAAGAAATCTGGTGGCAAGACCGGCGCCATTGCCGGCGACCTTGCAGCAGTCGAAGAAATGTATGCTCTCAAGAGCCTGCTGGCTTCAGTTGGCTCGGGCATGACCGATGTGCGTCCGCCCATGTCGGGCATCGATCCGTCAATGCCGCGCTCGGCCTATGTGTTCAACCCGACCATTGCCGGGATTGAGCAGGCTGACGCCATCGTCATCATTGGCGCCAACCCGCGCCTTGAGGCTTCGCTGGTCAATGCCCGCATTCGCAAGACCTGGCGCGCAACGGGGCTGCCAATCGCCGTGATCGGTGAGCAGGCGGACCTCACCTATAACTACAGCTACCTCGGCGACAGCTTTGAAGCACTTGCCGATCTGGCTGCCGGGAAGGGTTCGTTCGGCGAGATTCTCGCCAATGCCAAGCGCCCGCTGATCATTGTCGGTGAAAGTGCAGTGTCGCATGCCAAGCTGGGCAAGCAGGTTGGGCGCGACACCATCGCGCTGGCTGCCCGGCTGGCAACGGCTGGCAAGGATGTTGCCCCCGACTGGAATGGCTTTGCGCTGCTGCATAATGCGGCCAGCCGCGTTGGTGGCCTCGATATCGGCTTTGTACCGCATGATGGCGGCGTCTGCTCAGCGGACCAGATCGCCCTGGCCGGCAAGGGTGAGCTTGATGTGCTGTTCCTGCTGGGCGCCGACGAATATGACATGTCGACCATGGGCAATGCGTTCGTGGTCTATATCGGCACGCATGGTGATGCTGGCGCACACCGCGCCGATGTCATTCTGCCCGCGGCGACTTACACGGAAAAATCAGGAACTTATGTCAATACTGAAGGACGCGTCCAGGTGACCAACCGCGCGGTGTTCCCGCCGGGCGGCGCCAAGGAAGACTGGGCCATTATCCGGGCGCTCTCGGGCGCTATCGGCCAGCCGCTGCCATTCAACTCGTTGACCCAGTTGCGTGCGGCCATCTATGCCGAATTCCCCCACCTTGCGCGGATCGACCAAATTGCGCCGGGATCGGCGGCCGATATTGCAAAGCTGGCCAAGGCCAGTATCAAGACCAAGTCGGCGCCGTTTGGCTCGGCCGTGACCGAGTTCTATCTCAGCAATCCAATCGCCCGCGCCTCCGCCGTCATGGGTGAATGCGCAGCTACCGCAGCCGGTCTCCGGCAGGCCGCGGAGTAGGGGAGCACAATGGACTTTATTATCGCTGCCCTCGATTACCTGCTTGGTATCCCGCTTTTCGGCTGGGGCATCCATGTCGGGTTGGTCTACAAGGCGCTGCTATTGCTGGTGTCGCTGCTGGTGTTCACCGCGTTCATCCTGCTGGCCGATCGCAAGATCTGGGCGGCGGTGCAGATGCGGCGCGGTCCCAATGTGGTGGGTCCGTTCGGCCTGCTGCAGAGCTTTGCCGATCTGCTCAAGTTCGCGCTCAAGGAGTCGGTTATTCCCGGCGGCGCGGACAAGATCCTGTTTCTGCTGGCGCCACTGCTGACCGCAACCCTGGCCTTGACAGGTTGGGTAGTGGTGCCGCTCGGGCCGGGGCTGGCACTTGCTGACATTGATTTGGGCATTCTGTTCCTGCTGGCGATTTCATCGCTGGGCGTTTACGGCGTGATCATTGGCGGTTGGGCTTCGAACTCGAAGTACCCGTTTCTGGGCTCGCTGCGCGCGGCAGCGCAGATGGTGTCCTATGAGGTCTCCATCGGCCTGGTCATCATCACCGTGCTGCTCTGCGTCGGTTCGTTGAACCTGACCGATATCGTTATGGCGCAATACGAAATGGGCCTGGCCCACATGATTGGCTTGCCGCAGCTGACATTCCTGAACTGGTTCTGGCTGCCGCTGTTCCCGATGTTCGTGATCTTCTACATCTCGGCGCTGGCGGAAACCAATCGCCCGCCATTCGATCTGGCTGAAGGCGAGTCCGAGTTGGTTGCCGGCTTCATGACCGAGTATTCGGCGACGCCGTACATGCTGTTCATGCTGGGCGAGTATATCTCGATCCTGCTGATGTGCGCGATGACCACCATCCTGTTCCTGGGGGGCTGGACGGCGCCGATCGATATGGTGCCATTTACCTGGGTTCCACCGGTCGTGTGGTTTGTGATCAAGCTTAGCCTGGTGTTCTTCATGTTCGCCATGGCCAAGGCCATCGTGCCGCGCTACCGCTATGATCAACTGATGCGCATTGGCTGGAAGTTGTTCCTGCCGCTGTCGCTGGGCATGGTCATTATCGTTGCTTTCGTGCTTCAGCTTACCGGCTGGGGCTGGCATGGAGGGATGGCATGATGCGCGCCACCCAAGTCGTCAATACGCTGCTGCTGACAGAACTGGTCAAAGCCTTTTTTCTGGCCATGCGGTATTTCTTCTCGCCCAAGCCGACCATCAACTACCCGTTTGAGAAGGGGCATCTAAGCCCGCGTTTCCGGGGTGAGCACGCGCTGCGCCGCTATCCCAATGGCGAAGAACGCTGCATCGCCTGCAAGTTGTGCGAAGCCATTTGCCCAGCGCAGGCCATTACCATCGAAGCTGGCCCGCGCCAGAATGACGGCACGCGTCGCACGGTGCGTTACGACATCGATATGGTGAAGTGCATTTATTGCGGTTTCTGCCAGGAAGCCTGCCCGGTTGATGCTATCGTTGAGGGCCCGAACTTCGAATTCGCTACTGAAACGCGTGAAGAACTGTATTTCTCCAAAGAGAAGCTGCTCGCCAACGGCGATCGCTGGGAGCGTGAAATCGCTGCCAATATGTCCGCTGATGCACCGTATCGCTGAGAGGGAAGAGTATGACGCTTCCACTATTCTTCTTCTACCTGTTCGCCGCCATCGCATTGGCGTCGGCGTTCATGGTTATTTCGGCCAAGAACCCGGTGCATGCCGTGCTGTTCCTGATCCTGACATTTTTTAATGCGTCGGGTCTGTTCATGCTGGCCGGTGCCGAGTTCCTGGCGCTGCTGCTGATCGTTGTTTATGTCGGCGCCGTGGCTGTGTTGTTCCTGTTCGTGGTGATGATGCTAGACGTCGACTTCGTTTCGCTGCGACAGGGTTTTCTGCAATATGCGCCGGTTGGCGTGTTGGTGGGGGTGGTGTTGCTGCTCGAGCTGCTGCTGGTTGCAGGCAGCTTTGTGGTGTCGCCCGAGGTGACCAGCGCTGCTGTGCTGCCAATGGATGACGGCGTGGAGAATATCCGGGCCATCGGGCAGGTGCTGTATACGCGCTACATCTTCATATTCCAGGGTGCCGGCGCAGTGCTGCTGGTAGCCATGATCGGGGCCATCGTGTTGACCCTGCGCCACAAGAGCAACGTAAAACGGCAGGATCCGGTCAAGCAGGTCGGGCGGCGCCCGTCGGAAACACTCGAAGTCGTCAAAGTCAAAAGCGGTCAAGGGCTGTAGGGGACAATTATGGGCACAGGTATCGAGCTCGGTCACTACCTGACCGTTGGCGCCATTCTGTTCACGCTGGGCGTGTTCGGCATCTTCATCAACCGCAAGAACGTCATTGTCATTTTGATGTCGGTGGAATTGATCCTGCTGGCGGTAAACTTGAATTTCGTCGCGTTCAGCGCACAGCTCAATGACCTGCAGGGTCAGATTTTTGCGCTGTTGATCCTAACGGTGGCAGCTGCTGAAGCGGCCATCGGACTGGCCATTCTGGTCGCTTTCTATCGCAACCGTGGTTCCATCGCGGTTGAAGACGTCAACATGATGAAGGGCTAAGAACCACCGCTATGATCCAAGCGATTGTTTTCCTGCCCCTTATCGGCGCGCTAATTGCCGGTCTGTTGGGGCGTATCATAGGCCACCGGACAAGTGAGTATGTCACGACCGGTTTGCTGATTGTTTCGGCGGTATTGAGCTGGGTGGTCTTCCTGCCCGTCGCCTTTGGCGGCGGACTGATGGGCGCCGAGGTCGGTGGCGACACAGCGGTCCTCAAGATCGAGCTGATGCGCTGGATCCAGGTCGGCGGCATGGACCTGCGTTGGGTGCTGCGCGTCGACACGCTGACTGCCATCATGCTGGTGGTGGTCAACACGGTGTCGTCCCTGGTGCACATCTATTCCATCGGCTACATGGCCGATGATCCGCATCGCAGCCGGTTCTTTGCCTATCTGTCGCTGTTCACCTTCGCGATGCTGATGCTGGTGACGGCAGACAACTTCCTGCAGATGTTCTTTGGCTGGGAAGGCGTGGGTCTGGCGTCCTACCTGCTGATCGGCTTCTGGTACACCAAGCCCTCCGCCAATGCCGCTGCCATGAAGGCCTTCGTGGTCAACCGGGTCGGTGACTTCGGCTTCATGCTGGGGATTTTCGGCAGCTTTCTGGTGTTGGGCCAAATCGACTTTGATGGCGCGTTTGCTACTGCCGCGGGCTTTGCGACCACTGGCCTGCCGGTGATGCAGTTCCTGGGCTGGCAGGTCGATGCCATGACCGTTGTCTGCCTGCTGCTGTTCATGGGGGCCATGGGCAAGTCGGCACAGTTCCTGCTGCACACCTGGCTGCCTGACGCCATGGAAGGCCCGACGCCGGTGTCGGCGCTGATCCATGCGGCCACCATGGTGACCGCAGGCGTGTTCATGGTGGCGCGACTGTCGCCGCTGTTCGAGACCTCGCCCACGGCCATGATCTTCGTGATGATCATCGGCGCCATTACCGCGTTCTTCGCTGCGACGGTCGGCCTGGTGCAGAACGATATCAAGCGGGTGATCGCCTATTCGACTTGTTCGCAACTGGGCTACATGTTCGTGGCACTGGGGGCGGGGGCCTATTCGGCCGGTGTATTCCACCTGTTCACGCATGCCTTTTTTAAGGCGCTGCTGTTTCTGGGCGCCGGCGCGGTCATTCACGCCATGCATCACGAGCAGGACATGCGGAACATGGGTGGCTTGCGCCACAAAATTCCGGTGACCTACGCCATGATGCTGATCGGTACCCTGGCGCTGACCGGCGTTGGCATTCCGGGCAGCGAGTGGCTCGGCTTTGCGGGTTTCTTCTCCAAGGATTCCATCATCGAAGCGGCCTATGCGGTCGGTGGCAATACCGGGATGTTCGCCTTCTGGATGCTGGTGGTTGCGGCACTGTTCACGAGCTTTTACTCGTGGCGCCTGATCCACCTGACCTTTCACGGCAAGCCGCGCCCTGCGGCCCATGGTCATGATGACCACGCCGCCCATGACGATCACGCCCACGCTGAACATGGTTCTGCCTACGACCACGCTCACGAAGCACCCAATGTGATGTTGGTGCCGCTTTATGTGCTGGGTGTAGGGGCCGTGCTGGCAGGGGCGGTGTTCTATTCGATGTTCTTCCACGATGTGGCGCATATCGAGCACTTCTTCGCCGGG
Organism: Devosia alba; assembly: GCF_039938915.1. NCBI lineage: Bacteria > Pseudomonadati > Pseudomonadota > Alphaproteobacteria > Hyphomicrobiales > Devosiaceae > Devosia > Devosia alba. The sequence continues at coordinate 121,861 of NZ_JBDUUI010000001.1, read as the reverse complement.
TCCGTGGTTGTCAACCATGAGCTGATCGAGGCTGCACATCACGTGCCGCTCTGGGTGAAGTGGAGTGCCACCATTGCCATGGTGCTCGGTTTTGTGGCGGCATACTGGATGTATATCCGTCGTCCGGAAATGCCCGGCCAGCTGGCCGCGACCAATCCGGGGCTGTACAAGTTCCTGCTCAACAAGTGGTATTTCGACGAGCTTTACGACGCTATCTTCGTCAGGCCCGCCCTGTGGATCGGCCGCGCCTTCTGGAAGGGCTTCGATGACTGGCTGATCGACGACAAGATCACCGAGGGCCTTGGTCGTCGGGTGCAGAATGTGACCGGTTGGGTCACCAGGCTTCAGTCCGGCTATCTCTATCACTATGCATTCGTCATGCTGATTGGCATTGCGGCACTCTTGACCTGGGCCATCGTGGCCGGGGGACTGATCTGATGAACTTCGACAACTCCATCCTCACAGTCGTCACCTGGTTGCCAATGCTTGGCGCGGCGGTGCTGCTGTTCATGCCCAGAACCGCACTCGAAGCCATCCGCTGGATGACTTTTGCGGTGACGGCAATCACCTTCGTGCTGTCGCTGCTGATGTGGCAGGCTTTTGATCCGTCCAATGCTGGCTTCCAGTTCGTGGTCAACCTCGCCTGGATTGGCGACACCATCGGCTATCGCGTTGGCGTGGACGGCATTTCGGTGCTGTTTGTGGTACTGACTGCCTTGCTGATGCCGGTATCGATCCTTGCGAGCTGGACCATCGACAAGCGCGTCAAGGAATACATGATTGTGTTCCTGATCCTGGAAACGCTGATGATTGGCGTGTTCACCACGCTCGATCTGGCGATGTTCTACGTGTTCTTTGAAGGCACATTGGTGCCAATGTTCCTGATCATCGGTATCTGGGGCGGCACGGCGCGCATCCAGGCCAGCTACAAGTTCTTCTTCTATACCTTCACCGGTTCGGTGCTGATGCTGCTGGCCATCATGGCGATGTACTGGAGTGGCGGCACGACGGACATTGTGAAGCTCTTGAGCCATGATTTCCCGTTGTCCTGGCAGCCCTGGTTGTGGTGGGCGTTTTTCGCTTCGCTCGCGGTCAAAATGCCAATGTGGCCGCTCCACCGCTGGTTGCCGGAGGCGCACGTGCAGGCACCAACCGCTGGTTCGGTGATCCTGGCGGCGATCCTGCTCAAGCTGGGCGGCTACGGCTTCCTGCGTTTCAGCCTGCCAATGTTCCCCGACGCGTCGGCGCAGTTTGCCGATCTCATCTTCTTTCTGTCGGTTGCCGCGATCATCGTCACCTCGCTGGTGGCATTGGTGCAGACCGACATGAAGAAGCTGATTGCCTATTCCTCGGTCGCCCATATGGGCTTTGTGACCATGGGCATCTTTGCCGGCAATGCGCTGGGCATTCAGGGCGCGATGTTCCAGATGATCTCGCACGGTATCGTGTCGGGTGCGCTGTTCCTGTGCGTCGGCGTTATCTACGACCGCATGCATACCCGTGATATCGCTGCCTATGGCGGACTGGTCGAGCGGATGCCGCGATATGCCTTCGCCTTCATGGTGTTCACCATGGCCAATGTCGGGTTGCCCGGTACATCAGGCTTTGTCGGCGAGTTTCTCACCATGATGGGCGTGTTCCAGGTCAATACCTGGGTGGCGTTTGGCGCGGCCTTTGGTGTGATCCTGTCGGCTTGTTACGCTTTGTGGCTGTATCGCCGCGTGATCTTCGGAGCGCTGACCAAGGAGAGCCTCAAGGGTATTCTCGATCTTGATCTGCGTGAAAAGGTCATGCTGTATCCGCTGCTCGTGCTGACCGTGGTCTTTGGTTTCTACCCTGCGCCGATTCTGGATACGACCGCTGCTGCGGTCAACAATCTGGTGTCGGACTATGCCGACTCGGTTGGGCTTGATCCCGCCGTATCGCTGGCTGACGCGCAGGCGCCACTTGTTTATGCCGAACCGGTTGTTGGCGCGGAAGCGCCGGCGGCCGCGCCTGCTTCGCACTAGGAGAGTCCCGTGAACTCAGACGTTATCGATTTCGCGAGCCTGGCTCCCGCATATCCCGAAATGCTGCTGGCCGTTGGTGCCGTGCTGCTGTTGCTGGTCGGTGTCGCAGTCAACAAGGAGCGCTCGCTTCTTGTCTCCTATGGCGCCGTGCTGCTGCTGCTAGCCGTTGCCGTGCTGGTGATGTTTGCCCCAATCGACGGCGTACTGTTCAATGGCGCCTTCATCGCCGACAGCTTTGCCCGGTACATGAAAATGCTGGTGCTGGGAGGTTCGGCGTTCTCGCTGCTGCTGGCCCTGCCACGGGACGAGGAGAACGGTACTCACAAGTTCGAGTTTTCCGTACTCGTGCTGCTGGCGACGCTGGGCATGATGATGATGGTTTCGGCCAATGATCTGATGAGCCTGTATGTCGGGCTTGAGCTGCAGTCGCTGTCGCTTTATGTGCTGGCCGCAATCAAGCGCGATGACAGCAGGGGAACAGAGGCGGGCCTGAAGTACTTCGTGTTGAGTGCCCTGTCGTCTGGCTTGCTGCTCTACGGCGCCTCGCTGATCTATGGCTTCACCGGCCATACCAATTTGCAGGAAATCGTTCGCGCCATTGCCGTGGAAGGTCGTTCGATCGGTCTGATTTTCGGCGTGGTGTTCCTGCTCGCCGGTATTGCCTTCAAGATCTCGGCGGTGCCGTTCCACATGTGGACCCCTGACGTTTATGAGGGCGCGCCCACCCCGGTCACGGCATTCTTGGCCACGGCGCCCAAGGTGGCGGCGATGACCCTGATGGTCCGGCTGGTTATCGATACCTTCCAGGGTATCACCCAGGACTGGCAGCAGATCGTCATCTTTCTCTCGATTGCCTCGATGGTGCTGGCAGCGTTTGCCGCCATCGGCCAGAAATCGATCAAGCGCCTGATTGCCTATTCTTCGATCGGTCATGTGGGTTTTGCCCTGGTCAGCCTGTCGTCGGGTACTCAGGGCGGCGTTGAAGGCGTGATGATCTACATGGCGATCTATGTCGTGATGACAATTGCCATGTTCGCCTGCATCCTGGCGCTGCGTACTGATGCCGGCTATGTCGACAATATCAGCGATCTGGCCGGTGCGGCGCAGCAGCGGCCGTTTGTGGCAGCCGTGATGGCCGTCACCATGTTCTCGCTGATTGGCATGCCCCCACTGGCCGGCTTCTTTGCCAAGTGGCACGCGTTTCTGGCGGCAATTGACGCGCAACTCTATGTGCTGGCGGTGATTGGGGTGCTGGCTTCGGCTGTTAGCGCATTCTACTATCTGCGTGTCGTCAAGGTGATGTATTTTGATGAGCCGGTGCGCGCATTCGAGGCCGTGCCTATGGCGCTCAACATCGTCATGGGTGTGACCGGATTCCTGATGGTAACGTACTATTTTACCGTCGGTGGTCCGCTGGCCAATCTTGCCCACATCGCGGCCGGAAGCCTGTTCTAGGTGAGCGACTTTACGCTTGGCGCCAAGGCGCGCGCGGCCGGCTATCGGCTGCGCGGCTATGACAGTGTGGGATCAACCAATTCGGAAGCCCTCGAAGCGGCGGCCTCCGGAGATCCCGGTGGCATCTGGTTTGTGGCACGGCAGCAGGTGTCGGGCAGGGGCCGTCGCGGCCGCCAATGGGAGAGCCCTTATGGCAATCTTGCCGCCACGCTGTTGATTGTGCCCGACTGCGACCCCACATTGTCTGCAACGCTGGGCTTTGTGGCGGGGGTTTCGCTTAGTCGTGCCCTGTCGGCCATTCTACCCAACGGTCTGGTGCATATTGGAATTGACGGCGCCGACGGCCTGGACGGCCAGTCGCGCATCGCGCTGAAGTGGCCCAACGACGTGTTGGTCGACGGCGCCAAGCTCGCCGGTATCCTGCTCGAGGCCAACAAACTGCCTGACGGACGTCAGGCCATTGCGATTGGTATCGGGGTCAATGTAGTTGCAGCACCGCGAGGTTTGCCCTATCCCGCCATCAGCCTGAATGATTTTGGCGTCTCGCGCGACGCTGGTGAGGTGTTTGACGCCCTCAGCGATGCGTGGACCGAGATTTTTGGATTGTGGAATGACGGGCGAGGCACTGGCGCGGTGCTCGAGCACTGGCGCGCGTCGGCCGCTGGTATTGGCGCGCCGGTCGCGGTCACGCAGAACGGCGACGTTGTGCGCGGCATTTTTGAATCTATCGACGACGCGGGACGATTGATCGTCCGCGGCGAGGATGATCGTCGCATCGCGATTACCGCGGGTGACGTGCATTTTGGGGCAACGGCCAGCGCCCAAAGCTGACCATTAATTGCGCAGGCGACCGGCGACCAAAGATCGCTCCGGCGTTGCGCTCGAAAGGACTGAACTGACCCATGGCTAAAACCCAAAGGGATGAACTCGTATTTGTGCCGCTTGGCGGCGTCGGCGAGATTGGTATGAATATGGGCGCTTACGGCTTCGGGCCGGAAAAGTCGCGCAAATGGATTGTGGTCGATTGCGGCGTGACCTTTGGCGGGCCCGACCTGCCAGGGATCGAACTGATCATGGCCAACCCCGAATTTCTTGAGGAACGCGCCGATGACGTGCTGGGGTTGATTCTGACCCATAGCCACGAAGACCACTATGGCGCGGTGCTCGATCTGTGGCCCGGTTTTGAAAAGCCGGTCTTTGCGACGCGGTTCACCGGCGCCATGCTGGCGGCCAAGCGCGCCGGCGACGGTATCGTCGAGAATGTCGACCTGACCATCATGGTGCCCGGCCAGCCCTTCAATCTGGGACCGTTCACCATTGAGGCGATTAACGTCGCCCACTCGATCCCCGAATCCAACGCCTTGTTGATCACGACCCCCATCGGGCGCATTCTGCATACGGGCGATTGGAAGCTTGATCCTACCCCGGTTGGCAATGCGCCCACTGATGTCGAGCGGCTCAAGCAGATCGGCGAGGACACATCCACGCCACTCGCCCTGATTTGCGATTCCACGAATGCGCTCAAGGATGGCGAAAGCCCGAGTGAAGCTGAAGTCGCCGGCAATCTGGCGGCGATGATCGCGGAAGCCCCCAATCGTGTTGCGGTGACCACCTTTGCCTCCAATGTGGGGCGGGTGATCTCCATCGTGCGCGCGGCCGAAAAGGCCGGTCGCCAGGTGGTGATGTCCGGGCGTTCATTGCACCGGATCATGGGCATTGCCCGCGAACTGGGGATGCTGGAAGGCCTGCCGCCACTGCTCGATCAGGACGCCTATCGCTCGATCGCCCGCAACAAGATTGTGCTGATCTGCACGGGCAGCCAGGGAGAAGCCCGCGCGGCTATCGCGCGCATCGCCCGTGGCGATCATCCGGTGATTGCGCTGGCGGCCGGCGATCGCATGATCTTCTCGTCCTGGGCAATCCCGGGCAATGAGCGCGAAGTCATTGATATCCAGAACCAGCTGATCGATCAGGGCGTTGAGGTCATCACCACCAATGACGGTCTGGTGCATGTGACTGGCCATCCGCGGCGCGGCGAGATGCGCAAGCTCTACAGCTGGGTAAAGCCAACAGTGTTGGTGCCGGTGCATGGCGAACCCGTGCACCTGAAGGCCCACGCCAAGCTGGGACGTGAGTCCGGCATTCCCACGGTGTGTGAAGCCCGCAATGGCGACATGGTTCGCCTGTTCCCGGACACGGCGCTGCTCAAAGCAGAAGTGCGGACCGGTGAGCTTTATCTCGACGGTCTGGTGCTGTGCACGCCTGAGGAATCCGGCGTCAAGGGACGCCGTCGCCTGTCGTTTGGCGGCCACGTCGTGGTCAGCTTGTGCGTCAATGGCAGCGGGCAGGTCGTGTCGGGACCGGATCTGGTGATTGATGGTCTGCCCGAGACCGAGGACGAGTCGCTGAGCGAATTGGTGGAAGACACCATTGCCGGCGTTCTCAAGTCGATGCCACCCAAGCGGCGCAGCGATACCGAAGTGCTCAATTCGGCGCTGTTCAAGGGCATTCGCAATGAGGTCAACGCCTATTGGGGGCGCAAGCCCAATGTGTCGGTGTTCGTCCACCGCGTCTAAGGCCTTCAATGTCGCGGCTGGCCTGTGCTGGCCGCGACATTATTCAGTCTTCGCCTGCGCCTGGTGATGGTCTAGTGCTAGGATAGTTCATCGCCAGCGGCACTTACCCCAAGGACAACCCATGCAGATTGGCTCAATCATCGCGGTATTTTTTGTCCTGTGGTGGATCAGCTTTGTTGCGGTGTTGCCCATCGGCAATAAGAGCTTCCATGAAGCTGGCGAAGAAGTCGTGGCCGGCAGTGATCCGGGCGCCCCGATTGCGCCGCGCTTGCTGTTCAAGGTGCTGACGGCTACGGGGCTGGCAGCCGTGCTGACCGCGCTGTTGATGTGGGGTCTCACCAATGAAGCCCTGCAATACTACTGGAACCGCTAGTTCGTCCGTCGCTTCGCCGCTGCTAGCACGCAGCCGGCCTGAACTGCGTGAGTGTGAGCGAGCCCCAGAGCGGCCTCAAGCTCGGCGACGGTAGCCAGCGTCGCGTAAATGCACTTCAACGACCCATTAGCGGAGCGTGTGTCCTGCCCGGCAGAGCTGAGGCGATACGACTGAGGGCTGCAGAATTTGCCATCGCGAATGTGCGAACTGGCGCGTCCACCAATCGCCAAGAAAAAAGCGGGGCACAAGGCCCCGCTGAAAAAGTTTGTTCGACAATACGCTGGTCTTAGGCGCGCTATGACAGCGCGCAGCCAACGCTCCTCCCTTGACGTTGTCGACGTCCGGCGGTTGTAACCACCTGCGCTTTATTGGGAGAAACCCTAACAAGTCAAATGAGCTCTGTCACGTAGATTCTGCATGCCTTCCATGCTTGCATCGGATGGACGAGTAGGATTTGAGTGGGCATCAACATCAGCCTTGAGTCGACAGTCATTCCTGGAGTTTACATGCGCCTGTCTCGCTATTTTTTGCCGGTGCTGCGCGACGTTCCCAAGGACGCCGAGATTGCGTCGCATCGTCTGATGCTGCGCGCGGGCATGGTCCGCCAACAGGCCTCGGGTCTCTATTCATGGCTGCCGCTGGGCTACAAGGTCCTGATGAAGGTCCAGAAGATCATCGAGGAGGAGCAGAACCGTTCCGGCGCGATCCAACTGCTGATGCCGACCATTCAATCGGCCGATCTGTGGCGGGAAAGCGGCCGCTACGATGCCTATGGCAAGGAGATGCTGCGCATCCAGGATCGGCATGAGCGCGATTTTCTCTTCGGACCGACCAATGAAGAGATGATCACCGACATCTTCCGCAGCTATGTGAAGTCCTATAAGGACCTACCGCTGAATCTGTACCACATTCAGTGGAAGTTCCGCGACGAGGTGCGGCCGCGCTTTGGCACCATGCGCAGTCGCGAATTTCTGATGAAGGATGCCTATTCGTTCGATTTGAGCAAGGAAGAAGCGGTGAAGGCCTATGAACGCATGTTCGTGGCTTATCTGCGCACCTATGCCCGCATGGGCCTGACGGCGATTCCAATGCGTGCTGATACCGGCCCGATTGGTGGCGATCTCAGCCATGAGTTCATCGTGCTGGCGGACACCGGCGAAAGCGCGGTGTTCTGTGACAAGCGTCTGCTCGATAAACCCATCCCACCCCAGGATACGGACTTCCGGGGCGATCTGAGTCCGATCTTTGAGGACTGGACGTCCCACTATGCCGCGACCGAAGACATGGTCGACATGAGCGAATTCGAGGCATCGGTGAGCGAAGAAAACCGGGTTTCGGCCCGGGGCATCGAAGTTGGCCATATTTTCTACTTCGGGACCAAGTATTCGGAACCCATGAAGGCGACTGTGACCGGTCCCGACGGCAAGGAAATTACCGTGCATATGGGATCCTACGGTATCGGGCCGACCCGGTTGGTACCGGCCATCATTGAAGCGTTCCATGACGATGACGGCATTGTCTGGCCAGTATCGGTGGCCCCGTTTGAGGCCGTGCTGATCAATCTCAAGGCCGGAGACGATGCCTGTGATGCAGCCTGCGACGCCCTCTATGCCGAACTAAACGCGGCCGGCCTCGACATGCTGTATGATGATCGCGATCAGGGTGCTGGTGCCAAGTTCACCACGGCGGACCTGATCGGCATTCCCTATCAGATCATCATCGGACCGCGCGGGTTGAAGGCTGGCGAGGCCGAAATCAAGCACCGCAAGACCGGTGAGCGCGAGACACTGCCCATTGGCGAGGCCGTGGCTCGGCTCAAGGGATTGATTGAACCCCAGCGAAAGACCGACATTTGACCGACACGGCGCAGCCTGCACTGAACAAGGGCACGCGCGCCTTTTCGCGCTTTGAGTGGCTGATCGCTGGCCGCTATTTGCGGGCCCGGCGCAAGGAGGCGTTCATTTCGGTGATCGCCAGCCTGACCATGGTCGGCGTGGCTATCGGGGTAGCGACCCTGATCGTGGTGATGTCGGTAATGAACGGCTTCCGCGCCGAGCTGCTGACCAAAATCCTGGGTCTGAACGGCCACTTCACCGCGTTTCCCATCGAGCGCGAATTCACCGACTACAAGGAGACCATCGCCGCCCTCGAGCAGATTGATGGCGTCAGTTTCGCGGTCTATTTCGTCGAGGGTCAGGTGCTTGCCTCCGGTCCCGGTAGTTCAACCGGCGCGACGGTGCGCGGCATGGATGAGGAAAACCTTGAAAAGCTCGACCTGCTGTACAATTCGGCAGTGCAGGGCGGCTGGGACGAGTGGGATAGCTCCAAGGGCGTCGCAATCGGTTACCGGTTGGCGCAAGCTCTGGGGGTGTCGCTGGGTGACCAGGTGCAGATCATCAATCCGGATGGGGCGATGACGCCATTTGGCTCGACACCACAAATCCGCTCCTATCCGGTCAATGTGATCTTCAATCTTGGCATGGTCGAGTTTGACAGCTTCTTCATGTACATGCCCCTCGAGCCGGCGCAGACCTATTTCAAGAAATTTGAAGAGGTGCTGAAACCCGGCATGGGGCCGTTGGATCCCTTGGCGAGCGACGCCGAGATCGACGCTGCCTATGAGCGCATCAATCAGGTTTCGGCGGCGGAGGTCTTTATCGACGATCCCGACAACGTGATGGAGATGCGGCAAAGGCTACAGTCTGATCCGTCGACCCGACCACTGGTGCTGACTGACTGGCAGCAGCGCAACGAGACGTTCTTCTCGGCGCTGCAGGTCGAACGCGTGGTGATGTTCACCATTCTGTCGATGATTATCCTGGTGGCGGCGTTCAATATTATTTCCAGCCTGATCATGCTGGTGAAGGACAAAAGCTCCGACATCGCCGTGCTGCGTACCATGGGAGCCACGCGCGGCGCGATCATGCGCATCTTCTCGATCACGGGTACCACCATCGGCGTGATCGGCACGCTGACGGGCGTGGTGCTGGGCCTGATCGTGGCCGCCAATGCGGAGACACTACGGGCCTTTGTGTCGAACACGCTGGGCGTGGCGATCTTTCCGCCCGAGGTATTCTTCCTGTCGACGCTGCCATCCAAGACTGATCCGGTGGAGGTAGCCGTGGTCGTTGGGCTTGCCTTGGGGCTGAGTTTTCTGGCGACGCTGTATCCTGCCTGGCGAGCGGCCCAATATGATCCGGTAGAGGCATTGCGTTATGAGTAAGCCCCATCTGGTTCTCACCGATGTGCATCGCCACTATGGTCAAGGCGACAAGATCGTCCGTGTACTCGAAGCCGCCAACCTGACCGTACAGAGCGGTGAGATGGTGGCGCTTGTCGCACCCTCTGGCGCCGGCAAATCGACGCTGCTGCACCTCTCAGGCCTGCTGGAGAGCCCGCAGGGGGGCGAAGTGGAGCTGATGGGGATCAAGACCAGCCATCTGGGTGATCGTGGCCGGACGCAGCTGCGCCGATCGACAGTGGGTTACGTGTACCAGTTCCACCACCTGCTGCCCGAGTTCACGGCATTGGAGAATGTCTCCATGCCGCAGCTGATCGCCGGCAAGTCGCCGGCCGAGGCGGACAAGCGTTCCATGGAATTGCTCGAGCTGCTCGGCATTGCGGCGCGCGCCAGCCATCGGCCAGCTGAATTGTCGGGCGGCGAACAGCAGCGCGTGGCGATTGCCCGGGCTGCGGCCAACCATCCCAAGGTCATTCTGGCCGATGAACCCACCGGCAATCTTGACCCCGAAACCAGCGACATCGTGTTCGGGGCGCTGGCCGACCTGATCAAGAATGAAGGGGCGGCAGCCTTGATTGCCACCCACAACCACGATCTGGCGCGCCGCGCCGACCGGATTGTCACGCTCAAGGGCGGATTGGTGGTCGATCACACACTGTGATTGGGCGCCGCCAGTCTGACCGCCTGAACGCTACACACCCTACCTGCCGCGACCTTTGAGCCCCCCCCTTGAGGGACGGGGGCGATGCCGCATCAGCATCAATGTGAAATACTCTAGAGCTGAGCAGCAATCTTGCCGGCCAGTGCGGCCAGTTCGTCATTGTCCGCCTGGTTGCGGCCGTGAGCGCCCATCTCCACCCCTTCAAACATCGGGATGACGTGAAAATGCAGATGGTACACCGTCTGCCCAGCCGCGGCTTCATTGAACTGGGCGACACGAATGCCATCGGCATCGGTGGCGGCCTTGGCTGCTGTGGCGACACGCTGTACCAGCGGCATGACTGCTGACAAGACTGCCGGATCGGCGTCGAGCAGATTGCGCGAGGCCGACTTGGGAATGACCAGGGTATGGCCGCGCGACTGCGGAAAAATGTCCATCATCACTAGGGCGGTCTCGTCTTCATACACCTTGTGAGCGGGGATTTCGCCGCGCAGGATTTTCGCAAAGATATTGGCTGGATCATAGGTCATGGATCACTCCGCTGGCTGGACAATTTCCTGCTGTCCCTTCTGCAAGAATCGAAAACGAAAGTAGTTGAGGACAGCGAGGCCGGTAAAGGTCACCGGCACGTATCGGAAGCCCCGGCGAACAAAGAACAGGGTAATGTTGGCGGCGGTGCTGGCGCTCATGGCGCCTTTGCCCATGGCCGAGGTAAAGGAGGAGGGGACGATATGCCGATAGATCAGCGCATCCGAGCGATAGAAGTCCAGCGCCTTGGCGGCGAAGGCCCGCTTTGAGGCGGAATAGGCCTTGAGCTCGGCCATCCCCATATCGCCGTGAAACTCGACCTCGGAACCCAGCGCCCAGACTTCCGGGGGCGCGAGGCGGGTGTTTCCGACCTCGGTGAAAAGCTCGGTCAGGTCACGGAAGGTGACGAAATTGGCATTCCAGCAATCATCAGTCTTGGCGCCGTGGGCCATGATCAGCACGTCAGCTGTTTCGAGTTTGGCCCGTATGGCCGAGTAGTCGCCCGCGCTGAAGTCGACGCCGGATTTGGCGGTTTCGACAATCGCGCCGGCGCGGGTGAGTTTTTCGACCATGGCCGAGCCGAAGGCACCGCTGGCGCCGGTCACAAGAAATCGACGGCCCTTGATCTGGCAGGTGGTACCGGCCAGCAGATCAAACACATTGGCGAAAGATGAGAAGAAATTGTGCGGATAGACATGATGCATGGCGTGGTAATTGTCGCCGACCCAGAGCAGGTTCTGCTGACCGCCGACGCGGTCCATCGACATGTGATTGTAGTCCAGCCCCTCTTCGCGCAGCGTCATCACCAGCATGACTGTCCGGAGCACGGCCACGGCGGCAATGGGCGGCCAGGGAAAGACCAACAGGAAGATTACTGTTCCGGCCATCGAGGTGAGATACTCGGGCAAGATATGGAACCAGATATTGGCCCGGGCATAGGCCGGGTTGATCTGCATGTCCACACCCAGGAACTTGTGATGAACCCAATGCCAGGACGACAGACGGCGCAGCAGCGGGATCGAGGAACCCTCCCATCGGTGCAGGGTCCAGTGCAGAGCGTCAAACAGTACGGTTGAAGCCACAAACACCAGAGCGGCCTGCAGCACGAAAAAGAAAATATCCAAAATCATGGCAATCTACATAGAGCTCTTGGGTGGTTGGGGAAAGCCACGATCATCGCCGAACCGTGCTAGCGGTCGGTGCGTTCGCCCTTGCGGAACGGAGTGAACTGGTCGAGCAGGTCCTGGTTGCGCTCGACGGACTGGCGTTCGTGCTCAAGATAGTCGGCGACGGCGGCGCGCAATCCTGGATGGGCAAGCCAGTGCACCGAATAGGTTGACGCAGGTGCGTAACCGCGGGCCAGCTTGTGTTCGCCCTGGGCCCCGGCCTCGACCACAGCCAGTTTGTGGGCAATGGCGTAGTCGATGGCCTGATAGTAGCAGAGCTCAAAATGCAGGAAGGGGACGTCACGGGTGCAGCCCCAATTGCGGCCGAAAATCCGGTCTTTGCCGACGAAATTGATGGCACCAGCAATCGGTTCGTCGCCGTCATAGGCCAGCATCAGCACGATGGACTCGGGCATGGTGGCGCTGATGCGCGAGAAGAATTCACGGTTGAGGTAGGGGCGGCCCCATTTGCGGGCGCCAGTGTCCTCATAGAAATCGTAGAAGGCGTCCCAGTGATGTTCCTGCAGATCGGCGCCCGATAGCCATTTGACGGAAAGCCCATCCATAAGTGCGTCGCGGCGTTCGCGGCGTATGGTCTTGCGCTTGCGTGACGACAGGGTCTCGAGAAACTCGTCAAAACTGGCATAGCCATCATTGTGCCAATGGAACTGCGTGTCGACGCGTTTGAGCCAGCCTTCGGCCTCAATTTCATTGGCCTCTGCTTCGGGTACGAAAGTGGCGTGCACCGAGGAGGCATGGCGCTGCAGCGCAAGCTGCTGGGCGGTCGAGAGCAAGGCGGCCCGCACAGATGCGTTTCCCGAGGGTACCAGCAGCTTGGGCGCGGTCGCCGGCGTAAAGGGCACCGAACATTGCAGCTTGGGATAGTAGCTGCCACCGGCCCGTTCCAGCGCGTCGGCCCAGCCATGGTCGAAAACATATTCGCCCATGGAGTGGGATTTGAGAAAGAGCGGCATCAACCCGATGGGTGTCTCATCAGCATCGGACAGAACAATGTGCTGAGGCTGCCAGCCGGTGCTGGCGGTAGCGCAGCCCGATTCTTCCAGCGCCAGAAAAAACGCATGATCAAGAAAAGGATTGTCCACCTTGCCGTCGGTCGAGGGCGCAAGGGCATTCCACACGGCCGCTGGAATGCTGGCAGTGGAGGGATGGACGGTGGCCGTGTATCCGCTATCGGGCAATGTCGGGATTGAAACCTTCGAAGACAATCTGATCCATGTGGGGCCGGGCAGCCTCCGCTGCAACCTTGGACCGAATTGTCCCCGCCGTCACGGGCTTTCCCGGCGCTCGCCAGAACTTGATCGCCGCGTGACGGCAGGAGATGAATTCGAGCCGGGTTGCCCGTGCAGCAGGTGCACCGGACTGTGATGGGCCAAAATGCCTAGACTTCGACTATCGCTTCGATTTCGACGGCGGCGCCGAAGGGCAGGGAGGCCACGCCAAAGGCGGCACGGGCGTGCTTGCCCTTCTCGCCCAGAATGGCGACGAGCAGGTTGGAGCAGCCATTGGCAACCAGATGTTGCTCGGTGAAGTCGGGTGTGGACGCCACCAGAACCGTAACCTTGACGATACGCTTGATGTCCTCAAGCGGGACGCCGGCAGCGTGAACGATCTGGGAGAGGACGTTGAGCGCCGACAGTTCAGCGGCATTGCCACCCTGGACGACATTCATGGTATCGCCGAGCAGTCCGGTGACCACGCCCTGATCATTGGCAGAGATCTGGCCGGAGACGTAGAGCAGATTACCGCTGCGCGCGACCGGCACATAGCTGGCCACGGGTACCTTGGGGGCGGGCAGTTCATAGCCGTACTCGCGGAGTTTTTCGATTGGGCTGGTCATTTGGTCTTGCCTTCAGTTTGGTCGTCGTCCGGTTCTGCCGGCGGCGCCGGCCGAAATTTATAGAGCTTGCCGCGCACCACGGCTTCACGGCCAAAGCGTGTGCGCACTCGATCCACCGCGCGCTCGGCGGCTGCCTTGCGGGCCACTATTGGTTCCAGCAGATCGGCCGGATCGCTGCCATCGGCGGCATCGATACCCGAAACACCGATTCCAATCAGCCGGAAAGCGGTGCCATCCACTTCGCGTTGCAGCAGCGACAGCCCGGTTTCATAAATGACATTGGCAAGCTGGGTCGGGATCATCAAGTGTCGGGCGCGGGTACGCAAGCGGAAACCGGTCGATTTCAGCTTTAGTGTCACCGTATCACCGACGATGTTTTTGGCCTTGAGCCGCTCGGATAGTCGTTCGGTGACCTTGAGCAGTTCGGTGGAGAGGGCATCGAGACTGCTGATGTCGGTGAAAAACGTGGTTTCAGAAGAAACGGTCTTCATTTCACCGTCTGTAGCGATGCGCCTGCTGTCCTGGCCCCGCGACAGGCGGGCGAGCCGGGCGCCGGTTTCGCCATAGCGGCGCATCAGGCGCTCCGGGGGCTCATTCTGCAACTGACCGATGGTGACCAGACCGTCCTTGCGCAGCGTCTCGGCAAGCACTTTGCCCACCCCGTAGATCAGGCTGATGGGTCTTGGTGCCAGAAATTGCAGGGTTTCTGCCACGCCGATCACGGCAAAGCCGCGCGGCTTATCAAGGTCCGAGGCAACTTTAGCCAGAAACTTGTTGTGGCTGAGTCCAACCGAAATCGAGACGCCGATCTCGGTTTCAACGGCGCGGGCGAAACGGGCCAACACCACCGCGGGTGGTGCCTTGTGCAGGGCCTGGGTGCCGGCCATGTCAAGGAAGGCCTCATCGATCGAGATCGGTTCAACCAGTGGGGTCAATGCGTCCATATGGCTGCGGATCTGGCGGCTGACAGCGACATATTTGGCCATGTCAGGCTTGATGATCACGGCATCGGGGCACAGCTCTCGCGCCTTGAACATGGGCATGGCCGAGCGCACGCCCGACTGGCGGGCAATGTAGCAACAGGTTGAAACCACGCCGCGAACGCCGCCGCCGATTATCAATGGCTTGTCGCGCAGGCTGGGATTGTCGCGCTTTTCGACCGAGGCGTAAAAGGCATCGCAATCGACGTGGACGGTGGTGAGGGTAAACAGTTCGGGATGGCTGCGCAGACGGGGTGAGCCGCAACGGGGGCAGCGGTCCAGGTCACGGTCCGCCGTGCCGTATTCGAGACAGTCGCGGCAGAGCCAATCCAGCGCCAATCAATACTCCGTCCGGTTGATCTGATGAAACACCCGCATGAAGTCTTCGGGTGAAATTGCAGAATTTGCGCAGAGGGCGAGCAGAATCGGTTCGTTTGAGGCAAAATAGTCGACGAGGCCGCGTTGCAGGGCTGGCGTGCCGACGGCCTTGCGCAAGGCGTCGGGGTCCAGGCCGGCATGGTGCATGAAGGCCAGTAGCTCTTCTGGGTGCTCGGCGAGGTAGCCCAGGCAAGTATCGGCAAGGGGTGCCAGGGATGAGGTCGCTTTCTCTGGACGGGGCAATACCGGGCTCGTTTGATGATTTGTAAGAGTTTTGATGCTAGCTGAAATGAGCGGCGAAGCGAAGTGCCGCTAGCGCCTAGCGCCGCAAGGAAGGCTCAATGCCCAAGACAGTGATGATCGTTGAAGACAATGAGCTGAACATGAAGCTCTTCAACGACCTGCTCGAATCGCGCGGCTATGCCGTCATCCAGACCCGTAATGGTATGGAAGCGCTTGATCTGGCGCGCGCGCATCACCCCGATCTCATCCTGATGGACATCCAGCTGCCCGAGGTGTCGGGGCTGGTGGTGACCAAGTGGCTCAAGGATGATGACGAACTCGCCCATATTCCGGTGATTGCCGTCACCGCGTTCGCCATGAAGGGTGATGAAGAGCGGATTTTGCAGGGCGGCTGCGAAGGATATATCAGCAAGCCGATCTCGGTACCTCACTTTCTGGAAACTATTGCCCGCTATATTGGCCCGGCCTGATCGCGCAGCGCCGACTATGCACTCTGCCTGATCAGCCCGCTTGATGCCGGTGGTGGACGCTACCGGCCAGCGAACTGGTTTTTGGGGCTTGTAGTGACCGCGCGCGTACTGATTGTAGATGATCTCCCGACCAATGTCCGCTTGCTCGAGGCGCGGTTGAGTGCGGAATACTATGATGTCGTGACGGCGTCCTCGGGGCCGCAGGCATTGGCGATCTGCGACAGCCAGGATATCGACCTTGTGCTGCTCGACGTGATGATGCCCGACATGGACGGGTTCGAGGTCTGCCAGCGCCTGAAAAGCAATCCCCGGACCCAGCACGTGCCGGTACTGATGATCACCGCGCTCGACCAGACCTCGGACCGGGTGCGCGGGCTTGAGGTTGGGGCTGATGATTTCCTGACCAAGCCGGTTGATGACGTGCAACTGATGGCACGGGTCAAAAGCCTCGTACGGCTGAAATCCTTGACCGACGAGCTGCGGGCCCGCGCCATGACGGGGCAGCAGATTGCTGTCGAGGATGCGTTGCGCGCGATGGACAGGATCAACACGGACGGCGGCGTCATCCTGATTGTCGACACCGATCTGCGTCACGCCGAGCGCATCAAGAGCTATCTCACGCCCGAACATGACGTCGACATTCTGACCAATCCGGCCGATGCAGTATTCCAGGTGACTGGCGCGCAGTATGAACTGGCACTGGTGGCGATGTCGCTAACCGAGTTTGATCCGTTGCGGGTGTGCTCGCAAATACGCACGCTGGAGCACACGCGCAATCTGCCGATCATTCTGGTTGCCGATGCCGCCGATAAGCCCAAGGTGGTGCGGGCGCTCGATTTGGGCGTCAATGATGTCATCTCGCGGCCCGTAGAACGCCACGAACTGGCGGCGCGGGTTCGCACCCAGATCCGGCGCCAGCGCTACGCCCTGGAGCTGCGGCAAAGCGTCAACAATACCATGGCGTTGGCGATAACCGATGACATGACCGGCCTCTATAATCGACGGTACTTCGACCGCCATTTGGGCGTGATGCTGAGCAAGGCTCAGGAGCTCAAGCGCGATATGGCGCTGATGATCCTGGACATTGATCACTTCAAGGCGGTCAACGATGGACACGGCCACGATATCGGCGACGCGGTGATCCGCGAGTTCGCAGTTCGCCTGAAGCGTACCATCCGCGGCGTGGACCTTGCCTGCCGATTTGGCGGCGAAGAGTTCGTGGTGCTGATGCCCGATACCGACTTCCGCCAGGCCGAGGCCGTGGCGGAGCGGGTAAGGCAATCGATTGCCGATCGGGGCTTTGAGGTGGGCGGGGCACGCCCGCTCATGGTGACTGTTTCGGCGGGGGTGACGCTCAATGAAAGCGTAACCGACACCCCGGAATCGTTGATAAAACGGGCCGACGTGGCGCTGTATCGCGCCAAGCGCGAAGGCCGTAACCGCGTGGTGTTTGACGCCGCCTGAGCAATCGGTGCAATTGGACGCGTTAGGGTTATCTGTTATAATTAACAAAAGGTTGCTGGCTGCAGAGGCCCGGTTTGCCTTGTGTTTTGGCCGTTCGAGAGTAGGTTGCCCTCAACACCGACATGCCCCGCTACGGGGCGCTGTCGAGGGTTCCCCATGGCTCGTTTCAGGTCCGCCGCAACGCCTGAGACCCGTGGGGCGGTTGGTCCGGACGCGGACAGAGTGGCCTCTTCGACATGCCGCTCCGGACCAGCCACACTGTTGAAACAATTGCAGCACATTACCCGAAATCGCTAGCAGACTGTTAGCACTGGGCGGCGCCTATTACTGCCCGCCGCCAAGGGACAGCAAAAAGCCCCGCATCGCTGATGCGGGGCTTTTG
The DNA here is from genome assembly GCF_039938915.1 of Devosia alba. Lineage (NCBI taxonomy): Bacteria > Pseudomonadati > Pseudomonadota > Alphaproteobacteria > Hyphomicrobiales > Devosiaceae > Devosia > Devosia alba. Next base: position 104,077 of record NZ_JBDUUI010000001.1, on the reverse strand, counting down.
ATTTCGCAACGAAACGGCGACCAAATTACTTGATCTTGGCTTCCTTGAATTCAACGTGCTTGCGCACGACCGGGTCGTACTTGCGATACGACAGCTTCTCGGTCTGGGTGCGGGCATTCTTCTTGGTGACGTAGTAAAAGCCAGTATCAGCTGTCGACACGAGCTTGATCTTGACGGAAGCAGCTTTGGCCATTTGGTAGTCCTTCACAAAGCAATCGGCGCCGCGGATTCCCCGGCGCCTGAATTTGGCCGCAACCTACGGATTTGTCGCGGATTGTCAAGGTGACTTTCAGTCCGTCTGGCCGGTACCGAAGCCGTACATGCCATTGGCCCATTGCAGACCGACAATGGCGCCCTTGATCGAGGGCAGCATGGCGAGTGGCAGGATCACGGCGAGCGGGATCATCGTATAGAGATAGGTCAGCGGATTGACGTGCCAGGTCATGTCCATGTGCAGCATGACCGCCACCAGGATGTGGCCAACGATCATGATGGCAATGTAGGGCGGAAAGTCATCGGCGCGGTGCAGGTCGAGCTGCTCGCCGCAGACATCGCAGTTCTCGGCAACCTTGAGATAGGCCCGAAACATCTTGCCCTGGCCGCAATGGGGGCACTTGCAGGTGGTGCCGCGCCACATGGCCTGACCTAGATCACGCTGTTCAACTGTTGCCTTGTCTACCATCAGATTACCTCTTTTTGCGCCCCTTGGCGCCGAACGGCTTAAATGGGCGCTTGTTGCCACGTCTGACAGATGACGGATTGACGCGCGTGCCTTCCGAGAGCAGTTCGAACCGCAGGGCGCCGGCAACCGGGGCTGCCTCCAGCAGCCGGACTGTGACCCGATCACCCAGGGTGAACTTCTCGCCGCCGCGCTCGCCGATCATCGACTGGCGCTCTTCGACATAGCGGTAGTAATCCTGACCCAGGCTTGAGGCGGGAACAAAGCCGTCGGCGCCGGTCTCGAACAGGCGCACAAACAGGCCGGAACGGGTGACGCCGGAAATGCGGCCCTCGAACTTGGCGCCGATCTTGGTGGCGAGGAACTGGGCCAGCAAGCGGTCGGCGGTCTCGCGTTCGGCACGCATGGCGCGGCGCTCGGTGGCCGAAATATGCTGGGCAATGCCGGGCAATTGCAGCATCTCGCGTTCGGTGAGGCCGTCCTCGCCCAGATTGAGCGCCGTGATCAGGGCGCGGTGCACGATCAGATCAGCGTAGCGACGAATGGGGGAGGTAAAGTGCGCGTAGCGGTCGAGATTGAGGCCAAAATGGCCGTAATTCTCGGCATTGTACTCGGCCTGGGCCTGACTGCGCAGCACCATTTCACTGACCTGCTCGACATTGCCGGCCTTGCGTGACTGGGCCAGAATGCCGTTGAAGTCGGTGGCGCGGACGCTGTCGGACTTCTTGATCGCGATCTGCAGTGAGCCGAGGAAATCGCGCAGGGCCTGCAGTTTTTCCGACGATGGCTCATCGTGCACGCGATAGAGCAGGGCGGACTGCTTCTGTTCAAGCGTTTCGGCGGCGGCAACATTGGCAGCAATCATCATTTCTTCGATGAGACGATGGGCCTCCAGCCGCTCTGGCACCCGGATATCGAGAACCATGCCCTTGTCGTCCAGCACGATCTTGCGCTCGGGCAGGTCAAGCTCCAATGGGCCGCGATGGTTGCGGGCATGGACCATGACATCATAGGCAGCGTAAAGCGGGCGCAGAATCGGATCGAGCAGTGGACCGGTCTGCTCGTCAACCTGGCCATCAATGGCGGCCTGGACCTGCTGATAGCTGAGTTTGGCCGCCGAACGCATCAGAATGCGATGAAAGCTGTGGTTGCGCTTGCGGCCATCAGCACCAATCACCATGCGGACGGCCAGGGCGGCACGGGGCACGCCCTGCTTGAGCGAGCACAGTTCATTGGAGATGCGCTCGGGCAGCATGGGAACCACCCGATCGGGAAAGTACACCGAATTGCCGCGCAGATAGGCTTCGCGATCCAACTCCGAACCGGGGTGGACATAGGCTGCGACGTCGGCAATGGCGACGGTGACGATATGGCCTCCAGGATTGGCCGGATCCTGGTCCGGTTCGGCGTAGACCGCGTCGTCATGATCCTTGGCGTCGGCGGGATCGATGGTGATCAACGGCACGTCGCGCCAGTCTTCGCGGCCCTTGAGGTTGGCTTCAGTTGCCGCATCGGCCTCGCGGATCACCGATTGCGGGAACCGGTAGGGGATTTCCAGATTATGGATGGCGATCAGGCTGATGGCGCCTTCAGACATCGGATTGCCGATGACGGCGGTGACCTTGGCGCGCGGGATCATCAGGCGGCCCGAAAGCTTGACCTCGACCTCGACAAGATCGCCATCGGCAGCCGTCAGCAGATCGCCGAGCGGGATGCGCATTTCCTTGAGCTTGCGATCAACCGGCAGCAAGCGCGCGCCGTCATCATCCATGCGGACAATGCCGATCTGCCCGCGACGCGGCTTGTCGAGGATCTTCATCGCCTTGGCGGTGTAAACCGGAATTTCGGCCTCGCCGGCATCGATGCGGGCGAGAATGCGGTCCCCGGGGGCGGGGGCGACGCGCGCATCGCGGCCGCCGAGCACAGTGACGCGCGGCTTTTCGCCTTCCTCCTCGTTCCACTGCGCCGGATAGGCATGGAGGTCATCCGGATCAGCATCGAGGGGGATGTCGAGCACGGTGACATGGGGCAGGGCGGCGGTGCGGCGCAGCGCCTTGCGGGTGCGGGTGATGACACCTTCGCCCTCGAGTTCTGCCAGCATGGCCTTGAACGGGCGGCGCATGTCGCCACGGATGCCGAACATCTGTGCCAAATCGCGCTTGCCCTTGATATCGGGCTGTTTGGCGAGAGCTTCGAGCAATTGTTCCCGTGAGGGCAGGGCATCGGCCGCTGGTTTGCGGGCGCGCTTGGGACCGGAGGAGTTTTTGGGTTTGGTAATTGGAGGCCTGGCCATTGGGTCGTTTTTAATAGGGTATCGCATAGATAGGGCAATCGCGTCGAAATTGCCAATTTTGCCAACATTATGTGAACGGGATCGTTGCGGCCGAGGGCTCACGTTTCGCTGCGGATGCGACTGACATCATCGGCGACATACTGACATCATGCAGGCTCAGATCCGTGATTCTCTGGTTTTCCGATGACCCAAATTCCCTTCTTCGACGGCCACAATGACACCTTGCTCAAGCTGCTGGAGGCCGAGGGGGACAAGACCAGGCTGTTCATCGAGGGCATGCCCGCGGCCGATATCGATCTGCCTCGGGCCAAGGCTGCCGGCATGGTGGGCGGATTCTTTGCCATGTTCCCGCCGCCGGCGAAGAGCAGTGCCGGCGGCGCGGTGTCGGCTTCCGATAGCAAAGGCACGCTGCCACCCGAGCTGGGACTGGCCGATGCGCAAGCCTCGACCTTGGGCATGGCCGCGATCTTGCTGCAGCTCGAGCGTGCAGGGGGGCTGACAATCTGCCGGAGCGCCGCAGATATACGCGCCGCCACGGTTAGGAACACGCTGGCGGCCGTGATGCACATTGAGGGCGCCGAGGCCATCGACACGGATTTTTATGCCCTGGACGTGCTCTATGCGGCCGGGCTGCGCTCAATCGGGCTGGTGTGGAGCCGGGCCAATGCCTACGCCACCGGCGTGCCGTTCCGCTTTCCTTCCGATGCCGAAATCGGACCCGGCCTGAGTGACGCCGGCAAGGCGCTGGTGCGCGAATGCAATCGCCGTGGGGTGATGATCGACCTCTCCCATCTCAACGCCGCCGGGTTCCGCGACGTGGCTGCGCTCAGCGACAAGCCGCTGGTGGCGACCCATTCCAATGTGCATGCGATCTGCGCCAGTTCGCGCAATCTGGTGGATTGGCAATTGGCAGCCATCGCCGAGAGCCGGGGCCTGGTGGGGGTGAACTATGCGGCCGGTTTTTTGCGTCCGGACGGACAATGGCAGAAAGATACTGATCTCGAGGTGATCGTGCGCCATGTTGATGCGCTGATAACAGCCCTGGGGGAAGATGGCGTGGCGCTGGGGTCGGACTTTGACGGCGCCATGGTACCGGCGGCGATGGGTGACGTAACCGGTGTGCCCAAACTGCTGCAAGCCTTGCTCGACAAAGGCTATGGCGAGGCCCTGGTGCGCAAAATCGCGTTGGGCAACTGGCTGGCCATGATCGAACGCACGATCGGCTGATGCGGCGCGCGCCCCCGATCGAATGCGCAATCCAAAGCGGATTTGGCAAGCCCGACCAAGGGATAAGCACTTTACCTTAGCTGCGACAAACAAGCCCTTGAAAAGCCTGAATTTATGGCCATCTTAATGGGGAGCCAAAAGCTCGTTCCCTGTTTGATCAGATTTTGCAGCTTCCGCCGTTATGGGTGAGAAGCCAGGAGGTAAAACATGCCCGCCCTTAGGCTCTGTCAATCGTGTGCTGGACCTCGGCCTCGTGCCGCTGCTCGCTGCCCATGGTGTCTGGCAAGCTACACATCGCCCCGACGTACCCCCGAGCATCTATTTGGGACCGCTGATGGTGAGAAAGGCGTGGCACAGCAGATCTATGTTTCACCGCCGCCGGCGAGCCAATAGCGGGCTCGACGAGCCGGCTTTGCCGGATTGTCAGTCTGCGACCAAACGCCCATCGCTTTGTGCCAGCCAATGGCCATGATGGGCGCGCGGTGTCTGCCGGAAACGACGACACCGCTGGGGCTTGAGCGCTGAACAGCTAGGCGCTCGCCCCGATTTTCCTGACCCACTTGCCCCGGCCATGCGCCGGGGCTTTTTGTATCTGCGCTACGACCGCGCCGACGCGGCGCTAGAACGGAACGTCTTCGTCGGCAACGACCTTGCTTGTCGTGGATTTCTTGGCTGCTGGTTTCTTGGCAGCTGGTTTCTTGGCAGCCGTCTTTTCGGTGGCCGTCGTCTTGGCGGCTGCGGTCTTTTTGGCGGCTGGCTTTTTTGCCGGGGCTTTCTTTTTGGCTGGGGCCTTTTTAATCTTCTTGCCGGTGGCTTCGGCGCGGGCAGCAATCCATTCAACGGCCTGCTCAAGCGTTACCGCCTCAGGCTGGATGTCCTTGGGGATGGTGGCGTTGATCTTGCCCTGATTGACATAGGGGCCATAGCGGCCAGCGCGAACGGTGATCGGACCGTCTTCATGCTCGAAGGTCTGAATAGCCGCCACCGCGCCGGCGCGCTTGAAGCCGCCAGCGGCCTTCTGCGCCAGCAGATCGACGGCGCGATTGAGGCCAACGGTGAACACCTCTTCTATATCGGGAAGATTGGCGTATTTGCCGTCGCACAGGATGAATGGACCATAGCGCCCCAGGCCAGCCGTGATGGGCAGGCCGGTTTCGGGGTGCAGGCCCACATCACGCGGCAGCGAAAGCAGCTTGAGCGCGCCTTCCAGGTTAAGGGTCGCCGCGTCCCAGCCCTTGGGGATGGAACTGCGCTTGGCCTCCTTGCCGCCCGTATCGCCGAGCTGGACATAGGGGCCGAAGCGGCCGGTCTTGAGAAAGACTTCTTCGCCCGATTCCGGATCGGTGCCGAGCACGCCGTCGCCGGCAGCGGCTTCAGGGGACTGGCCACTGGCGGCATCCGAGAGCTGCATGGTGTGCTTGCATTCGGGATAGTTCGAGCAGCCGATAAAGGCGCCGAACTTGCCCAGCTTGAGCGACAGCTGGCCTACTCCACAGGTGGGGCAGAGCCGTGGATCGCCGCCGTCTTCCTTGGGCGGGAAGATGCGGCTGGCCAGGGCGTCGTTGAGGACGTCCAGGACCTCGGAGACGCGCAGATCCTTGATCTCGGTGGTGGCGGCGTGAAAATCCTTCCAGAAGTCGCGCAGCACCTGCTTGTAGTCCAGAGTGCCAGCCGAAATTTCGTCAAGCTGCTCTTCGAGGCCTGCGGTGAAACCGTATTCAACATAGCGATTAAAGAAATTTTCAAGGAAGGCGGTGACAATGCGGCCGCGATCCTCGGGATGCAGGGCCTTGCCCTCAAGGCGGACATAGTCGCGGTCCTTGAGTGTGGTCAGCGTGGCCGCATAGGTGGAGGGCCGGCCGATGCCGAGCTCTTCCATCTTCTTGATCAGGCTGGCTTCGGTATAGCGGCTGGGCGGCTGGGTGAAGTGCTGCTCGATATCGACCGACTGCAGCGCCGGCTTATCGCCCACGGCGAGGGGCGGCAGTTCGCGGCTTTCCTCGTCCGCATCATCGGGCTCGTCGGATTTGACCTCGACACCATAGAGCTTGAGGAAGCCCGAAAAGGTCACCACCGAGCCGACGGCGCGCAGCTCAACAGCGCGACCGGGGACGTTGACGGCGATATCGACCGTAGTGCGGTCAATCTCGGCCGATTTCATCTGGCTGGCCAGGGTGCGGCGCCAGATCAGGCCGTAGAGCTTGGCCTGGTCGGCATCGAGATTGAGGCTCTCGGGGCGCTTGAACATGTCCGTTGGGCGGACGGCCTCGTGCGCCTCCTGTGCGTTCTTGGCCTTGGTCTGGTAGATGCGCGGCTTGTCGGGGAGGTATTCCGCGCCGAAATATTTGCCGATCACCGAGCGGGCCATGGCGATGCCTTCGGGCGCCATCTGCACGGCGTCGGTCCGCATATAGGTAATCAGTCCGTCTTCATAGAGTCGCTGGGCGATCTGCATGGTGCGATTGGGCGACAGGCCCAGGCGCGAGCTAGCGTCCTGCTGCAGGCTCGATGTGGTGAAGGGCGCATAGGGATTGCGCTTGGTCGGCTTCTTGTCGACGGCCGAAACGTTGAACTGGCCGGCTTCGATGAGCTTCTTCAGCTCAGCGGCATGCTCGCCGTCCCTGATGGCCAGCTTGTCTGTCTTCTTGCCATCGACCGAGAGCAGTCGGGCGAGGAAGCTCTTGCCGGACTGGGCCAGCTTGGCTTCCAATGACCAATACTCATCGGGCTTGAACTTTTCGATCTCGGTTTCGCGGTCCGACACCAGGCGCAGGGCGACGGACTGCACGCGACCCGCCGAGCGCGAGCCGGGAAGCTTGCGCCACAGGATGGGCGAGAGGGTAAAGCCGACGAGATAATCGAGGGCGCGGCGGGCCAGATAGGCATCAACCAGCGGCATGTCGATTTCGCGCGGCACCTGCATGGCCGCCAGAATGGCGTCCTTGGTGATAGCGTTGAATAGCACGCGGCGGACGGTGACGCCCTTCTTGATGGCCTTCTTTTGCTGCAGAACATCGAGCACGTGCCAGGAAATGGCTTCGCCTTCGCGATCCGGGTCAGTGGCCAAGATCAGTTCGTCGGCGCCCTTGAGCGCGTTGGCAATGTCGGCAATGCGCTTCCTGGAGGCGGTATCGACCTCCCAGGACATGGCAAAATCCTCGTCCGGGCGGACGGAACCGTCCTTGGCCGGCAGGTCACGGACATGGCCGAAAGAGGCCAGGACGTGGTAGTCCGACCCCAGATATTTGTTGATTGTCTTGGCTTTGGCCGGACTTTCAACGACAACGACCTTCATGGAATACCTGTCCGCAACCGCTTGATGAGAAGTGGCGCAACATGGTGAAGCTGGAACAAAGTGTCAACGGGCACAGTGAGCCAGCCCCGGCCTCCCCGTAGGGGAGAGAAATCTTGCATACAAGCTTGCGGGGGTGCAGACTTGAGTGGTGCGCAGCTCTGCGCCGGATCCATTCACTTGAAAGCGACACTTCTGGCCTGCGCCATTGGCGCAGCAGTCACTTGTCCTTCGGGTCGACCACGAGGAGATATTGCAATGGAATACCGCAAACTCGGTAATAGCGGGGCCGTCGTGTCGGCCTATTGCCTGGGGACAATGACCTTTGGCGCGGAATCGGATGAAGCGACCGCGTTTCAGTTGATGGACGACTATGTCGCGGCCGGCGGCAATTTCATCGATACCGCCAATGTCTATAGCGCCGGGGTGTCCGAAGAGATTGTGGGGCGCTGGCTCAAGAGCAGGCCGGGCGTGTTGCGTGATCTGGTGCTGACCACCAAGGGGCGTTTTCCGATGGGGCAGGGCCCCAACCACCTCGGCCTGTCGCGCAAGAATCTGAGGGAGGCGCTCGATGCCTCGCTAAAGCGGCTGGGGGTGGACCATATCGATCTCTACCAGATGCACGCCTGGGACGCGCTGACGCCCATTGAGGAAACGCTGCGCTTTCTCGATGACGCGATCGGTAACGGCAAGATTGCCTATTACGGGTTTTCCAATTTTCTGGGCTGGCAGCTGACCAAGGCAGTGTGGACCGCCAAGGCCAAGGGCTTTGCACCGCCGGTGACCTTGCAGCCTCAATACAACCTGCTGGTGCGCGACATCGAGCATGAGATCGTGCCGGCGGCGCTCGATGCCGATATCGGCCTGATGCCGTGGTCGCCGCTGGGCGGCGGCTGGCTGAGTGGCAAATACAAGCGCGACCAGATGCCGACCGGCGCGACCCGGCTGGGCGAAGATCCCAAGCGGGGCATGGAGGCATTTGACAAGCGCAATGCCCAACCGATCACCTGGGCGGTGATCGGGGCGGTTGAAGATATCGCCAAGGATCGCAGCGCCAGCATGGCGCAGGTGGCTCTGGCCTGGCTGTCTCAACAGCCCGCCGTGACCTCGGTGATACTGGGCGCGCGCACGACCGACCAGCTCAAGGACAATCTGGGCGCGGCCGACCTGGTGCTGAGCGCGGAAGAAATCGCCACGCTGAGCGATGTTAGCAAGCCGGAAATGAGCGATTATCCCTATGGGGCCGGGGGCATCGGGCAGCGCAACCGCAACATTGAGGGCGGAAGGTAGCGGCCTTTTCCCTTCTCCCCTCAAGGGGAGAAGGTGCCGCGCAGGGCGGATGAGGGGTGAGGCATATCCCGCGAGATCCAAGCGTGGGACACGCAGAACCCCTCACCCTGACATTTCTGCTGAACGCAGTTATGTCGTCACTCTCCCTTAGGGGGCGAGAGGCGGTCCCACCTAGTATCGGAGCGCCACCAGCTGCCCGCTCGACCACTCGATCTGGCCGGCAAGGTCGAGTTCCAGCAGCAGCATTTGCATGGAAGCGGCGCTCAGGCCGGATTGGCGGACCAGTTCGTCGACCTCGATGGGGGTCGGGCCAAGGGCGGCGAGCAGGCGGGATTTGTCGTCGGCGCTGGGCGGCGGCGCATCGGGAGCCAGATCGGGTTCCCAATCGCGGTCGAACAGCGCGCTGCGCGATGGATCGGCGCTGCCCAGGGTTTCGATGATGTCGGCGGCACTGGTGATCAGCTTGGCGCCCTGCTGGATCAGGGCATTACCACCTTCGGCGCGGGGGTCGAGAGGGGAGCCGGGGACAGCGAAGACGTCGCGGTTTTGCTCAAGGGCCAGGCGGGCGGTGATCAGCGAACCGCTGCGTTTGGCCGCTTCGACCACGACAACGCCCAGCGAGAGACCGGAAACCAGCCGGTTACGCCTGGGGAAGTCGCGGGCTCGGGGTTCCCAGCCGAGCGGCATTTCTGTGAGCAGGGCGCCGCCATGGTCGAGAATGGCGTGGGCAAGCGGGATGTTTTCGGCCGGATAGATCCTGTCGAAGCCGCCGGCCAGCACTGCGACAGTGCCAGTGGTGAGCGTGGCCTGATGGGCGGCAGCGTCGATGCCACGCGCCAGGCCGGAGACAATGGTGTAGCCGCGCTCGCCCAGATCGGTGGCCAGCAGGCGTGTCATCTTGACCCCAGCCGCCGAGGCATTGCGGGCTCCAACAATGCCGACGGTGCGCTGCCAATCCAGATTGGGGCCGGCGGCCAGGGTGAGCAGCGGCGGTGCGGCGGGAATATAGCGCAGAAGTGGCGGATAGTCGGGGTCGCTGCTGGCCACAAGGCGGGCGCCATAGCGCGTCAGACCGGCAATCTCGTCTTCAGCCTCGCTCTGGCTGGCGATACGGACCGACTTGCCACTGCGCCGGATCAGGCTGGGCAGGGCCTCCAGCGCGGCCTCGGCCGAACCGAAACGGTTGATCAATTGCCGGAAGGTCGCGGGGCCCACATTTTCCGTGCGGATCAGGCGCAGCCAGGCGAGGCGCTGCGCCGGTGTCAGTCTGGCGGCACCCTGGTCAGGCGCCATCGCTTAGGCCGTCTTTTTCTCGGAGCCGATCTTTGGCTCGGTGCCCTTGATGAGTCGGGCGATGTTGTCCCGGTGCTGGAAGAACAGCAGCAGGGCCATAACGGCGGCAGCACCGGCCAGCCACTCATTGACCACGACATAGGCAAAGATCGGGGCTGTGGCGCCCGCCGTCAGCGCAGCCAGCGAGGAAAATCTACGGGCAAAGGCGATGAACAGCCAGACAGCGCAAAAGATCACGCCAACCGGCCAACTCAGCGCCAGCAGCGAGCCGATGAACACCGCGACGCCCTTGCCACCCTTGAAATTGAGCCAGACCGGGAAGCAATGGCCCAGAAAGGCGCCGATGCCTGCCAGCATGGCTGCCTCTTCGCCCCACAGACCCCGCGCCAGCAGGACGGGCACGGCTGCCTTGGAGGCGTCCAGCAGCAAGGTTGCGGCCGCGATCCAGCGATTGCCGGTGCGCAGTACATTGGTGGCGCCGATATTGCCCGAGCCAATGGTGCGGATATCCCCCAGGCCGGCAGCCCGCGTCAGCAGCAAGCCGAAGGGGATGGAGCCAAAGAGGTATCCCAGCACGACGGCGTAGAGGAGCGGCATCAGGTCAATAGGCATTGGTTTCCCCTCGTCTTTGAAGTGAGAAGTATGCGCAGAGCGGGGGGTGCGGCAAGGGGGCGGAGCCGGACGATGACTGAAAATGGGTGACAAATACCCAGATCGTCACGCTTGGGCTGACCCGAGGGCACTGTACCTCGCCAAGGCGCCGCAAGTGTAGAGCCCTCGAGGCGAGCCCGAGGTTGACGACTGGTGGCTAGGGCTAGCGGGAGCTAAACTACGTGCTCGAACACCGTTTCCCCGCCCACAATGGTGCGCATGACCTTGCCGGCGAGGCGGGCGCCTTCGAAGCTGGTATTGCGCGAGCGGGAGCGGAGTTGCTGCTCGCTGACCTGCCAGGGATATTCCAGATCGAAAAGGATCAGGTCTGCCGGGGCGCCAACGGCGATACGGCCGGCGGCAAGACCAAGAATATCGGCGGGGCGGCTGGTCATGGCGCGCAGCACGGTCAGGATGTCGACATCGCCGGAATGAACCAGGCGCAGCGCAGCCGCGAGCAGGGTTTCCAGCCCGATGGCGCCGTCCGAGGCTTCAGCGAAGGGCTGGCGCTTGACCTCGGTGTCCTGCGGGTCGTGATCGGAATGGATGGTGTCGATCGTGCCGTTGCGCAGGCCTTCGACAATGGCCTGGCGATCATCTTCGGAGCGCAGGGGCGTCGACAGCTTGAAGAAGGTCCGGTAGCGACCGATGTCGTTCTCGTTGAGCGCGAGGTTATTGATGGAAACCCCTGCGGTAACGGACTTGTTACGCTTTTTGGCTGCCGCCACCAGTTCCACTGAGGCGGCGCAGGAGATCTGGGCGGCGTGGTAATTGACGCCAGTCAGTGCGGCCAGTTGCAGATCGCGGGCCAACGGAATGGTCTCGGCCTCACGCGGAATGCCCTTGAGGCCCAGAATGGTGGCGAATAGCCCCTCATTCATCACGCCAGCGCCGGCCAGGTCGGTGTCGCAGAGATGATGGACGAAGATCATTCCATAATTGGCGGCGTAGCTCATGGCCGTACGCAGCATGGCCGGCGACTGGATGGCGTGGCGGCCATCGGTGAGGCAGACGGCACCAGCTTCCTTGAGCAGACCGTACTCTGTCATTTCCGTACCATTGAGGCCCTTGGTGATGGCACCGGCCGGCAGGACGTTGACCCTGGACGTTGCCTTGGCGCGGCGAATGAGGAAATCGACCAGGGCGCCGTCGTCCACCACGGGCGTGGTGTCGGGCATCATCACGAAACTGGTGACGCCGCCGGCAGCGGCGGCATCGCCCGCCGATTGCAAGGTTTCGCGGTATTCCTTGCCGGGCTCACCGGTAAAAACGCGCATGTCGATAAGCCCGGGCGCCAGAATCAAGCCTTTGGCGTTGATGACTTCGGCGCCGTCAGGGACCCCGATCGGCGCACCAATGGCGATTTCAGCGATCAGGCCATCTTCGATCAGTACCGCGCCCTGACTGTCAGTGCCGGAGGCAGGATCAACAATGCGGGCGTTTTCAATGAGCATCGGGCGGCTTACGGGAGTGCTCATGGTTCATTCCTCGACGGCAACAGGGCATCGAGCACGGCCATGCGCACGGCAACGCCCATTTCCACCTGATCGGTAATGACCGAGGCGGGGCCATCGGCAATGGCGGGGTCGATCTCGACGCCGCGATTCATCGGGCCGGGATGCATGACGATGGCGTCGGGCTTGGCGTAGCTGAGCTTTTCGGCATCCAGACCATAGAAGCGATAATATTCGCGCACCGAAGGGATCATGCGGCCCTGGGCGCGTTCGTGCTGCAGGCGCAGCATCATCACCACATCGGCACCGGCCAGACCTTCGCGCATATCGGTGAAGACTTCGCTTGCCAGGTGTTCAATGCCGACAGGCAAAAGATTTCGTGGGGCAATGACGCGGGTGCGCACATTGAGCGCGCCGAGCAGCAAGAGATTGGATCGAACGACGCGGGAATTGGCAATGTCGCCGCAAATGGCGACTGTCAGGCCGGAAATGCGGCCCTTGTGATTGCGGATGGTCAGGGCATCGAGCAGGGCCTGGGTAGGGTGCTCGTGGGCACCGTCGCCGGCATTGATCACGGCGCAGCCGACCTTCTGGCTGAGCAGTTCCACCGCGCCCGCCGCTCCGTGGCGCACGACGATGACGTCGGGGCGCATGGCGTTGAGCGTGGTGGCGGTATCGACCAGGGTTTCGCCCTTGGATACCGAACTGGATTTCACCGACATGTTCATCACCAGTGCACCGAGGCGCTTGCCGGCGATTTCAAACGATCCCTGGGTGCGGGTGGAGGGTTCAAAGAACAGATTGATCTGCGTCTTGCCAGTCAGGGTGGGGTGGCTTTTGCGCTCCTGGCGCGACACCGGCACCATGGCTTCGGCACGATCGAGCAACTGGATGATCTCGTGCTGCTGCAAATCGGCAATCGAGAGCAGATGGCGCTGGTTGAAAGGGGGAAAATCGCCAGATGAGCTGGCGGATGACGTCGAGGTTGTGCTGGCGCGAGCTTGGGCCATACGCTCCCATTCCCTATGATTTGACGCGGTGTAGCGGAGGGGCGCGCGCGGTTCAACTTTTTGTTGAGTTTTCCCGACGCAACGCGCCACGATCAGGCGTGGCGCAATCGGTCCAGCGCGCCCTGGAGAATATAGCTGGCGGCCAGCTTGTCGACGACTTCGGCGCGGCGGTCGCGGCGCATATCGGCCTCGATCATCATGCGGGTGACGGCGCTGGTGGACAGGCGCTCATCCCAGAAGGCGATGGGCAGGGCGATGCGCTGGGCCAGGCTGCGGGCAAAGGCGCGGGTGGACTGCACGCGGGGACCCTCGGAGCCGTCCATATTGAGCGGCAGGCCCAGAATGATCGCGACGATGGCGTTCTCGGCGATCAGCTGATCGAGACGGATGGCGTCGGCCGTGAATTTGGTGCGCTTGATGGTTTCGAGCGGGGTGGCCGAATAGCGCATGCCATCCGAAACGGCCACGCCAATGGTCTTGCTGCCCAGATCGAGGCCCAGAATCCTACCCGTTGCGGGAATCGCCGCCAGTGGATTGGCGTATTCTACCGCCTCGTGCTGGCTCTGATCGGGGCTGTCTTCAGTCATGGAGTGCTCACTTGCCACAATGGTGTCGTCCTATAGGGTGCGGCGGCATTTGGCGACTGGAAAGCGGCGATGAAACTGACCTGGTTTGGCGGCACCACGCTGCGTATCCACATTGGCGGGGTGATTCTGGTTCTCGATCCGGCGGGCGCGCCGGCGGGGATCGACGCGGCGGAGCTGGTATCGGGCGCCGATCAGGTGGTGCGTAATTTTGGCGCGGATCTGCCCGTGCTCGATACGCAAGGTTGGCGACCGCGTCAGCCGCAGCGGCTGATTGACGACGGGGTGGAACTGCCGCCGGTAAAATGCTGGTTGGCGGGACCGGATGCCGTGCTGGTGGACGCCATGGGCGAAGCGCCGCTCTTGCTGGTCCGGGGCGCTGTGCCGGCTTTGGGGCGCTGGGCGGAAGGCGCAGTGGTGGTGGTGTTTGGTAGCGGCGCCGGGCTCAGCGCGATCGGCATGGCGGTGCTGGCCGCACGGGCACCGCGCCTGCTGGCACTGGCCGGGGACGAGGCGGCGGTGGATCAGGCCATCCCGATCCTGCGTGACGGGCTGGATGGATCGGGGCTGGTGGCGTTGGAGGCTGGGCTGGCGCTGGAAATCTGATCGGGCGCGTCAGCCATTTTCATTGTCTTTTTGGCTGCGTGGTTGCTAATGAAGCGGCAATAGCGATCCTTGCAGCCTATCCTTGTGGAGTTAGTCATGTCCGTCGACGCCAAGACCGTTAAGCGCATAGCGAGCCTGGCGCGCATCCGCATCGAAGAGGATGAGGTTGCCGCCTATCAGGGCGAGCTCAATGCGATTCTGGGTTTCATCGAGCAGCTCGGCGAAGTCGATGTCGAGGGCGTTGATCCGATGACCTCGGTGATGCCGATGACTCTGCGGCTGCGCGAAGACGTGGTCACTGACGGAGATTATGCCGACAGGGTGGTGGTCAATGCGCCGCTGAGCGAAGACAATTTCTTCATGGTGCCCAAGGTGATCGAATAGATGAGCATCAGCATCGCCATCGAAACGGCGTTGCAGGATGATGTGCGGGGCCTGGTGGCCCAGCTCAATGACCATCTGCTGCCGCTATCGCCGCCAGACTTCCAGTTCAAGATGACCGTCGAGCAGATGGCGGGGGCCGATACGAGCGTGTTCGTGGCGCGTGACGCGGCGGGACGGCCGGCGGGCATGGGGGCGCTCAAGGTGCATTCGGCGGCACTGGGCGAGGTCAAGCGCATGTTCACGCTGCCCGAAATCCGTGGCCAGCGCGTTGGTTCGGCCCTGCTGGCGGAGATTGTGGCGCTGGCTCGGGAGAAGCATTTGTCCATGCTAATGCTGGAAACCGGCACCGGTCCTGGATTTGACGGGGCGCATCGGCTTTACAGCCGCAGTGGCTTTGTGGCTCGCGGACCGTTTCTGGACTATCCTGACAGCGCGTGGTCGGCATTTTTCGAAATGTCGCTCAGCGTGCCGCAACCGGCCTAAGCCAAACCAAAGACGAGCAAACTCAATCGGCGCGATTGCGCCACCCCGCTACGACCTTTCTGAGCGAGATCTGTTTTGACTGACCTGACCAAACTGAGCCTGGCCGCTGCCCGCAAGGGCCTCATCGACAAGAGCTTCACCTCGAGCGAATTGACCGGGGCGTATCTGGGCGCGATCGAAAAGGCCAATCCGAGCCTGAACGCCTATGTGGCGGTCACGGGGGAGCAGGCACTGGGCATGGCCAAGGCGAGCGACGCCAAGCTGGCGCAGGGGCAGGGCGGGGCGCTGGAAGGCATTCCGCTGGGAATCAAGGATCTGTTTGCCACCAAGGGCGTGCACACCCAGGCAGCCAGCCATATTCTGGATGGCTTCAAGCCGGAGTATGAATCAAGCGTCACCGCCAATCTGTGGCGCGACGGCGCGGTGATGCTGGGCAAGTTGAACATGGACGAGTTCGCTATGGGCTCGTCCAACGAGACCAGCTATTACGGCAATGTGATCAACCCGTTCCGCGCGACAGGCAGCAATGCCAATCTGGTGCCGGGTGGCTCCTCGGGTGGTTCGGCGGCCGCTGTTTCGGCCTGGCTGTGCGCTGGCGCTACGGCGACCGATACTGGCGGGTCGATCCGCCAGCCGGCAGCGTTCACCGGCACGGTCGGCATCAAGCCAACCTATGGTCGCTGCTCGCGCTGGGGCACAGTGGCGTTTGCTTCCTCGCTCGATCAGGCCGGCCCGATAGCGCGCACCGTTGAAGATGCGGCGCTGATGTTGACCTCGATGGCCGGTTTCGACGTCAAGGATTCCACCAGTGTTGACGTGGCCGTGCCCGATTTTGCCGCTGCCGTTGAGCGCGGCGTCAAGGGTCTGACCATTGGCGTGCCGCGCGAATATCGTCAGGATGGCATGCCCGCCGAGATTGAACAGCTGTGGCGCCAGGGCCTCGACTGGCTGCGCGCCGAAGGGGCCACGGTCAAGGATATCAGTCTGCCGCACACCAAATACGCGCTACCAGCCTATTACATCGTGGCACCCGCCGAAGCCTCGTCCAATCTGGCGCGCTATGACGGCGTCAAGTACGGCCTGCGCGTCACCGGCAAGGACATCACCGACATGTATGAACTGACCCGCGCCGCCGGGTTCGGCCGCGAGGTGAAGCGCCGCATCATGATCGGCACCTATGTGCTGTCGGCCGGCTATTTCGACGCCTATTACGTCAAGGCGCAGAAAGTGCGGACGCTGATCAAGAAAGATTTCGAGGACGCCTTCCAGGCCGGCGTCGACGCCATCCTGACGCCAGCCACGCCCTCGGCGGCGTTTGGCATTGGCGACGAGGCCATGGCCAATGATCCGGTCAAGATGTACCTCAACGACATTTTCACCGTGACAGTGAACATGGCGGGGCTGCCGGGCATTGCCGTTCCGGCAGGCAAGGATGGTCAGGGCTTGCCCCTGGGACTGCAGTTGATCGGCAAGCCGTTCGATGAGGAAACGCTGTTTGCCGCCGCGCGCGTCATCGAACGCAGCGCCGATATGGACTTTTCCCCCAAGCCCTGGTGGTAGCCCCGCTGGCCGGCGCTACTTGATTGCTGCGCCGATCCGCATTATTTGCCGCCTATGCACAAATTGAAACTGGTTGTGACACCGTCGGGTACGGCGTCCGGGCCGACAAGAGTATCTTCGATGGCCACTGACATTTTTACCTCCCAGGACTGGTCCGAACCGCCCAAGGACCTGAGCATGCCGCTCCAGGCGATGTGGTGGCTCAAGAAGGGGGAGTTGCGCGTGGGTCCGGAATGGGAGCAGGCGCACAATATCGTTCAGTCGATGGAAGGTGTGGCGGCGTTTGACTGGGTGCATGCGCTGATGCACTGGATCGAGGCCGATATGGGCAATGCCGATTACTGGTATCGCCGCGCTGGCAAGAAGCGCGCTACCGCCAGCGTCGCCAGTGAATGGGAACACATCGCCGCGGCGCTGAGCGGCGTCACCAAGCACTAATCCCCGATTGTCAGGCCCACGGGTGGGCCTCATGCTTTTGCGAGCCATTTTCGCCATTGACCCCTCCCCACAAGGGGGAGGGGCAGGTCTGTCAGGTTCGGGCTGCGTGTGGCAAGCGCAAGGCTACCGGTTGTCATATTCGCTGCGGACCAGTTCCAGGCCGCGTTTGGTAATGCGGTAGGGTTGGCCATTGCAGGACTTGATGGCCTTCCTGGCCTTGAGCTTTTTAAACAAGAGCATGGTGCAATCGCTCATCAACCAGCCTTCGCGGTTGAACATTTCCAGGCCGGTGGTTTTGCCCGCCTGATTGCGGATGAGCGCAATGCGGCCACCCTGCGCGAGGGCATGCAGCACCCGCTGTTCACTTCTTGAGATATCCATAGAACGTCTGTCGCCATAGGGCGCGGGCCAGGACCCGCGAACAAACACGATCAACGGCCGGCATCGCGCTCGGCGGTTGACTGGTTCATTGTGCCTCGTCGCATTTGGACGAGGCTTCAGGCGGTCTCAGACTGACTAGACATTTGCGTGTGATAGCCAATTGCCGGGAATTTGCGCAAGGGGGGCGGTTGAAATCACCGGCGGGGCGGTGCAAACCTGCAACAAGTCCCAATCGCACTGGAATCTGCCGTGACCGCTCAGAACGCCCCCGCCGACTGCCAATCCAAGGACGACGTCCGTGCCGAAATCGACCGGATCGACAGTCTGCTGCTCAACCTGTTTGCCGAGCGGCATCAGTATGTGACGCGGATGGCCGAGATCAAGACCGATCCACACGAGGCACATGACCCGGTTCGCATCGAAGCGGTGATTGCCAAGATCAGGCAACGCAGTTTGGCCCTTGATCTTGACGAGGATCAGGCCGAACTTGTGTGGCGGACCCTGATCGACTGGAACATCAATTACGAGAAGGGCATTATTGCGGCGCGGCGCCGCAGATAACGGAGGCCACCATGCCAGGCATCACCATTCGCAAGGCCGAAGGCGCCGATGCCCGGCGACTGGCCGAGATAGCCTACCGTGCCTGGGAAAACGGCATTTTCCCGCTGCTGACGGCGCGACCGGGGCTGCGTGACGCCGAGCGGTATCGGCTCTCACAAGTGGTCGCCGAGACGCTCAGCAGGATCATTGTTGCCGAGGTCGATGGCATTGTCGTGGGCTGGTGTTCGCGCGCGGCGCGACGGGCCTATATTCCCTACCTGTTCGTGACGCCGGAACTACAGCGCAATGGGATCGGTTCGATGTTGTTGCGGCGGATGGAGTCGATGCTGGAACTCGGCGGCGCCGAGCGGGTGTATCTGGAAACGCCCGCCGACAATGTGCCCGCAGTGCAGTTCTATGAGAAGCAGGGTTATCGCATCCTGGCATTGCGACCTGACGGGCGCGGCATGCCGCAACCCTTCATGAGTGTGCATCTGGAAAAGCGCCTCATGCCGTTCGACGGCGATATCGGCCACGAGGACTAGCTTGCCAGACTGGCTTTTGCGCGCGCCTGCCCCTTCCGAGGCCGAGACGCTTGGCAGGATCGGATTTGACGCCTGGGAACTCAGTGCCTTTGGTGACGATGATCAGGGCCGGGCTGACCGGACTGCGCTCCTGGAGGAGTTCGTTGCCTTTTGCCGAGATCAACGTGACACCATGCTGATAGCCGAGCTCGACGGCAAACCGGCTGGATGGGGCGCGCGCGAATATCTGAACGAGGTGGTTTCAGACCTGTGGGTGGCCCCATGGGCGCAGAAACGTGGTGTTGGCGCGGCCTTGCTAGAAGCGCTGGAAATCGCTATCGCCAAGGGAGGTTTTGCGCATGCTGAACTTGAAACCTACGCTGGCAATGTTGGCGCGGTAAGGTTTTACATGCGACAGGGATATACCCCAATTTGGCGAGGCATGAAGCACTCGCCAAGCTTGAACTATGCGCTGGACAAGGTGCGGCTCAGAAAGCCATTGCTGCAAGCAGTGCAGACGTAAACAGGATGCTCAATTGACTCTCATCGACACGCGCACACCCAACCCGAAAAGCTTCATCGCCGGATCGACCGGTGACTGGGAAGTCGTCATTGGCATGGAAGTGCACGCGCAAGTGACTTCCGAGAGCAAGTTGTTCTCGGGTTCATCAACCGCGTTTGGCAACCCGCCCAATGCCAATGTGTCATTTGTGGATGCGGCCATGCCCGGCATGCTGCCCACTATCAACGCGGAATGCGTGCGCCAGGCCGTGCGCACCGGCCTGGGCCTGAAGGCCCAGATCAACAAGCGCAGCGTGTTTGACCGCAAGAACTATTTTTATCCCGATCTGCCGCAGGGCTATCAGATTTCCCAGTTCAAGGACCCGATTGTCGGCGAAGGCGCCGTTCAGCTCGATATGGTTGATGGCAGTATCGAGATCGGCATTGAGCGGCTGCATCTGGAGCAGGATGCCGGCAAGTCGATCCATGACCAGCATCCCAATATGAGCTTTGTGGATCTCAACCGCTCGGGTGTGGCGCTGATGGAAATCGTCAGCAAGCCAGATCTGCGCTCGTCCGAGGAAGCCAAGGAATATCTGGCCAAGCTGCGCAGCATTCTGCGCTATCTGGGCACTTGCGACGGCAATATGGAGCAGGGCTCAATGCGCGCCGACGTCAATGTCTCGGTGCGCCGGCCCGGTGGCGAATTCGGCACGCGGTGCGAGATCAAGAATGTGAACTCGATCCGCTTCGCCGGTCAGGCGATTGAATTTGAGGCACGGCGTCAGATCGATATTCTCGAAGATGGTGGCATCATCGATCAGGAAACCCGACTGTATGATCCCAAGGCTGGCGAGACGCGGTCAATGCGCTCCAAGGAAGAGGCACATGATTATCGCTACTTCCCCGACCCCGATCTGCTGCCGCTCGAATTCGATGATGCCTTCGTGGCCGAACTGGCCGAGGGCCTGCCCGAACTGCCGGACGAAAAGAAGGCCCGGTTCATCAGCGATTTTGGCGTGACGCCCTATGACGCCATGGTGCTGACGCTGGATCGTGAAACCGCGGACTATTTTGAGGCTGTGGTGGCGTTCGGTGGTACCAAGCGCGACGGCAAGGCCGTGGCCAATATGCTCAATGCCGATGTTGCCGCCTTTGCCAATAGTCAGGGGCTGGCGATCTGGGAGACCCATCTGCAGCCCGGTCAGGTGGCCGGAATCGTGGATCTTGTGGCCGCAGGGACGATTTCGTCCAAGGGCGCCAAGGACTTGCTGCAGATCATCATTGCCGAGGAGCCCGAGGGTGATCCGGCCGAGATCGTCGAGCGGCGCGGCATGAAGCAGATGACCGATATGGGCGCCATCGAAGCCATTGTCGACGAGATCATCGCCGCCAACCCCGATCAGGTCGCCAAGGTACTGGCAAAGCCGTCAATGATTGGCTGGTTCGTCGGCCAGGCGATGAAGGCTTCGGGCGGCACGGCCAATCCGCAGGTACTGAACGCGCTGATGAAAAAGAAGCTCGGGCTTGAGTGATCCCACACGGCGTCGGTATCGCCGTCAAACTTGAGCTGAGATGATCAAGAAGCAGCAACGGCGCCGTTAGGCGCCGTTTTTTTTGATACTAGCTCCAGTTTTTGATACTAACTCCAGGTCGGCGGCTGGTCGTCGCCCGGAATGGGGTCAGGCTGGCCGGGCGTGGGATCTTCCACCGGCTGAGGTGTATCGGGCAGTTCCTCGGGATGGGGTGGCACGGGATCAACCGGCTGCGGC
This sequence comes from Devosia alba, assembly GCF_039938915.1. Classification (NCBI taxonomy): domain Bacteria; kingdom Pseudomonadati; phylum Pseudomonadota; class Alphaproteobacteria; order Hyphomicrobiales; family Devosiaceae; genus Devosia; species Devosia alba. Next base: position 83,115 of record NZ_JBDUUI010000001.1, on the reverse strand, counting down.
GGCGCGGGCTCGGGCTGGGGAATGATCTCGGGCGGAGCTACGGGATCGATATCGGGGCGGGGTTCGTTGATCGGCTGAGACATGGGGCGCTCCTTTGGTTGGAGGAACGTCCCAGCGCAGTTGTCGTTCCCCGTCAGGCCGCGACGCGACGCCACAGCCTGCCAATGCGGCCATCGATCAGCAGCAGCCCGGTGAAGATCACCAGCATGCCCAGAATCTGGATTGGCAGGACCGTCTCTCGCAGGATGGTAACGCCCAGTATCACTGCCGAAATCGGGGCGATGAAGGTGGTTGTGGCGAAATTGGTCGCACCGACACGCGGCAGAATGCGATACATGACCTGGAAAGTGAAAGCGGTCGACATCAGCCCGATGGCCAGCGCCGCCATCCAGGATTCAGCCCGCACCATGATCGGTGTGCCCTCGGTAACAAAGGCGATCGGGATGGCAATGATGGCCGCGCCGGTCAGCGCGACAGAGGCCAGCGCGGTAGGCTCTATGGCCTTGAAGCTGCGGGTGATGTTGAGCGAGAGCGCATAGCACAGCGTGGCGAGCAGGCAGGCGCCGATGGCCCAGAGCCGGGAATCGCCCCCGCTGCTCAGCGCCGGCCATGCCAGAATGAAGGCGCCAGCAAAGCCGACGACGACGCCGGCAATCTTGATGCGCGAGGCCTTTTCGCCGCCGCGCCAGAAATGGCTGACAATGACGGTCACCAGTGGCGTCAGGGCGTTGATGATGGCGGCGACGCCGCTGGCCAGATTGGCCTGGGCCAGCGGGAACAGCGCGAAGGGAATGGCATAGGCCAGCACGCCCAGCCCGCCCAGCTTGAGCCACAGCACCGGATCGCGGGGAATGGGTTTGCGCAGCGCCACCATGACGGCCCAGCAGCCCAGCGCGCCGATACCGACGCGCAAGGAGGTGACCCAGAGCGGACCGATTTCGCGGATCAGCACGGCGTTGAAGATGAACGAGCAGCCCCAGATGGCGCCGAGCAGAATAATCCAGAACCAGTCACGACGAACCATTGATTCCTCCCTAGGTTGCGCACGCTATGCCTGTGCGGATCCAAGGTCGAACCGATTTTGACAATAGGAGGGATCAATACTGGTGATGGCTGGACGCATCAATGTCTGCAGCGTTAGCCTGTCCTGATGAGTGGACGCTACAGGAGGCACACCGTGGTGAGAAAGGGCACACAGAAGGCAGCGGCGGAGCCGGTCTTGCTGTCCGGCGGCAATCCGCAGATTGCCAAGGGCGATGGCGATGGGCCCGTTCAGGCCTATATCGCGGCCATGCCGGGATGGAAGCGCGGCGTGGGTGAGCGGCTGGACGCGCTGATCGTGGCGGCGCTGCCCGATGTCGCCAAGGCGGTGAAGTGGAACTCGCCGTTTTATGGCGTGCCGGGGCAGGGGTATTTTCTCGGCCTTCACTGTTTGACCAATTACATCAAGATTGCCTTCTTTCAGGGCGCCGCGCTGACGCCCGAGCCGCCGGTGGGGTCCAAGGACCCCGACACGCGCTATCTGCATATCGGCGCCGACGGGGCGTTCGACGAAGCTCGGTTTACCGACTGGGTGCGGCAGGCGGCCGCGCTGCCCGGCTATCTGGCGCCCGAGGCCCAGGAGGCCGCCACGCTCAAGAAGAACGTCAAGAAGAGCGGCTGAAGTCAGGCGCGGACAGCCACCTGACCGGAGGCGAGCAAGCGCAGGGCTTCGGGGTAGATACGGTGTTCCGCGACGAGCACGCGCTCGGCCAGGGTGTCCGGTGTATCACCGGGCAGTACGGGCACTTCGGCCTGCAGGATTGGGGCGCCTTCATCCAGACCCGGCGTGACGAAATGGACGGTGCAGCCATGGGTGGTGGCGCCATCGGCCAGGGCGCGCGCATGGGTGTCGAGGCCCTTGTAGTGCGGCAACAGGGAGGGATGGATGTTGATCAGCCGGCCGGCCCAGTGGTTGACGAAATCCTCGCCCAGAATGCGCATGAAGCCCGCCAGGCAGACGATGTCGACATGCCAGCCCTCCAGCGTCTGGGTCATGACGTCTTCGAACATCTCCCTATTGGGAAATTTGCTCTGCGCCAGCGAGGCCGTTGCGATGCCGTGCTCGGCGGCGGTCACCAGGCCCGGCGCGGCGGCGCGGTTGGACAGCACGCCGACGATCTCGGCAGGATAGTCGGGTGCCTTGGCGGCCTCAATCAGAGCCGACATGTTCGAGCCCCGGCCAGAGATCAGGATGGCGACGCGTCTGCGGCTCACAGCGCCAGCGTGCCAGCGAAGGTTACGGCTTCGCCGCTGCGCGCGGTGAGAGTGCCGACCACGGCGGCGATTTCGCCGGCAGCGTTGAGGTGCTCGACCAGCCGTTCGGCATCGTCGGGAGCGACCGCCACCAGCATGCCGACGCCGCAATTGAAGGTGCGCAGCATTTCATGCTGATCAACGCCACCGACTCGGCTCAGCCAGCCAAATACCTTGGGCACGGTGACGGCATTGAGATCGACATGGGCGGCCAGATGATCGGGCAGTACGCGCGGGATATTGTCGATGAACCCGCCGCCGGTGATGTGGGCCAGCGCCTTGATGGCAAGCCGGGCCTTGAGCGCGGCCAGAAGCGGCTTCACATAGATCCGGGTGGGCGTGAGCAGGGCTTCCGAGAGCTGGGTGCCGGGCGCGAAGGGAGCGTCGGCGGTCCAGTCGAGGCCCGACAGTCCGACAATCTTGCGAACCAGCGAATAGCCGTTGGAATGCACGCCCGAGGAAGCGATAGCCACCAGAGTATCGCCAGCAGCGATATCGGGGCGCGGCAATAGCGTGCCGCGTTCGGCGGCGCCGACGGCAAAGCCGGCCAGATCATAATCCTTGCCAGCATACATGCCGGGCATCTCAGCGGTTTCCCCGCCAATCAGCGCGCAGCCCGCGAGGCGACAACCTTGGGCAATGCCCTCGACAATGGCAGTACCCTGTTCGACATCGAGCTTCCCGGTGGCGAAATAATCGAGAAAGAACAGCGGCTCGGCGCCCTGGACGATGATGTCGTTGACGCACATCGCCACCAGGTCCTGCCCGATGGTGGCATGATTGCCGGTCTCGATGGCAATTTTCAGCTTGGTGCCGACCCCGTCATTGGCCGCCACCAGCACCGGATCGACAAAGCCGGCCGCCTTGAGATCGAACAAGCCGCCAAAGCCGCCAATCTCTCCATCCGCACCGGGACGGCGGGTCGAGCGCACTGCCGGCTTGATGGCTTCCACCAGCGCATTGCCTGCATCGATGTCGACGCCGGCCTGCTTGTATGAAAGGCCGTTTGATGTCAGGTTTTGCTTGTCAGACATGGGCCTCGGACCTCAATGGGGAAAGCGTGCGTAATGCCGTCACCGGTCGACCAAGGCAGTTGCCAATTCCGGAGCCGGAAGTTAGACGGCCTGATAGCTTCTCCACCACAGCGACGCAAGGGCTGCACGACACCATGACCCTCAGAAATCAAGTGCTGATCTGGATCGCGTTTCTTGTGGTGCTGGTGTTGTTGCTCTGGCTGTTCCGCGGCATTCTGTTGCCGTTCGTCGTCGGCGCGGCGCTGGCCTATCTGCTGAACCCTTTGGTCAACACCTTGCAGCGTTGGCACTTCAATCGGGGTTGGGCCACTGCGGTGGTGCTGTTCAGCGTCATCACCATTTTTGTCGGCATGTTCCTGGTGTTCCTGCCCATGGTGGGCCAGCAGATCATCGGGCTGCTGCAGCGCCTGCCGCGCTATGTGTCGGATTTGCAGGAACTGATCACCGAGTGGTCGCCATCCGTCAATGAATGGCTCGGGCCCGAGCGGGCAGCGCAGTTCCAGACCTCGATCAACGATCTGGCGGGGCAGGCGCTCGGTTTTATCGCCACATTGCCGGCCGAACTGGTCAATATCGGCTATACCGGGGCGGCGGTGATCGGGGTGACGTTGCTGACCCCGGTGGTGGCGTTTTATCTGCTGCTGGACTGGGAAGGCATGGTGCGCGGCCTGCAAGGCCTGTTGCCACGCGAGCACAAGCCGGAAATCAACCGCATTCTGGACGACATCGATAAATCGATGGCAGGCGTTATCCGCGGGCAGGGCGGTGTGCTGCTCATTGACGCCGCCTATTATGCAACGGCGCTGAGCCTGCTGGGGCTCAATTTCGGCTTGGCTGTCGGATTGATCAGCGGCCTGCTGAGCTTTGTGCCTTTCATGGGTTTTGCCGTGGGGTTCGCGCTGTCGATCGGTATTGCGCTGGTACAGTTCTGGCCCAATTACTGGATGGTCGTGGCCGTCGCCGCGATCTTCATGGGCTGGCAGTTTGTCGAGGGCAACATTTTGTATCCGAAGCTGGTTGGCTCCAGCATCAATATCAATCCGGTCTGGCTGATGTTCGCGCTGTTGGCATTTGGCGCGCTGTTCGGCTTTGTGGGGCTGCTGCTGGCCGTGCCATTGGCGGCGATTGTCGGTGTGCTGGTGCGCTATGGGGTAGCCAAGTACAAGTCGAGCAGCCTGTATCTGGGGTTAAATGGCAATGCGCTGCTGACGGGGCGGCATGGTGAAACCGATGACGTCGCCCGTGCTCCCTGAGGACGCCAACACCACACGACAGCTCGCGCTTGAACTCGAACACGTTCCAGCCCAGGGCGAGGCCGATTTTCTGGTGGGTGATGGCAATGCGCTGGCGCATGGCCGGATCATGGCGTTTCCGCAATGGTCCGAGCCGGTAACACTGCTGGTGGGCCCCGCCAAATCGGGCAAATCGCATCTGGCACGCATCTTTGCCGATCGCAGCAGCGCCCGATTTGCCGGGGTTAATGAGCTGGAGGCGCTGGCCACCCAGGGGGGGCGCGGCCCGCTCATCGTCGAGGATGTTGACCAGCTCGGCTATGATGAAGTGGGGTTGTTCCATCTGCTGAACCAGTCGCTGCGCGAGCAAAGGCCGATCCTGATGACGGCGCGTGACGAGATTGCGAATTGGTCGCTGAGCACCGATGATGTGCGCTCGCGGGTCCGGCGGGCCACGGCGTTTACGCTCGAACTGACCGACGACATCCAATTGTCACAGATGCTGGTGAAACTGTTCCGGGACCGCCAGGTCACGGTTGATCCCAAGATCATCTTTTATCTGGTGGCGCGCATGGAGCGCTCCAGCGAAGAAGCCGTGCTTCTTGCCGATTTGATGGATAGGCTGGCGCTGGCCAAGGGCAGCGCCGTTACCCGTGCGATTGCTGCCGAAGCACTCGATCGCCGCCGCATCCAGCGCGGCGCATCGGGCGATGAACAGGACTGGGATAGACAAGCCGATGAATGAGATGAGCGATTTTTCTGAGAACGACAGTTCGATCCCCGACTCTGAAGCGCTGCGCACCAGCCCGGCCCGGTTCGTCAACCGCGAGGTCAGCTGGCTGCAATTTAACATGCGCGTGCTCGAAGAGGCGGGCAATGTGCATCATCCCTTGCTGGAGCGGCTGCGGTTCGTGTCGATCTCGGCGAACAATCTCGATGAGTTCTTCATGGTGCGTGTGGCGGGCCTGAAAGGCCAGCTGCGGGCGGGGCTGTCCAAGCAAAGCGCCGATGGCCTGACGCCAGCCGAGCAGCTCGAGGAAATTGCCACGCTGGCGCAGCATTTGCAGCTTGAGCAACAGGACCATTGGCAGGAACTGCGCGAGGAATTGTTCGCGCAGAACGTGGTGATCCACGAGCAGGACGATTTGACACCTGACCAGGTGAGCTATCTGCAAAAGCTGTTCCGTGAAGAGATTTTTCCGGTGCTGACGCCGATTGCGGTCGATCCGGCGCATCCATTCCCGTTCATCCCCAATCTTGGTCTGGCACTGGCCTTTGAGCTGAAGCGGCCGGATAGCGACCAGCCATTGACGGCGCTGGTGCGTATTCCGGGCAATCTGGATCGCTTCATCAACCTGCCCAGCTCTCTGGTGTCGGAAGGACGCAGCGAAGTGGTGACCATCGATACGCTGGTCAAGCTGTTCTTCCACAAGATGTTTCCCGGCCACCTCGTGGTCGGTTCGGGCGCCTTCCGCGTCATTCGTGACAGCGAAATCGAAATCGACGACGAAGCGGCCGACCTGGTGGTGGAGTTTGAGAGCGCGCTGCGCCAGCGCCGACGCGGCCAGGTGATCCGGCTGGAAATCGAACAATCGATGCCCCGCGCGCTCAAGCGCCAGATTGGTGAACAGATGGGCGTCAAGGACGCCGATGTGTTTGAGGTACAGGGGTTTCTGGGCCTCGCCGATGCCAGCAAAGTCTGCGATGTCGATCGTCCCGACCTCAAGTTCACGCCCTATCACGCCCGGTTCCCTGAACGGATCCGTGACTATAATGGCGACAGCTTCGCCGCCATACGCGCCAAAGACATCCTGGTGCACCATCCGTTCGAGAGCTTTGACGTGGTGGCGCAGTTCCTGATGCAGGCGGCGCGCGACCCCGACGTGGTGGCGATCAAGCAGACGCTGTATCGCACCTCGGCGGACAGCCCGATCATCAAGGCGCTGGTGCTGGCGGCCGAAGCGGGCAAGTCGGTGACCTGTCTGGTGGAACTCAAGGCCCGCTTCGACGAAGAGGCCAATATCCGCTGGGCGCGCGATCTGGAGCGGGCCGGGGCGCAGGTCGTATTCGGTTTCATCGAGCTCAAGACGCACGCCAAGCTGAGCCAGGTGGTGCGGCGCGAAAAGGGCAAGCTGGTGAGTTATTGCCATATCGGCACCGGCAATTATCACCCGATTACCGCCAAGATTTATACCGATCTGAGCTATTTCACCATCGATCCGGCGATTACCCGCGACGTGGCGCGGGTGTTCAATTTCATCACCGGTTATGCGCGCCCCACCGAGCTGGAAACCATCGCGGTTTCGCCGGTCAATCTACGCCAGCGCCTGCTGGACGATATCGATCACGAGATCGAACTGGCTCGCAATGGCCAGCCGGCCGGCATTCTGCTGAAAATGAACTCGCTGGTGGATCCGCTGATCATCGATTCGCTGTATGACGCCAGCCAGGCTGGGGTCAAAGTTGATCTGATCGTGCGCGGCATCTGCTGTCTGCGGCCCGGAATTCCCGGGTTCTCCGATAATATCCGGGTTAAATCGATTGTCGGCAGGTTCCTGGAGCACAGCCGCATCTATTGCTTCGGCAATGGCGAGGCGATGCCCAACCCGCGGGCCAAGGTGTATATTTCCTCGGCTGATCTGATGGGGCGCAACCTTGACGGGCGGGTCGAGGTCATGGTGCCCATTCTCAACAACACCGTCCATAAGCAGATCCTCGACAGGATTCTGGTTGCCTATCTGCGTGACAACCAGCAGAGCTGGGAAGTGCTGCCCGATGGCAGTTCGCACCGCGTGCGCGTGGGTGACGGTGAAGAGCCGTTCAATGCCCATGACTACTTCATGACCAATCCCTCGCTGTCGGGACGCGGCAGTGCCGGCATGGTCGAGCCAGACGAGGACTAGGTGTGAACAAGTTCTGGGGTGTTGACGCCGACCCGACCGCACAAGGCCGCATCAAGGGCGCCGAGCCCGTAGCCGTGCTCGATATCGGTTCGAACTCCGTTCGTCTGGTGGTCTATGAGCGGCATGCTCGTGCCCTGACGCCGCTTTACAACGAGAAGTCGGCCTGCGCCCTCGGGCGCGGCGTGGGCAAGACCGGTCGCCTCGCCGAGGCCAACATGGCCAAAGCGCTCAAGGCGATCAAGCGCTTTGCGCTGGTGTGCCGATTGATGCGGGTGGGCAAGACTTTCATCCTGGCGACCTCGGCGGTGCGTGACGCGGCCAATCGCGAGGCGTTCGTTGGCGCTGTTGAAGCGCTGATGGACTGCAAGGTTCAGGTGCTGAGCGGTGCGCGGGAGGCGCATTACGCTGCGCTTGGTGCGGTTGCCGGCATGCCTGGCTTCAGTGGCATAGTGGGCGATCTGGGTGGGGGAAGCCTCGAGACCTCCCGCATTGTCGACGGCCGCGACACAGACGGAAAATCGTTCGAGCTCGGCGTCATTCGACTGCAGGATGACAGCAATGGCTCGCCCAGCGAGGTCAGTGCCATTATCCGCGAGCGGCTGCAGGGTGCCGAGTTGGGCCAGTCAAGCGCAGGAGAATCGTTCGCTGCCATTGGCGGGACCTGGCGCGCATTGGCCAAGCTGCATCAGGTCATGCGGAAATATCCGCTGCACATGGTGCAGCATTACGTGGTGCCGGCTGATGAGATGATTGCCTTTTGCGATGAAATCATCGGGGCGAGTTCACGTAAGGCTTATGGCGGGGCCGATCGGGTCAGCTCGTCACGGCGCGAACTGGTGCCGCTTGGCGCCGCCGTACTGGCCGAAGTGCTCAAGGCCGGCCAGTTCAAGGATGTGGTGTTCTCGGCCCTGGGCGTGCGTGAAGGCTATCTCTACGGCAAGCTGGATGCGCAGGAGCAGGCGATCGACCCGCTGATTCAAGGTGCCGAGGAGCTCTCGGTGCTGCGGTCGCGCTCGCCCGCCCATGCCAACGATCTGATCGCCTTCTCCGCTCAGTTGCTGGCTGTGACCGGCGTGCAGGAAACGTCCGAAGAGGCGCGCTTGCGGACGGTCGCGTGCCTATTGGCTGATATTGGTTGGCGGGCGCACCCCGATTATCGCGGTTCCCAGAGCATTGACGCGGTGGCCTATGGCTCGCTGAGCGGCATGGACCATCCCGGGCGGGCATTTCTGGCGCAGGTCATTGCCATTCGCTATGACGGACTCAAGAGCAAGACTGCGTCATCGCTGGTGGCGCTCGGCAATGCGGCACTGACCGAGCGCGCGCGCCTGATTGGTAGCCTGTTCCGCGTGGCCTATCCGATTACCGCCGCAATGCCGGGGATTTTGCCGCGCATTCGTTGCGTCGTCGATGATGCCCGTCTGTTGCTGATTTTGCCGAATGACCTGGCGTTTCTGGATGGCGAGCACCTGCAAAACCGGTTCGCGACCTTTGCCAGTGTCGCCGGCTTCAAAACCGCCCAGGTGCGGGTGCAGTAGCCCGATTATTCGGCCGCTGCCGTCGCGTCTTCTGGCTTGATCTCGAATTCGACGATGCCCTTGCGCGTGGCCACCAGCCCGATGCGGCCATGTTTTATGGCCAGGGCCTTCTCGCCAAACAACTTGCGGCGCCAGCCCCTGAGCGCGGGGACATCAGCCTCATCATCAAGCACCAGGGCGTCGATCTCGTCTGACGTGGCGATAATGCGCGCGGCAACGCCGTGCTGTTCGGCGACCGATTTGAGCAACACGCGGACCAGATCGCCGACGGCACCCTTGGGCGATGGACCGCGGTAGCGTTCGGGCAAGATCGGCAGGTCCGCCTTGGGAATGGCCTCGACGTCCTTGAGCAGGGCGACGATATCGGCGGCGACAGAACTGCGGCCAAAGCCGCGCGGCACGGCGCGAAGCTGCTCAAAGGCTTCAGAAGTCAGCGGCCTTTGCATGGCCAGTTCGAACAATACGTCATCCTTGAGCACGCGGCTGCGCGGCTGGTCGGTAGCCTGCGCGCGCTGCTCGCGCCAGGCCGCCAGCCGTTTGAGGGCGGCAAGGTCACGCGGGCGGTTGATCTTCATCTTCAGGCGTTCCCAGGCCTGCTCGGGCTGGACCACATAGGTGTCGACGCTGCGCAGGACGCTCATCTCGTCCTCAACCCAGCCGCCCCGCTTGGTCGCGGCAACCTGCTTGCGCAGTTCGCGATAGATGTCGCGTAGATGGGTGACGTCGGCGGCGGCGTAGAGGCGCTGCTTCTCCGACAGCGGGCGAACTGACCAATCGGTAAAGCGGCTCGACTTGTCGAGTTCTACACCGGTAATGGAGCGCACCAGGTTGTCGTAGGACACACTGTCGCCAAAGCCACAAACACTGGCGGCCACTTGCGTGTCAAAAATATTGGCGGGAACACTGCCGGTGGCTTTGACAAAGATTTCAATATCCTGCCGGGCAGCGTGGAAGACTTTGGTGATGTCCTGGTTGGCCAACAGGGCGTAGAACGGGTCCAGATCGAAACCGACAGCCAACGGGTCAATCAACACCGCCTCGTCATCGGTGGCGACCTGAACCAGGCAGAGTTTGGGCCAGTAGGTGGTTTCCCTCAGGAACTCGGTATCGACCGTCACGAAATCAAACTTGGCAGCGCGCTCGCAAAAGGCTGCGAGCACATCTGTGGAAACTATGAGGTCCATGCGAGCGTCCGTCTTAAATTAGTCAATATTGTTAGTAGCAGGTGCGGCAGGTGCACTCCATACCGGATTTGCCGCGCGGCGTGACCGGATTTGCCGTGCGGCACGCAGGGCTTGGCGCGCGGCGGTGCCGATCAGGCCGCCCAACTCCCGATCAACTTGACAATCGGGGGCTCTCATGCGCTTTTCCGCCCAAGATTCCGGTCTTTTTTGCAGGCTTTATCACATGACGTCACATCGTTACCGCTCGCACACTTGCGGGGCCCTGACAGCTGCGGACGCGGGTAAAACCGTCCGGTTGAGCGGATGGGCCCACCGTATCCGCGACCATGGCGGACTGCTGTTTATCGACCTGCGCGACCATTACGGGCTGACTCAGGCCGTGGTTGACCCCGATTCGCCGGCCTTTGCCGCCGCCGAACAGGTGCGTTCGGAATGGGTCATCCGCATTGACGGCGAGGTCAAGTTGCGCGACGCCGCCGCGGTGAACCCCAATCTGCCCACAGGCACCATTGAAGTGTTCATCCGCGAGATCGAAGTGCTCTCGGCTGCCAAGGAATTGCCGCTGCCGGTGTTCGGCGATCAGGAATATCCCGAGGATGTGCGCCTGACCTATCGCTTCGTCGACCTGCGCCGGGAAAAGCTGCACGCCAACATCGTCAAGCGCACCAAGGTTATCAGCTCGATGCGCAACCGCATGGGTGAGGCCGGCTTTGGTGAGTATTCGACCCCCATCCTGACCGCCTCCTCGCCGGAAGGTGCGCGTGACTTTCTGGTGCCCAGCCGCATTCATCCCGGCAAGTTCTTTGCCTTGCCGCAGGCACCCCAGCAGTACAAGCAATTGCTGATGGTCGCCGGCTTTGACCGTTATTTCCAGATTGCGCCATGTTTCCGCGATGAGGACCCGCGTGCTGATCGCCTGCCGGGCGAATTCTACCAGCTCGACATGGAAATGAGTTTTGTCACCCAGGAAGACGTCTGGGACACGATGACACCGATCATGACCGGCATCTTCGAAGAGTTTGCCGAGGGCAAGCGCGTGACCAAGGACTGGCCGCGTATTCCCTATGATACGGCAATCCGCAAATATGGCTCCGACAAGCCCGACCTGCGTAACCCGATCGAGATGCTGGCCGTGACCGAGCATTTTGCCGGTTCGGGCTTCAAGGTCTTTGCCGGGCAGATCGAGGCGGATCCCAAGGTGGAAGTCTGGGCGATTCCGGCCAAGAACAAGCCCGGCGCCGAGCCAATCGGCCGGGCGTTCTGTGACCGCATGAATGGCTGGGCGCAAGGCGAGGGCCAGCCCGGCCTGGGCTACATCTTCTTCAAGGACGGGCAGGGCTCGGGCCCGATTGCCAAGAATATCGGCGAAGAGCGGACGGCAGCGCTGAAGGCGCAGTTGGGCCTGGACGACGGTGATGCCGTGTTCTTCGTCGCGGGGCGCCCGGACAAGTTCTACAAGTTCGCTGGCGATGCCCGCACCAAGGTGGGTACCGACCTGGGCGTGATCGACACCGAGCAGTTCGCGCTGTGCTGGATCGTTGATTTCCCGTTCTACGAGTGGGATGAGGAAAACAAGCGGGTCGACTTTGCGCACAACCCGTTCTCGATGCCGCAGGGCGGGATCGACGCGCTGAACCACCAGGACCCGCTGACCATCAAGGCCTATCAGTATGATGCGGTCTGCAATGGCTACGAGATCGCCTCCGGTTCGATCCGTAACCAATTGCCGGACACCATGGTCAAGGCGTTCGAGCTGACCGGCAAGAGTCGCGCCGAGGTCGAGGAGCAGTTCGGCGGCCTGTATCGGGCCTTCCAGTATGGCGCGCCACCGCATGGCGGGGCAGCATTCGGGGTGGACCGGGTGGTGATGCTGCTGTGCGGCGTGCAGAATCTGCGCGAGATCACGGCATTCCCGATGAATCAGCAGGCCGAAGACCTGCTGATGGGGGCGCCGAGCCAGGCGTCGCCGTCGCAATTGCGGGAGCTGAGCATCCGGCTCAACGTGCAAGAGAAAAAATAAGCATGACGCCCAAATAGAGTTGGCGCGTCCAACATTGAGGGCGGTTCCCGGAGACGGGGACCGCCTTTTCTGGATTTGGACAGGACCCCTGCAAAGGTTGCCGGAAATTAATTAGCGTTAATGATCCGTTAAAGGCTGGGTTGCTACCGATGGGTGGTATTTTCGTCGTTTCGGATTCGCCAAGTGAAGACCCGATACTCCCATATCCTGATGTTGGCGGGCGCCGTATTGGCGTTCGTGCCCATTCTGGCCGTGGATTATCTGTTGGACGCATACGTCCAGGTTCGGGAAAAAGATTCTTCTCAGCAATATGTTAGAACGATTACTTCGCAGATCGCCATAGCTTCCGATGATGCTATCGCTGCGCTGCGGCGAATTCTGGCCGAAAGTCCGTCGCTGTGCACGCCTACCTTTGTCGCCAATGTGCAGGTGGCGATCGAAACCAGTCTCAATATCAAGCAGGTTCTGGTCGAGAACGCTGACGGTGTGCAGTATTGCGATGCGTTTGGGCGCACAGTTAGCTATTCCCCGCTGTCCCGGGCGCTGCCGGTTCCTGGCCGCACTGAAACCATTACCATTGTGCAGCTGGGTGATATGGATATGCCGGCGCTCAAGATCACCCAGGGCTTTGGTGATTTGCGTCGGGTCTCGGCCTTCCTCCCCTTGCTGGGACAGACCAAGGAGACGCTGGCCGAGGGCATCAATGCCGGCGGTATGTTGCGGGTGTCACTGACCGATGGCAGCGCGATCATGACGATTGGCGATGCATCGGGTTTTGACCGGCGCGGCACATCGACCGACTTCGTTTATGCCCAGGGCTTTGCAGGTGAACTGCCGCTGAAGGTCGAATACGCCATGCCGTTCGCCATGGCGCGCGCCGGCTATGCCGATTTGGACGTCAGCTTTACGGTTTTGGCATGCCTGATGAGTGCGGCCTTTCTGATCATGGCACTGCAGTATGTGCGGACTTCGCGGGTGCCGGCGTTCGACCTCGAGCGTGGTATCGCCCGTGGCGAAATCAAGCCGTATTACCAGCCGGTAATCAATTTGCGCACCGGTGAGCTGGTCGGCTGCGAGGTACTGTGCCGGTGGGAAAAGAAGAACGGCGAGATCGTGTTTCCGGGGGCCTTCATCGACTATGCCGAGGTCACCGGTCTGGCCATTCCGATGACGCTGTCGCTGATGCAGCAGGTCAAGTACGATCTGGCCGATCTGTGCATGCTGATGCCGGATATGAAAGTCGCCATCAATTTGTTTGAGGGACACTTTCGCGACGACAGCATTGTCGAAGATGTGCAGGCGATTTTTGGCGATACATCAGTCAATTACCGACAACTGGTATTTGAAATCACCGAGCGGCATCCGCTGGCCAATTCGCTGGTGGCCAATAGCGTGATTGCGGGATTGCACGCGTTGGGCTGCCGCCTGGCCATGGACGACATGGGCACCGGGCATTCGAACCTGGCCTATCTGGGGACGTTGGGTATCGACATCATCAAGATCGACCGGATCTTTGTCGATATGATCAAGCCTGGGACGACGCAGGTGCCGGTGCTCGATGGATTGATCGCCATGGCCAAGGATCTGGATTGCGAAATCGTCGCCGAGGGCGTGGAGACCGAGGCCCAGGCCTTGTATCTGCGCGCGCGAGGCGTGCTGCAGGCCCAGGGGTTCATCTTTGCGCCAGCCCTCAAGAACAGCGCCTTCAAAGAGCTTGCCCTGGCGCTGCACGCCAATAAGCCCGGTCCGGTGCGGATCCAATTGGCTGATGCCATTGTCGCCAGCGCGGCGTAGCGCTTTGCCAGTAGATGCTGCCGCTTGTGGACTTATTCCCTTTTCATCGTGGACAATTAGTGGCACCAACGCGGTCACATATCGGTTGCATTGGCTAGTTCTGAGCGAATGCGGAAAAGGAGCTCGAGGTGTCTGTGTCTACTGACGTCGATGAACAGCGGAAGGCCCTGCGCGACGCTGCGCTGCATTTCCATGAGTTTCCCAAGCCCGGCAAACTCGAGATTCAGGCGACCAAGCCATTGGGTAATCAGCGCGATCTGGCGCTGGCCTATTCCCCTGGCGTTGCGGCGCCATGCGAGGAGATTGCGGCCGATCCCGATACGGTGGCGAGATACACCTCGCGCCAAAATCTGGTGGGAGTGATCTCCAATGGCACCGCTGTCCTCGGCCTGGGCAATATCGGCGCGCTGGCGTCAAAGCCGGTCATGGAAGGCAAGGCGGTTCTGTTCAAGAAGTTCGCCGGCATTGACGTGTTCGATCTGGAAATCGACGAACTCGATCCCAAAAAATTCATCGAAGCCGTGGCGCCGCTTTGGCCGACATTTGGCGGCATCAATCTGGAAGACATCCGCGCCCCTGATTGCTTTGAGATCGAGGAGACGCTGCGCGAACGGATGCCGATCCCGGTATTTCACGATGACCAGCATGGTACGGCGATCATTGTCGGCGCCGCTGTGCTCAATGGCCTTGAGCTCAAGGGCAAGAAGATCGACGAGGTCAAGATCTGCGCCTCCGGGGCAGGGGCTGCGGCCATCGCGTGCCTGAATGTGCTGCTGGCACTGGGCGCTAAACACGAGAATATCTGGGTGGCCGACAAGGACGGCCTGGTTACCCATAAGCGCAATGACATCAATGACAAATGGCGCGGCCAGTTTCGCCGTACCAGCGAGGCCACCAGCCTGGCGGAAGTGATCGAGGGCGCTGATGTCTTTCTGGGCCTGTCAGCGGCCGGCGCTCTGACGCCGGAAATGCTTTCCAAGATGGCGCCCAAGCCCCTGATTCTAGCGCTGGCCAACCCCTATCCCGAGATTCTGCCCGATCTGGCCAAGGCGACGCGGCCAGACGCCATGGTGTGTACGGGGCGGTCCGATTTTCCCAATCAGGTCAACAATGTCCTGTGTTTCCCGTTCATTTTCCGCGGGGCACTTGATGTCGCGGCGACGACGATCAACGAGGAGATGAAACTGGCAGCGGTGCGGGCGATTGCCAAGCTGGCGCATGAACCGGGTTTGGAGGTGTCGCCGTCGGGCGCACCAGCGGTGTTTGGTCCGGACCACATCATCCCCAATCCGTTTGACCAGCGGCTGATCCTGCGCATTGCACCTGCTGTGGCGCGGGCCGCCATGGAGTCCGGGGTCGCCAAGAGCCCCATCACGGACTGGCCGGCCTATCTGGACGGACTGAACCGCTTCGTGTTCCGCTCGGGATTGGTGATGAAGCCCATCATCGACCGTTCGCAGGGACAGAACAAGCGGATCGCCTTTGCCGACGGCGAGGACGAACGGGTGCTGCGCGCCACCCAGGTGCTGATCGAAGAACGCATTGCCCGGGCGATCCTGATTGGACGCCCCTCGGTGATTGAGGCACGAATCGAGCGCTTCGGCCTGAGCCTGAAGCCGGGCCGGGATTTTGAGGTGATCAACCCCGAGGACGATCCGCGCTATCGTGACTATGTCAATTTGTTCCATTCACTGGTGGGGCGTGATGGCGTCACGCCCGACACGGCGCGGCAGGTGGTGCGGACCAACCCGACGGTAATCGGGGCGCTGGCGGTGCGGCGAGGTGAGGCCGATGCCCTGATCTGCGGCTTGCAGGGGCGCTTCATCCGCCATGTGCGCGATATCCGTTCGGTCATCGGGTTGCAGGAGGGCGTTGCCGATGTTTCGGCGCTGTCACTGCTGCTGATGCCGCGTGGCGCATTCTTCCTGGCCGACACCTATGTCAACATCGATCCGTCGCCCGACGAAATCGTGGGCATCGCGCTGCAGGCGCGCAATCACCTCAAGCGCTTCAACATTGAGGCCAAGGTGGCGCTGCTGAGCTACTCCAACTTCGGCTCGCGCGATGGCGAGAGCGCCTACAAGATGCGCGAAGTGTACGACAAGCTCAAAGTGATCGCGCCCGAGATGATCGTTGAAGGCGAAATGCAGGGCGATCTGGCGCTGAGCCAGGAGTTGCGCGAGCGCTATGTGCCTGACTCCGTGCTGCACGGGGAAGCCAATCTGCTGCTGTTTCCCAATCTGGATGCCGCCAATCTGTCGATGACCCTGCTCAAGGAGATGACCAATGCTCTCTCGGTTGGTCCAATCCTGATGGGGCCAAAATCGCCGGCCCACATTCTGGCGCCGTCGACCACCAGCCGCGGCATTGTCAATATGGCAGCTATTGCCGCTACCGAAGCGACGGGGGCCGACACATGATCCGGCATACGGTGGTATTCACGCTCAGGCACCCCGCCGGATCGGCAGAGGAGGGGGCGTTTCTGCGCGATGCCAAAGTGCTGGCCGGTATTCCGGGCGTCGAGGATTTTGAACAGCTTCGGCAGGTCAGCCCAAAAACCGATTTCGCCTTTGGTTTTGCCATGCGCTTTGCCGACGCAACTGCCTATGCCAGCTACAATGAGCATCCAGACCATGTGGCCTTCGTGCGCGATCGCTGGCAGCCGGAAGTCGAACGCTTCATGGAGATCGACTACCAGCCGCTATAGAGGCCGCAGACATGGGGCCTTGCCCGAGCTTGTGCGGCCAATCGGGCCGCGCTGGCACGGTCCGGGGGCGTCGGAGTGTTGCTGCCTTAGCGGGAGCGGACAATCGAATTCGTGCCCGCCTAACGGGCCGACAGATAGCTGGCGCCCTGCATCCAGGCTGGAGATTGCAACGCGGCGTTAAGTCCTTGCGAGGCATAGTGACGGCGTTCAGCTCTGGTTCGCCCTATGCCCACAACCCGCCTCAAACGCCCTGCCATCTGGCGCCCCCTGGCGCTCACAGTTGCCCTGCTTGGTTTTCAGGGTTATCTGGGATTCTCGGCTATTGGCGGTCAGTTCGGCATCGAGAACCGGACTGAAATCCTGCTCGATATCGATCAACTCAGGGCCCAGTCGTCAGCGTTGCAGGCAGAAATCGATGACTATCGGCATCGGGCCACACTGATGGACCCGCGTCGGCTCGACCCTGATATCGTTACTGAGCGGGCCCGGGCGCTGCTCAATATGGCTAATGCGGACGACATCATCATCATGGTCGACCGGAACACCGGTGAACCTATATCCGGTAAATTCCAAAACTTAACCACGGATGAGTTAAACGCAATTATCGAAGCAGATACAACGCTTTAATAGGCGTGGTTTGCGCTGATTGAGCGTTGCGTTGTGTGGTTTGCTTGCGTTATGGTGCGCATCTGTGGCCAAACTGGCCGAAGCGACAAATTCATTCCGATGCGGAGCGTTCTCAATGGCGCGTAAGGCTGTGGCTTCCAAAGCCAAGACGCAAACCAATGTTCCTCAACTCACGCCAGAGCAGGAGCTCGAAGCCTATCGCGAGATGCTGCTGATCCGGCGGTTCGAAGAAAAGGCCGGCCAGATGTACGGCATGGGCCTGATCGGGGGGTTCTGTCACCTCTATATTGGTCAGGAAGCTGTCGTGACTGGCGTGACCATGGCCTCTGAGAAGGGCAAGGACGCGCAGATCACCGGCTATCGTGACCATGGTCACATGCTGGTCATGGGGCTCGACCCCAAGGGCGTGATGGCCGAACTGACCGGCCGCCAGGGCGGGCTGTCGGGCGGCAAGGGCGGCTCGATGCACATGTTCTCCAATGAGCACCGCTTCTATGGCGGCAACGGCATTGTGGGCGCGCAGGTGTCGCTGGGCAACGGGTTGGCTTTTGCCGCCAAGTATCGCGGCGACGGCACGGTCGCGCTGGCCTATTTCGGCGACGGCGCAGCCAATCAGGGCCAGGTCTATGAGAGTTTCAACATGGCCAAGCTGTGGAAGCTGCCGGTCGTGTTCATCATCGAAAACAACAAATACGCCATGGGCACCTCGACCGAGCGTTCCTCGGCGACGACGGATTTCTCCAAGCGGGGCGCGTCGTTCGATATTCCGGGCGAGCAGGTCGACGGCATGGATGTGCGCATGGTGTATGATGCCGCCCAGCGTGCCATCGAGTATGCGCGCTCCGGCAAGGGTCCGTACATCCTCGAAATGCTAACATATCGCTATCGTGGTCACTCCATGTCCGATCCGGCCAAGTATCGCAGCAAGGACGAAGTCACCAAATATCGCCAGGAGCGCGATCCCATTGAGCAGGTGAAGGCGCGCCTGCTGGAGTCGGGGGCCGAGACTGAAGAATCGCTCAAGGTTATCGAGAGTGAAATTCGGGCGATTGTGACCCAGGCCGCTGAATTTGCCACCAATGATGCCGAGCCAGATCCCGCAGAACTGTGGACTGACATCACCATCAGCGCCTGAGGGGCTCATCGATGAGCGTGCTGCTTGGAGTGATCGCCGTTTTTGCCCTTCTGTCGCTGGTTGTGGCGGCCATGCAGGCCATCAAGATCGTGCGACAGGCGCCGGCCAGCGAAGATCTGGGATCGTTCATGGTGCTGGGCTGGTGGAAGTTCGCCACGCTGGAAGCCAAGGCCGGTCCGGCCGCAGCGGCCCAGATCGCGATCTACAAGCGGGCGACCATCGCCTTTCTGATTTTCATCGTGCTGGGTGTGTTGCTCAGCGGATGGGCGGTCAACCAGGGTTCGGGGGCACAGGCCGCCGCAGCGCCCCGGTTGATCAACGATCCGCGGGTTCTTCCCGCCGAATTTGCCTTTAATACTGACCTTCGCCGTGTGGCCATGCCCGGCGTCCCTCTTTCGGAGAGCTGATATGCCTCAAATCCTGATGCCCGCGCTGTCGCCCACGATGGAAGAGGGGACGTTGTCGAAGTGGCTGGTCAAGGTCGGTGACACCGTGTCGCCCGGCGATGTGCTGGCCGAGATCGAAACCGACAAGGCCACGATGGAAGTCGAAGCTGTCGATAGCGGTGTCGTCAAGGAATTGATGATCGAAGAAGGCACAGAGGGCGTGAAGGTCAACACCCCGATCGCTCTGGTGCTGGGCGAGGGCGAGGAAGCCGGCGAGGCGGCGCCCAAGGTCGCCGAGCAGGCCGCAACAAGCGAACCTGCGGCCGAAACCGCTGCGGCCACCGTGCCGGCCGAGGCCAAGGCACCGCAAGCGGCCGAAGCACCTAAATTTGTGGCGCAGGACGACCCTGATCTGCCCGAGGGCGTGGAAATGGTCGAAATGACTGTGCGCCAGGCGCTGAACGAGGCGATGGCCGAAGAATTGCGCCGCGACAAGGATGTATTCGTGATCGGTGAGGAGGTCGCCGAATATCAGGGCGCCTACAAGATCACCCAGAACCTGCTGCAGGAATTCGGGCCCGAGCGTATCGTTGATACCCCGATCACTGAGCATGGCTTTGCCGGTCTGGCGGTTGGCGCGGCCTTTGCCGGGCTGAAGCCGATCGTGGAATTCATGACCTGGAATTTTGCCATGCAGGCGATCGACCAGATCATCAACTCGGCGGCCAAACAGCTCTATATGTCGGGCGGCCAGGTGACGGCACCCATGGTGTTCCGCGGTCCCAACGGCGTCGCCTCGCGCGTTGGTGCGCAGCACAGTCAGGATTACTCGGCCTGGTACAGCCATGTTCCTGGCCTCACGGTGATTGCGCCCTATAGCGCGGCCGACGCCAAGGGCCTGCTGAAAGCCGCCATTCGCTCGCCCAACCCGGTGATCTTCCTCGAAAACGAAATCCTGTATGGCTCGACCGGCCTCGTCCCCAAGATGGACGATTTCCTGCTGCCCATCGGCAAGGCCCGCATCGCCCGCAAGGGCGCCGATGTCACCATTGTCTCGTTCTCGATGGGTATGCGCTACGCCACCCAGGCGACCGAGAAGCTGGTCGCGGCTGGGGTCGATGTCGAATTGATCGATCTGCGCACGCTGCGGCCGCTCGACAGTGATACGGTCATCGAGTCGGTGAAAAAGACCGGTCGCATGGTCACCGTGGAAGAAGGCTGGCCACAGGGCGGCATTGGCGCTGAATTGTCAGCCCGCGTCATGGAGGTGGCCTTCGACTATCTCGATGCGCCAGTCATGCGCGTGACCGGCAAGGATGTGCCGATGCCCTATGCCGCCAACCTTGAAAAGTTGGCACTACCGCATGTCGATGACGTCATCGCGGCGGTCAATGCCGTCACCTACCGTTCGTAAGGAGATCCGGGATGCCAATCGATATCACCATGCCGGCGCTCTCTCCGACGATGGAAGAGGGCAAGCTTGCCAAGTGGCACGTCAAGGAGGGCGACACCGTCTCCTCCGGTGACGTGATCGCCGAGATTGAAACCGACAAGGCCACGATGGAAGTCGAGGCGGTCGATGAGGGCAAGATCGGCAAGATCCTGGTCGCTGAAGGCACCGACAATGTGAAGGTCAATGCCGTAATTGCGGTGTTGCTGCAGGAAGGCGAGAGCGCCGACGATATGGCTGCGGCGCCCAAAGCCGAGGCGCCAAAGGCCGAAGCACCGAAAGATGATGCAGCCAAGGCAGCGCCACCCGCCAAGACTGCCGAGCCAGCCAAGGCCGAGGCTACCAAGACCGAGGCAGCGCCAGCGCCGTCACCAAGTGCCAAGGCAGCGCCGGCCCCGACAAAATCGACCGGCGACAAGGTGTTTGCGTCCCCATTGGCGCGGCGCCTCGCCAAGGAAGCAGGCATTGATGTTGCCGCCATCTCAGGCACCGGTCCCAAGGGCCGCGTGGTGAAGTCGGATGTGGAAGCGGCCAAGTCCGGCGCGACCCCGCTCAAGGCCGCGTCGCCTTCTGCCGTCGGAGCACCCGCTGCTGCAGGTGTGGCCGCGACGGGCATGACCAAGGCGCAGGTCCTGGCGATGTACGAAGAAGGCAGCTACGAGGCGGTGCCCAATGATGGCATGCGCAAGGTGGTGGCCGCGCGCCTGACCGAATCCAAGCAGACCGTGCCGCATTTCTACCTGAATCTGGATTGCCGCATCGACGCCCTGCTGTCGGCGCGCGAACAGATCAATGCCCAGGCGCCCAAGAGCAAGGAGGGCAAGCCCGCCTACAAGCTCTCGGTCAATGACTTCGTGATGAAAGCCTGGGCCGTCGCCCTGCAGCGCGTGCCGCTGGCCAATGCCACCTGGGCAGGCGACAGCATTCTCTATCACAAGCGCAGCGATGTGGCGGTTGCCGTGGCGGTGCCCGGCGGGCTGTTCACCCCGGTGGTCAAGAGCTGCGACACGCTGAGCCTGCGCGAAATTTCCGAGACGGTGAAGGACCTGGCGACGCGCGCCAAGTCCAAGAAGCTGGCACCGCATGAATATCAGGGCGGCGCCTCCTCGGTCTCCAATCTGGGCATGTTCGGCATCACCAGCTTTGCGGCAGTGATCAACCCGCCGCATGGTACCATATTGGCGGTCGGCGTGGGCGAGGAGCGGGTCTATCCCGACAAGGGCGAGATCAAGATCGGCAGTTTCATGACGGTGACGCTGAGCTGCGATCACCGCGCAGTTGACGGTGCCCTGGGCGCAGAAGTGCTCGGCGTGTTCAAGGGGTTGATTGAAAACCCCGTGATGATGCTGGCCTAGGATGGTTGCGATGAGTTCGCCCGTTCACCCACAGAGCCATTCCCGCGCGGGCGGGAACCTCCGTCTGGCGATGCAGTGGCAGGACAACGGAGGTTCCCGCCCGCGCGGGAATGACTCGGTGGGTGTTTGGTCCATCCGCTATCTCGCCACCAAAGGGGAGGGCGTATGAAGACCATCCTCGCCTTTGGCGACAGCCTGACCTGGGGCTTTTCTCCCAAGGGCGGCCGGCATGATTATGCCGACCGTTGGCCATCCGTACTGGAGGCTGGGCTTGGCGAGGCACGGGTGATCGCCGAGGGACTCAACGGCCGGACCACCGCTTCCGACGACTGGACCGTGGCGTCGGACCGCAATGGGGCACGGGTGCTGCCGACGTTGCTCGATACACATCAGCCGCTTGATCTCGTCGTCATCATGCTTGGCAGCAATGACATCAAGACCTTCGTCACCGGCTCGGCCTTCGCGGCCGCCAATGGCATGAAGCGGCTCGCCGAAATCGTCCGTACCTTCCCATATGGCTATGGTGACGCGCCGCAAGTGCTGCTGGTGGCGCCGCCGCTGACCGTGCCATCGCCGCGCAATGCAGTGCCGGCCAGCGTCTCACCGCGCAGCGCCGATGATGTCCTGTTCGATCACTACTATTCCCAGACGGCAAGCGACCTCGGCGTCGGCTACTTCAATGCGGCTTCGGTCGCCACGGCCTCGCCCATCGACGGGGTCCATCTCGACGCGGCCAATACGCGCGCCATCGGCGAGGGACTGATCCCTGTCGTCAAATCCATGCTGGGTCTATGACCCGCTTCATCGACCATTCTGGAGGCCCAAATGGCTGACCAATACGACCTTCTCGTTATCGGCGCCGGTCCCGGCGGCTATATTGCGGCCATTCGCGGCGCGCAATTGGGCATGAAGGTAGGCATTATCGAGCGCGAGCACATGGCCGGCATCTGCTCCAACTGGGGCTGCATTCCCACCAAGGCGCTGCTGCGGACGGCCGAGATCTACGGCCATATGAGCCACGCTAAGGACTATGGGCTGACTGCTGACAAATTCGGCTTCGATCTGGACGGTGTCGTCAAACGCTCGCGCGACATTGCGGCGCAGATGAACAATGGCGTCCAGTTCCTGATGAAGAAGAACAAGGTCGACATCATCTGGGGCGAGGCGGTGATCACCAAGCCCGGTGAAGTCAAGGTTGCGCCGACCAAGAAGACCATTGTGCAACCCCAGGGGCCGGTGCCAAAAAAGCCATTGGGTGAGGGCACTTACAAGGCCAAGAACATCATCATCGCGACGGGCGCGCGCCCCCGTGTGCTGCCGGGCATTGAGCCCGATGGCGACAAGATCTGGACCTATTTCGAGGCGATGAAGCCCGCCGCCATGCCCAAATCACTGGTGGTGATGGGCTCCGGTGCCATCGGCGTCGAGTTCGCCTCCTTCTACCGCTCGATGGGCGCCGAGGTGACCATTATCGAACTGCTACCGCAGATCATGCCGGTGGAAGATGCCGAGATTTCGGCGCTGGCCCGCAAGCGGCTGGAAAAGCGCGGCATCAAGATCCTGACCGACACCAAGGTGACGAAAGTTGAAAAGACCAAGGACGGCATCACGGCCCATGTCGAACTCAAGGACGGCAAGACGCAGCAGATTTCCGGCGACAAGCTGATCTCGGCGGTTGGCGTGATGTGCAATATCGAGGGCATTGGCCTTGAGACGGTCGGGGTCAAAACCGAGCGCGGCGCCATCGTCATCGATGACTATGGCCAGACCAGCGTTGCGGGCATCTGGGCGATTGGCGACGTCGCCGGTCCACCCATGCTGGCGCACAAGGCCGAGCATGAAGCGGTAATCACCGTGGAAAAGATTGCCGGCATGAAGGTGCACGGCCTGAACAAGCTGCTGGTGCCCGGCTGCACCTATTGCGAACCGCAGGTGGCCAGCGTCGGCCTGACCGAAGCCAAGGCCAAGGAAGCCGGGCGCGAGATCAAGGTGGGTCGCTTCCCGTTCATCGGCAATGGGAAGGCGATCGCGCTGGGCGAACCGGACGGACTGGTCAAAACCATCTTTGACGCCAAGACCGGCGAACTGCTCGGCGCGCATATGGTCGGTGCGGAAGTAACCGAATTGATCCAGGGCTTTGTGGTGGCGATGAATCTGGAAACCACCGAGGAAGAATTGATGCACACAATCTTCCCGCATCCCACGCTGAGCGAGACGATGAAGGAAAGCGTGCTGGACGCCTATGGTCGCGCGCTGAACATGTAGCGGAGGCCGGGGCACGATCAGTGCACAGGTTTTCAACAGGTTATCCACAGGTGCCAGCCCCAATGGCAGCGTCGGAAAGCTCGGTAATCACAGCGGTCCCGGGGTGGTTGTCCCTGAAGTTAGCGGTTACGCACAACCAAGACTGACAGCACCTCAGTGGAGGTCTGGAATGCAACGCAACACGGAGATGACGCCATGACTGTCGGTATGCAGGAACTGCTTATTTTCCTCGCCATTGGCCTCGTGGCCGGGTGGTTGGCCGGACTGGTGCTGGGCGGCGGCGGTCTGCTGCGCAATCTGATCGTCGGGGTGATCGGTGCCTTTGTCGGCGGCTGGCTGCTCTCGGTGGCCAATATTTCACTGCCGATCGGCAATGTGCTGCTCAGCCAGATCATCACTGCCACAATTGGTGCCCTTGTGGTGATTCTGGTGGCGCGGTTGATCACGCGGTAGAGCGTGGGGCCTTGAAGCCTGACCTGTGCGTGGCAATATCACGCGGACAACGTCAGGGGGACTGAAGATGGCACTACCGGAACGACAAACCACGGGCAGGGGCTTTACGATGGGCGACACCAATAATCGATCAATGCTGATGTTCATCGGAATCGGGCTGGTTGCCGGGTTTCTGGCCAGCCTCGTGGTGGGCGGCGGCGGCTTGATCACCTATCTGGTGAGCGGCCTGATCGGCTCGTTTGTCGGGGGCTATCTGTTTTCGGCGCTGGGGATCAATTTGGGCATCAGCAATGCACTGGTGCGGCAAATTGTAACCTCCACGATTGGCGCCATCATAGTCGTGCTATTGGCACGGTTGATTGCATAGAAGTCAGGACATCCCGTGGTCACTCTGATCGACACCTCAGCGCTCAAGCCCCGTCACCCGGAAAAGGCCAATCGGCCTGACAGCGTAGTGTTGCGCAAGCCGGACTGGATCCGCGTTCGAGCGCCAGGGTCGCCCGTGTACAAGGAAACCCAGGCCATCGTGCGCGAGCACGGGCTGGTGACGGTGTGCGAGGAAGCCGGCTGCCCCAATATCGGTGAGTGCTGGAGCAAGAAGCACGCGACCATGATGATCATGGGCGAAATCTGCACCCGCGCCTGCGCCTTCTGCAATGTCCGCACTGGCATGCCCGGGCCGCTGGACCCCAGGGAACCCGAAAACGTCGCCAACGGGGTCGAGAAGCTCGGACTGCAGCATGTGGTGATCACCTCGGTGGATCGTGATGATCTGGCCGATGGCGGGGCGCAGCATTTTGCCGATGTGATCCTGGCGATCCGGGCCCGTAACCCGAAAACCACCATTGAAGTGCTGACGCCAGACTTCCTGCGCAAGCCTGGGGCCCTGGAGATTGTGGTGGCGGCCAAGCCGGATGTGTTCAACCACAATCTGGAAACCGTGCCGTCGAAATATCTCAAAGTGCGCCCCGGCGCGCGCTACTTCCATTCGATCCGGCTGCTGCAGAAGGTCAAGGAACTCGACCCCACCATGTTCACCAAATCGGGCATCATGGTGGGCTTGGGCGAAGAGCGGAATGAAGTGCTGCAATTGATGGACGACTTGCGTTCGGCCGAGGTGGATTTTCTGACGATCGGGCAATATTTGCAGCCCACCAAAAAGCACACACCGCTGATCCGCTTCGTGACGCCCGATGAGTTCAAGTCGTTCGCAACGGTAGCAACGGCCAAGGGCTTTTCATTGGTGTCCTCCAGCCCGCTGACCCGCTCGTCTCACCATGCCGGCGAGGATTTTGCCGCGCTCAAGGCAGCCCGGATGGCTAAGCTCGGTCACTGATGAAGCGATACTTTGAACGGCATGTGCCCCATTTGCCGCAGCGCATGTTCGAGATCGTCGCCGATCTCGGCGACTATCCCCGCTTCATCCCCAACTGCAGGGCGATGGAGGTGCGTCAGGCCCCAGGAGCGGGTGCGGCAGACATCAGACTGGCAAAAATGACCTTGGCTTTCGGCCCCATCACCCAGGCCTATACCAGCCGGGTCACGGCCGATCGGGAGGCGCTGACCATTCGGGCCACAGCAGTTGACGGTCCCTTTGCCTATCTCGACAGCGTCTGGCGGTTTGAGCCGGAAGGGATGGGGACGCGGGTGCGCTTCGAGATCGACTTCAAGATCTCCAATCCCTTTGTCGCTGCGGTCGCCGAGCCCGCCTTCGCGGCCAAGCAGGAACAGATCATGCAGGCATTTGTCGAAGAGGCAGACCGGCGCTTCGGCGCTTAGCGGCAGTCAGTCATTCGTGCTGGTGAGCACCTCGATCACCAGCTCAAGTGCCGCGGCGACGCTGGCCTTGCGGATCTCGGCGCGACCAAGATCACCAAACGTGTGCTCGATGACCACCGTCGCCAATTCGGTTGAGACCGCGATATAGACCAGACCCACCGGCTTTTTCTCGGAGCCGCCGTCGGGCCCGGCAATGCCGGTCACCGCCACGGCGTAATCGCAGTGCGCCGTGTTGCGGGCGCCGTCGGCCATGGCGCGGGCGACCTGATTGCTGACGGCGCCATAATCGCGGATCAGCCGGGCCTGCACATGGATCATGCGCGACTTGGCCTCATTGGCATAGGTGACGTAGCCACCGAAAAACGCCTCGGAGGCGCCCGGAATATCGGTCAGCGCGGCGGCAAGCATGCCGCCGGTGCAGCTTTCGGCGGTGACCATGGTCCGGTTGGCGTCGGTCAGCAGTTCGATGACACGGCGGGCCGCATCAGTGGCCGTGGTGGCAGCAGAAGCAGGTTTGCCTACCATCAATCGACCCTCGGCACTTCGATGCTGGCACTGGCCATGGCCACGATCCCCTCCTGGCGCCCGACGAAGCCGAGCTTCTCGCTTGTTGTTGCCTTGATGGCGACGCGCGCGGGCGCAATCCCCAGGGTCTCGGCGATCACAGCCCGCATGGCGGGTGCGTGTGGAGCGATCTTCGGCTCTTCGCAGACGATTGTCACGTCGAGATTGATGATCCGACCCTGCGCCTTGGTGACCAGTCCGCCGGCGTGCTTGAGGAAGATGGTGGAGGCAGCGCCTTTCCACTGCATGTCGGAAGGGGGAAAGTGCACGCCAATGTCGCCTGCACCAATGGCGCCATAGATGGCGTCGGTCAGGGCATGCAGTGCAACATCGGAATCGGAATGCCCGTTCAAACGGGCCTTGTGGGCAATACGGACGCCGCCAAGCCAGATATGGTCGCCAGGCTCGAACGAGTGCACGTCATAGCCGGTGCCAATGCGCGTTTCCATGACGTGATCTCCAGACAAGATGCGTTCGGCCCGCGCGAAATCGCCGGGATAGGTCAATTTGAGGTTGTTGGGATCGCCCTTGACCATGGCCACCCCGAGCCCGGCCCATTCGGCAATCTCCGCATCATCGGTGAATTGTCGCCGGATGGTGGCGGCGCGCATATGCGCCGAAAAAATCTGTCCGAAGCGGAAGCCTTGCGGCGTCTGAGCCGCGAATAATTGCTGGCGGTCCTCGGTGGCGACGATCTGGGTGCCATCAGATGACCGCTTGATAGTATCGGTGACGGCAAGAGCGGGCAGGGCGCCGTCATACCGGGCCAGTGCGGCGATGACGTCGCTGATGAGCTTTGGGGTGGCGAAGGGGCGTGCAGCGTCCTGAATGAGCACCAGGTCGGGCCGAGCGGGTGCCAGCGCCTTGAGACCGGCCAATACCGAGGCCTGGCGATTGTCGCCGCCGATAATGGGCGGCAGCAGCCGATCATCAACCAGCTTGAGCGCCGCGTAACGGTCGGCATGATCGGGGTGGATCACCGCCACCACGCTGGTGATCTCGGGCACCGCGAGAAAGGCGCCAACCGTTCGGGTGAGCGTGGGAACGCCGCCAAGCGGGCGGTACTGTTTCGGATCGGGAGCAGTATGAGCATTGGCGCGCTCGCCTCTGCCGGCGGCGACGATGATAACGGCAATGGATTTTGAGCGCATGGCAGCCAGGAACTCGGACAAGAAACAGTCACATTGAGATGGTCTAGCGTCGGCTCTCCCATGCGGCAAGTGCAGGGCTGCCGAACGGCTCGGGAGTGAGAAAGCTATTGCGCCAGGATGGTGCTTGACTATTATACAGGCATATTTCCGCCTTTGACCATTTATGGGGCAGTTCGTGTCTGAAAATGCCTCCACATTGCGCATCGGGAACCATTCGGTCCACAACAATGCCTTCTTGGCGCCAATGGCCGGCATTACCGATCTGGCATTCCGCAAGATGGCGGAGCGCTACGGCGCAGGCATGGTGGTTTCCGAGATGATCGCCAGCACCGCGCTGGCTACCGGCAACAAGGATATGGCGCGCCGGCTGGGCAAGCCCCACCACTTGCCGCACATGGTGCAACTGGCTGGCTGCGAGGCTGAGTGGATGACCCGCGGCGCCAAGCTGGCCCATGATGCCGGCGCCGACATTATCGATATTAATTTCGGCTGCCCTTCCAAGCGGGTGACCAATGGCTTTGCCGGGTCAGCGCTGATGCGGGTGCCCGACCACGCCATGACGCTGGTGGATGCCGTCGTGGCGGCGACGCCGCTGCCGGTGACCATCAAGATGCGACTGGGCTGGGACGATGACAGCCTCAATGCCGCCGAGATGGCGCGGCGGGCCGTCGACGCAGGGGTGCAGATGATCTCGGTGCATGGCCGCACCCGGCAGCAATTCTACAAGGGCAGTGCGCGCTGGGAACTGGTGCGTGCCGTGGTTGAGGCCGTTGACGTGCCTGTGGTGGTCAATGGCGACATTGTGGACCTCGATGCGGCGCGCGAGGCCTTACAGTTATCGGGGGCAGCGGCTGTGATGCTGGGGCGCGGGGCGCAGGGGCAACCTTGGCGGGTCGGCCAGATTGGCGCGGCACTGGGTGGCAAGGTGCCCCTGGAGCAGCCGGGCGGCGCGGCGCTGGTGGCGCTGATCTGCGAGCAATATGAGGACATGCTGGTCGAATACGGCGTGGCCGTCGGCCTGCGGGCGGCGCGCAAGCATCTGGGTTGGTATCTGGCGGCAGCGGGTATCGATCTGGACAAGCCAACCCGCGCTGCGCTTCTCAATAACGACACCCCCGCCGCGGTACTCACCATGATCGGCGACATTTTTTCAGACGACCGGAAGGCTGCATGATGAGCGCAATTGAGGCCAAAGACGCTGCCATCTCGGTTTCTGCCGCAGCGGTCATTCAAGCCTTGCCCCAGCCGATCATCGTGTGCGGCGACGATCGGCAGATCGTCTTCGTCAACTATGCGGCTGAAGCGTTTTTTGGCGCCTCCCAGAGTGTGCTGATCCGCCATCGACTCGACGATCTGATCGCCTTTGGTTCACCCATTATCAGCCTGGTGGAGACCGTCGCGCTGCGGCGGTCCCCGATGACTGAGTATCGGGTGCTGGTGGGGTCGTCGCGGTTTGGCGATGAACGCATCGCCGACGTATTCGCCAGCCCGCTGACCGACAATGACGGGGGAGTGGCGCTGCTGATCCAGGAACGGACCATGGCCGACAAGATCGACCGGCAGATGGTGTCGCGTGGCGCTGCACGGTCGGTGACGGGGCTCGCCTCGATGCTGGCGCATGAGATCAAGAACCCACTCTCGGGCATTCGTGGTGCGGCCCAATTGCTGGAGCAGACCGTGACCAGCGAGGAAATCCCGCTGGCCCGCCTGATCCGCGAGGAAACCGACCGAATCGTGCATCTGATCGATCGGGTGGAAGTGTTTGGCGATGAACGGCCGATGGAGCGCGAACCCATTAATATCCACGTCGTGCTGGACAGGGTGAAACTGCTGGCGCGCAATGGCGTGGCGCGCGGCATTGCCTTCTCGGAAGACTATGATCCATCGCTACCACCGGTGCATGGCAACCGCGATCAGTTGATCCAGGTCTTCCTGAACCTGGTGAAGAACGCCTCGGAATCCCTTGATCGGACACAGAATCCCGAGATCAAGTTCTCAACGGCGTTCCGGCCCGGCATTCGCATTGCGGTAACCGGCGTCTCCGAGCGTATCTCGCTGCCGCTCGAAATCACCATCGAGGATAATGGTCCGGGTGTGCCGGCCGATATCCTGCCCTTCCTGTTTGACCCCTTTGTCACCACCAAGCAGAACGGCTCCGGCCTGGGGCTGGCGCTGGTCGCCAAGATTGTCGGCGATCATGGCGGGGTGATTGATTGTGACAGCCGGCCCGGCCGCACCAAATTCCGCATTCTACTACCCGTGGCGAGCGGTCCCGCCCAGAATTCACAAAAAGAGGGAATGGCATGAGCCACGTTGTCCTGCTCGCCGATGACGATGCCGCCATCCGCATGGTACTCAATCAGGCGCTGACCCGCGCCGGCTATGAAGTCCGACCGACCGGCAATATCTCCACCATGTGGAACTGGGTGAGCCGGGGCGAGGGCGACATTCTGATCACCGACGTGGCGATGCCCGATGGCAACGCCTTTGAGGTGATGCCCAAGATCAAGAAGCTGCGGCCCGATCTGCCGATGATCGTGATGAGTGCGCAAAACACCTTCATGACGGCCATCCGTGCATCCGAAGTGGGGGCCTATGAATATCTGCCCAAGCCCTTCGACATCACCGAAGTGCTCTCGGTGGTGGCGCGGGCACTGGCGGATGCCAAAAAGCCAACCAAAGCCGAGCGCGATGCCGAAGAGCCCGGTGAAACCATGCCGCTAGTGGGCCGCTCAACCGCGATGCAGGACATCTATCGTGCCTTGGCGCGGCTGATGCAGACCGATCTGACGGTGATGATTACCGGGGAAAGCGGTACCGGCAAGGAGCTGGTGGCGCGGGCGCTGCATGACTTCGGCAAGCGCCGCAACGGCCCCTTCGTGGCCATCAACATGGCGGCCATTCCGCGCGATCTGATTGAGGCCGAACTGTTCGGCCACGAGAAGGGTGCCTTCACCGGCGCCAATACGCGCTCTTCTGGCCGGTTCGAGCAGGCCGAGGGGGGCACGCTGTTTCTCGACGAAATCGGTGATATGCCGATGGATGCTCAGACCCGATTGCTGCGCGTGCTGCAGGAGGGCGAATACACCATGGTTGGCGGTCGCAGCGCGATCAAGACCAATGTGCGCATCGTGGCGGCAACCCATCGCGATCTCAGCCAGATGATCCGGCAGGGACTGTTCCGCGAGGATCTGTACTATCGGCTCAATGTGGTGCCGATCCGCCTGCCGCCCTTGCGCGAGCGAGTTGATGATGTCGGTGATCTGGCGCTGCACTTTCTCAAGGTGGCGCAGCGCGAGGGTGAGCCGGTAAAGTCGATCTCACCGGAAGCCATCAAGCTGATGCAGAACTATTCCTGGCCGGGCAATGTGCGCGAGCTGGAGAACCTGGTGCGGCGGTTGTCGGCGCTTTATGCCGATGAGAGCATTTCGGCCGAAATCGTGCAGAACGAGCTTAACATCGTCGAGCACAACTCGCCGTCCGGTCCGGCAGGGCCAATCGATGTGTCCATGGCGGTAGAAACCCATGTCGGCCAGGTGCTGCGCGAGTATGAACCGGAGCTGCCGCCGCCCGGGCTCTACCAGCGCGTGATCGACCGGGTTGAGGCACCGCTGATTGCCATGGCGCTCAATGCCTGCGGCGGCAATCAGATCAAGGCAGCGGACCTGCTGGGGCTCAACCGCAACACGCTGCGCAAGAAGATCCGCACGCATAGCATTGAGATCGTCAAGCACAGCCGGCGGAACGGTTAGAGACCCCAGGTCCTGGCACCAGAGTCCACCAGTTCGGTTTTGTGGTACAATCTGGCCCTGCGAGCGTAGCGCTTCGCGCCCGGTCGCCTGAAAACACGCCACCGGTGTGTTTTGCCGCCATCGGCGACGGCGATCGGTGTCACATTTTGGCAACAATTGTCTTGAAGGGTCCGGCGAATTGCGTCAGGCTCGCCGCTTGCGGTCGGAAATGGAGTGCCATTCGGCATTTATGAGTGATCTAACCACCAGCGAAGACGAGCCAAGGCGGGCTTCGGGAGATGACGCCGGCAAGCCTGCACGCGCGCCACTATTCGGCATGCGCAGCAATGCGCCGCTCCGCGTCCTGGGCTTTGTGGTCGTCGTTGCCTCGGTGATGATGTCCTCAATCTCGTTCCTGATTCTGACGGGCGCGACCAATATTGAACCATCGGCCACGGTGTGGACCGTGATCTGGATTGTCACGGGTGTGCTGGTCCTGCTGGTGATTGCCCTGGTGGTGACCGAGGCGGCGCTGCTGTTTCAGGCCCGCATACGCAAACAGGCCGGCGCCGGGTTGCAGATCCGCATGGTCACGATGTTTGCCCTGGTAGCGGCGATCCCCGCGGCCATTGTGGCGGTTGTGGCGACGATTGCGCTCAATCAGGGGCTTGATCAGTGGTTCAGCGAACGGACACGCGCCATGGTGGAGAGTTCGCGGCTGGTGGCGCGCTCCTACATGCTCGAACACGCGCAGGTGCTGCGCGATGACATTATCTGGACCGCCACTGAACTCGAGCAGGCCAAGCCGACCTATGACAGCGATCCGCAACGGTTTCAGGGCATTCTGACGGCCCTGGCCGTAACGCGTTCATTGCCGTTTACCTCACTGGTCAACAGCCAAGGCGAGACTCTGATGCGGGCGCAAATTGCGGTGCAGGGCGCCTATCCAAAATTGCCCGACGGGATTACGACCGGGCTGGTTGAAGGCGTTCCGGCGGCCATTGCCCCGGGGCGGGTCAATCTGGTCGGCTCGGTGATCAAGCTGCGCGGATATGACGACACCTTTCTGTTCGTGGCCCGACCGGTGGAAGCCGAAGTGCTCGAATACATGCGGCTGACCGAAGAGAACATTACCGAATATCGGCAATATGCCTCCAATCGGCTGGTGTTCCAGATCACCTTCACCATCATGTATGTCGGCCTGGCCGTGGTGCTGCTGCTGGCGGCACTGTGGATTGGCATTGCCCTGGCCAACCGTTTCGTGGACCCGATCCGCAACCTGATGATCGCTTCGACACGCGTGCGCGGCGGTGACCTGGACGTCCAGGTTCCGGTGCAAGAAGGCCGAGGTGACTTGCGTGATTTGTCCAGCGGTTTCAACCGCATGACGCAGCAACTTAAACACCAGCGCGAAGCTCTGTTGGCTGCCAATGAAATGAACGAGAAGCGTCGTCAGTTTACCGAGGCGGTAGTGGAGGGCGTGTCGGCCGGGATTATCGGGCTCGATCCTTTCGGCACCGTGACGCTGGTCAATGCGCGGGCCTGCGAGATGCTGGGACGCGACGAAATTGGGCTGATGGGTGAGCGCATCGAGGTGGCCATGCCGCAACTGGCCCCCATTCTGGAGCGGGCACGTTCGGCGCGGCGTGGCCAGGTTCGCGATCAGATCCAGCTGGGCAATGAAGCCGATCGGCGGACCTATCAGGTGCAGTTGACGCGGGAAGGGTCCATCACTGAATCCAAGGGCTATGTGCTGACATTTGACGACATCACCGACCTTGAATCGGCGCAGCGCATCAGCGCCTGGGCCGACGTGGCCCGCCGGATTGCCCATGAAATCAAGAATCCGCTGACCCCGATCCAGTTGTCCGCCGAACGCTTGCGCCGCCGCTATGGCTCCAAGCTTGAGGGTGACCGCGAAATTTTCGACAAGTGCATCAATACCATTGTGCGGCAGGTGGGCGATATTGGCCGCATGGTCGATGAGTTTTCGGCCTTTGCGCGCATGCCCGAAGCGGCGCCCGAACTTGCGGACCTCTCTGACACCGTGCGGCAGGCAGTGTTTCTTGAGAGCGTGCGGTTGCCGGAAATCTCCATCGTCACCACATTGCCCGATGAGCCAATCGTGGCATGGTGTGACGTCCGGCTGATCTCCCAGACGCTGACCAATCTGATCAAGAACGCTGTGGAATCGTTCGAATTGGTCGATCGCAGTGAAGATCTGCAACCCGTCATTACCGTGGAGGGTCACATTGAGGGTAACCATGCGCGAATTTCAGTATCGGACAATGGCAAGGGTTGGCCCAAAGAAAACCGGCAGCGCCTGCTTGAGCCCTATATGACGACAAGAGAAAAGGGCACCGGCCTTGGTCTTGCCATCGTGGCCAAGATCATCGAGCAGCACGGGGGTATCGTTGAACTGGTCGACGCTGAGCCAGACGCTACCGGTAGGGTCGGGGCCTGCGTGACTTTCACACTGCCTTTGCAATCTCCCATCAAGACGTTTGCGGCAGATGAGGGGGCAGATTTGTCCGCTCCGACCGCTCCACAGGAGGAGTCGCTTCAATCAGCGGCGGTTCACAAATAATGGCACTCGATATCCTGATCATCGATGACGAAGACGATATCCGCGACCTGATCGCCGGCATTCTGGAGGATGAGGGCTATGAGGCCCGGCAGGCCCATGATGCTGATAGCGGTCTCAACGAAATCGCCCGGCGGCGGCCCAGCCTGGTGTTCCTCGATATCTGGATGCAGGGATCACGGCTGGACGGGCTGCAATTGCTTGATGTGTTCCAGAGCCAGCATCCGGACATGCCGGTGGTGATGATCTCGGGGCATGGCAATGTCGAAACCGCCGTCTCGGCCATTCGCCGCGGTGCCTATGACTATATCGAAAAGCCCTTCAAGATTGATCGTTTGCTGCACATTACCCAGCGGGCAATGGAGGCAACGCGGCTGCGCAATGAGGTGGCAGAGCTCAAGGAACGCTCAGCCAGCAAGAATATCGACATGGTCGGTACCTCAGGGGCATTGCAGGCGATCCGGGCGACCATCGAGAAGTCGGCGCCGACCAATTCGCGCATCTTCATTTCCGGCCCGTCGGGGGCCGGCAAAGGTCTGGTAGCGCGGATGATCCATCAGCGCAGCCCGCGCGCCGATTCGCCCTTTGTCGAGATCAATGCATCGCTCTATGCTCCCGAGGAAGTCCCCGTTGTGCTGTTCGGACGCGAAATGCGCGAGAAGAGCGGCATTCTCAAAGTGGAGGTCGGGGCACTCGAGAAGGCCCATGGGGGCACACTTTATCTGTCCGAGGTGACCACGCTGCCGGCCCAGACCCAGGCACTGCTGCTGCGCACCCTGGTGGAAAACCGCTTCAACCGGGTCGGTGGCACCCAGGCGGTACCCATCGACGTCCGGATCATCGCCTCGAGTTCACAGAATGTGGCTTCCCAGGTCGAGAGTGGCGAGTTCCGCTCGGACCTGTTCCACCGGCTCTCGATCGTGCCGCTGCCCCTGATCCCGCTGAAGGAACGTCGCGAGGACGTGCCGCCACTGGTTCAGGTGTTCATTGAGCAGGTGGCGCGGATGCACAATCTGCAGCGCCTAACCGTAGGCGACGACGCCATGGCCGTACTGCAGGCGCAGGAATGGCCGGGCAATGCACGGCAATTGCGTAACTCCATCGAGCGGCTATTGATTCTGATGAAAGACCAGCAGCCTGAGGATGGCTTGATCACCGCAGCCATGCTGCCGTCTGATATTGGTGAAGTGCTGCCGACCGTTGGCGATACCGATGCCTCCGCCCATCTGATGAGCCTGCCGCTGCGCGATGCGCGCGAAGTGTTCGAACGGCAGTATCTGTTGGCGCAGATTGAACGGTTTGGCGGAAATATTTCCAAGACGGCAGAATTTGTCGGCATGGAACGTAGCGCGCTGCACCGCAAGATCAAGTCATTGGGGTTGTAGCGAAGGTGATTTTTCGTACCCTGCCATGCATTTAGTCCGGGTAGGCATGAAATTGTAACTGTGCCATAGTACTGGGTGTGTGATAAATGCACAGCGGGCGGACTGGGCGGCAGTCCGTTGCCGGCAGGCGGGCAAGCGCAACGACAACAGCGACAAGCAATGCCGCGAAACTAGAGGCCTCCATGGGCAGCGAAAAGCAGCAAAACCTACAAGATACCTTCCTCAATCACGTTCGCAAGCAGAAGGTGCCAGTCACCATTTTTCTGGTGAATGGCGTCAAGCTGCAGGGGGTGATCACCTGGTTTGACAATTTCTGTCTGCTACTGCGCCGCGACGCGCAGTCGCAGCTTGTCTACAAGCACGCCATCTCGACAATCATGCCAGGCGCGCCAATCCAGCTGTTCGATCCCGAGCAGCCTCAAGACAGTGACTAACGAGTTTACATGAACGAATTTGATGACGACGACGAGGCCGTCCAAAAGGGCGGCCCAAAGGCGTTTATTGACCAGCGCGACCGGCCGTTCCGCGTCGGCGTTGTGGTGCCTGATGTGCGGGGGCACTTCTCGCAGCATTCCATCGAGGCGCGTCAGGCCGAATTCGAGGGGCTGGCCGAGGCCATCGGGCTCGACATCATCTTTTCCGAGGTCATCAAGGTCCGCGAAATCAAGCCAGCGACCTTTATCGGCGGCGGCCATACCGAGACCCTGGCGGCGCGCGTCAAGGACGAGACAATTGATCTGCTGCTGGTTGATGCACAACTGACGCCGATCCAGCAGCGCAATCTCGAAACGGAAACCGGCGCCAAGGTGCTGGACCGGACCGGACTGATCCTGGAGATATTTGGCGACCGGGCCGCAACGCGTGAAGGCGTGCTGCAGGTCGAACTGGCCCATCTGAACTATCAGAAGGGCCGTCTCGTTCGCTCCTGGACGCACCTTGAACGCCAGCGCGGCAGCGGTGGCAGCGGCTTCATGGGTGGCCCGGGCGAGACGCAGATCGAAAGTGATCGGCGCCAGATCATGGACCGCATCGTGTTTCTTGAGGATCGGCTGGAGAAGGTCAAGAAGACCCGTATGCAGCAGCGTTCGCAACGCGAAGGTACGCCCATTGTCGCGCTGGTCGGCTATACCAATGCCGGAAAATCGAGCTTGTTCAATGCGTTGACGCGATCGGACGTGTTCGCCAAGGATTTGCTATTTGCCACGCTGGACACCACGGTGCGCAAGCTGGAACTGCCGCATGGCCGCGACGTCATGCTGAGCGATACGGTTGGCTTTGTCGCCGATTTGCCGACCGATCTGGTCGCAGCGTTCCGCGCCACGCTTGAGGAGGTGATCGACGCCGATGTGATCCTGCATGCCCGTGATGTCGCCAATCCGGACCATCTGGCACAGGCACTGGATGTTATCGGTGTGCTGGCCGATCTGGGTGTTTCGGCCGAAACCACGCCGATCATTGAGGTCTGGAACAAGATTGACCTGTTGGGACGGGACGATCTACCGCTTGAGGGCGCACTTGCCGGCATTACGCCGGTGGGCAAGGTTGCCGCCGTGGTGCCCGTATCAGCAGTGACGGGGCAGGGGATCGATGCCCTGTTGCTGGCCATTGAGACGGCATTGGGGGAGAAAAGCCGAACCTATCACGTGCAGGTGCCGCACAGCGCGGGTGGCGACATTGGCTGGCTGCACTCGCATACCGAGGTGATTTCGCGCGATGAACCCACCGAGGCCGGTACCGGTTTTGTGGTACGGGTGGAGCCGCGCCACAAGACGGCGTTTTTGGAGCGCTTCAACGGCCGGATCGATAGTTCAGACGCCTAGAGTATTTTGCCGCTGCGCTGAATCGCCAAATCGCTCCAGGCTCTTATTGGTCGCTTTTCCGAACCGGAAAAGTAGAGCTAGTTCTTGCTGAAAATGCTCTAAACCTTGTCGGCGGCCCGGATTTCGTTCCAGTAGCTGTCAAGGCGCGCCAGACCGGCATCTCTGGGTTCGATCCCATCTTCGCGGCACCGCGCCTCGACATGGTGAAAGCGCCGGTTGAACTTGAAGTTGGCGTCGCGCAGCGCCCCTTCGGCATCGACGCCTGCCTGCCGGGCCAGATTGGCGACAGCAAACAACAGGTCGCCAATCTCCTCGTGCAGCGCGGCCTGATCGCCACTGGTCTTGGCTTTGGCCACTTCGGCCAGTTCTTCGGCCACCTTGGCCTGTACCGAAGCGAAATCAGGCCAGTCAAAGCCAACCTTGGCCGCGCGTTTGGTGAGCTTTTCAGCCCGGGCCAGGGCCGGCAGGACGTGGGGCACGTCATCGAGCAGGGAAGGGGTCGCGTCGCCCTTGCGTGCGGCCTTGGCCGCCCGTTCTTCAACCTTGATGGCCTCCCAGCGTCCCTTGGCCATGGCTGCGCCCTGGGCCGCGTCTTGGCCAAACACGTGCGGATGGCGGCGGATCAGTTTCTCGGTAATGCCATAGATCACATCGCCAATATCGAAGTGGCCGGCCTCGCTTGCCATCTGGGCGTGGTAGATCGGCTGCAGCAGCAGATCGCCCAGTTCCTCGCGCAGATCGCCAAAATCCTGCCGTTCAATGGCGTCGGCAACTTCATAGGCTTCCTCGATGGTGTAGTGGCGAATACTGGAAAAATCCTGTTCCAGATCCCAGGGGCAGCCGCCATCCGGATCGCGCAGTGCGGCCATGATCTCGATCAGGCGGGAAATGTCGCGGGAGGGTTGCATGAGCGGGCTTTCGGACAAGGAGGATTCGGCGCTGGCAATGTAACCTGTTTCCCGCTGGCACAACGACAAACTTGCCGGGTTGAACGGGCAAAAACTGCCGCGCTGACGCGCTAAGCTGCTCATGGTGCTGGTTTAATGCCGGTTTTGCGGGCTTCTGAGTTGGCCCGGCGCTTGCATGGTGACGCACATTGCTGGCCATGGGAGCGATGGGCATGACAAGTGTAGGATCTGGCGGCGCCGTTGGGGCAGGGTTGCTGAACCGGCTTTTTCAGCTGGTGGACAAGGACAAGAGCAGCACGGTTTCAGGTGACGAATTGTCTGCCGTGCTGGATTCGATCGGCCAGGGGCAGAAGTCGTCCGCCATTCTGGCCACGCATGACAGTGGCGGCGACGGCGCGCTGTCGGCGACGGAATGGCCCGACAAACTGGTCTCCGACGAGAATTTGGGGCAGTTGCTGAGCCTGCAGGATCTGCGGGACATGAAACTCCTGAGTCCGGCCGAACGTCAGCAGCAGGCCGATACCCTCAAGCAGGAGTATTTCAGCCGCGTCGACGCCGATGATAATGGGGTGCTGAGTGGCGACGAGGTCGAGGCCGACCGCGTGCTGAACCTGGCCAGGGTGCTCGATGGCGGTGCGCTGCCCAATAGCTTGGTGATGTTCCGGCCCGGTGCCGACCGCAATGCGCTGACGTTGGACGACATCACGGTGGGCCAGCGGATCGACCCGACGATGCTCAAGGTCACCGAACCCAGCGCTGAGCTCAAAGCCAGAATTGCCACCATGCGCGCCAGGATGGCGCAGATGCAGGATGGCGCAGACACGGCGACTGAAACAGCGGCGGCGGACAACCAGCCGCTGACGGCGGAAGGGCAGACCGAGAAGGTCAAGACGGCGAGTCTGTCGCACGCGCTGATCACGCGGCTCATCGCCCAGTTCGGCACCCAGGGCATGGCAGGGACAGCCAGCACTGATTTCTCGGCCTGACAGGGGCGACAGCGGCAAAGTTGGCAGGCAGTTTTGCTATCTCCGTCATTCGCATAATATATATTATGGAACTTTTTGATGTATCAAACTGGCCAAAGCGCAGGGATTTTGCATCAGTTGTAGCGCGGGCCCGGTAAATGTACGAATCCGATGGACAGTTTTGACCGTTTGGTCAAAACTCTTCGATAGCAAGATATTGCGTCGCTGACTGAGGAGGAAGATGTGCGCTTCGGATACAAGGCTTCGGCCGAACAATTCGCGCCCAACGCTTTGCTCAAATTCGCCATCGAAGCCGAACAGGCCGGGTTCGACTCGGTATTTGTCAGCGACCATTTCCAGCCGTGGAAACACACGGACGGTCATGCCCCGTTTGCGCCCGCCTGGATCGCTGCCGTACTGGCCAAGACAGAGCGTATCGTTGTTGGTACCTCGGTGCTGACGCCGACCTTCCGGCTGCATCCCTCCGTCGTCGCGCACGCCTTTGGCACATTGGGCTCGATGTTTCCCGGTCGGGTCATTCTGGGTGTGGGTACCGGCGAGTCGCTCAATGAGGTGCCATCCACCGGCATGGTCTGGCCAGAACTCAAGGAGCGTTCGGCGCGGCTGCGCGAAGCTGTAACCTTGATCCGCCGACTCTGGAGTGAAGATCGGGTGACGTTCGAGGGCGAATTCTACAAGACGCAAAACGCCACGATCTACGACAAGCCCGACGAAATGGTGCCGATCTATCTGGCGGCCGGCGGCCCACTCAATGCCAAATATGCCGGTCGCGCCGGCGACGGCTTCATCTGCACCTCCGGCAAAGGGGCCGAGCTCTATGTCGACCAGCTGCTTCCCAATGTGCTGGCCGGTCGGGCAGAATCAGCCTTAGCGGACAAGCCGTTCGAGCGGATGATTGAGGTGAAGGTCTCGTTCGATACCGATGCGGAGGCAGCGCTGAACAATACGCGCGGCTGGGCCGCGTTGTCGCTGACCGCCGAGGAAAAGCACTCGATCGACGATCCGGCGGAAATGGAGCGTCTGGCCGCGGAATTGCCAATCGAGCGCATTGCCAAGCGCTGGATCGTCTCGAGCGATCCCGACGAGCATGTGCGGGCAATCAAGAGCTATATGGATTACGGGTTCGACCATCTGGTATTTCACGCGCCCGGTGATGACCAAAGTCGGTTCCTGGCCCTGTACGCCAAGGAAATTCTGCCGCGACTGCGGGCCCTGGCTGCGGCCGGGCAGTAGCCCCCTACTCCCAGATATGGACGGAAGCGATGAGAGTGCCGCGATATTCGGTGTGGGGTATCACCGGGATCCCCGAAATTGACGCAGGCGACGACCTGGTGGCGCTGATCGCCGACGCAGTTGCGGCGCAGGCCGTCGATGATGCCAGTGCAGCGATTGAGGATGGCGATATTCTGGTGGTGACCAGCAAGATTGTCTCCAAGGCCGAAGGTTGCCAGTTTTCTGCTGCGGACCGTGACAAGGCGATTGCTGCGGAGACTGTGCGCGTCGTGGCGGAGCGCGTGCATCCGGGCGGTGTGACGCAGATCGTGGAGACCCGGCATGGCTTGATCATGGCGGCAGCGGGCATCGATACCTCCAATGTGCCCGATGGTATCGCGCTGCGACTGCCCGATGATCCCGACGCGTCGGCGCGGCGCCTGTGCACTGGCCTGCGCGAGCGGTTCGGCGTTCGGCTTGGCATCGTCATCACCGACACGTTCGGCCGGCCATGGCGGGTTGGACAGACAGATGTGGCCATTGGGGCCGCCGGGGTCATCGTCACCGACGACATGCGTGGCGGGGTTGATGCCAATGGGCGGCCTTTGCAGGTCACGATAACGGTGCTGGCCGATGAACTGGCGGGGGCTGCCGATCTGGTCAAGGGCAAGGCCAGCGGCATTCCGGTGGCCGTGGTGCGCGGCCTCGGTCGGCTGGTAGCGGGCCCCGATGCGCCCGGTGCGCGCACACTGGTCCGCTCCGTCGATGACGACATGTTCCGCTTTGGCTCGGCTGAAGCCTATCGATTGGGCTATGACGCCGCGCTCGCCGAGATGCGCGATGGCGGTCAGACTCCATCCCCCCGCGTCAAGCAGAAGCAGGATTGATCCATGCGTGTCTCTTCCATTCTCGCCGTGCTTGCTGGCCTGGGGCTGTCGGCGTCGCCCGTATCGGCGCAAACCAGCTATCCCTTGCGCATCGATAATTGCGGGGTTCCGCTGGTGTTCGACGCAGCGCCGGCCCGCGTGGTGGCGATCAAGTCGACAGCCGCGGAAATGCTGCTGGCGCTGGGCCTGGGCGACAGAATCGTTGGCGTCGGCTTTCAGGATGGCCCCGTGCCGGAGCCGTGGGCGGCGGCAGGCGCCAGTCTGCCAGTGCTCGCCGAAAAACTGCCATCCCAGGAAGTGGTGCTCGAAGTGGAGCCCGACTTTGTCTATGGCGGCTGGGAAAGCAATTTCGCGGCCGATGGCGCCGGCGAACGCGCCGGTCTGGCGGCCCTGGGCGTGGCCAGCTATGTCTCGCCGCCGGCCTGCCGCTCGGTCGCACCGGAGCCGCTGGATTTTGAGGACCTGTTTGCCGATATCGCCGAGATGGGCATGATTTTCGATGTCTCGACTTCTGCCGATCTGCTGATTGCCGAACAGCAAGCGGCGCTGGACGCCATTGTGCCCGATGGCCGTGGGCTGACGGCGCTGTGGTACTCGTCGGGGACCAAGACACCCTATGTCGGAGCCGGCAGCAATGGACCGGCGATGATGATGGACGCGCTGGGGCTCGACAACATCATGGGCGCTGTAGACGACGGCTGGGTTTCGGCCAGTTGGGAAGCCATAGTCGACGCCAACCCGGACGTGATCATTCTGGTTGATGCGGCCTGGAACTCGGTGGCGCAAAAAAAGCAGTTGCTGGCGGAGAACCCGATCACCAGCCAGCTTGATGCCGTGATCAACCAGCGTTTTCTGGTGGTGCCGTTCCCGGCATCAGAAGCCGGTGTGCGCAATGTGGGCGCCACGGCTGACATGGCGGCCCAATTGGCGGCGCTGGCCTTCGATAAATGACGCCGGGCCGCGGCCCACAATTTGTGCTTGGCCTCGGCTTGTGGGCCTTGCTGCTGGGCAGTGTCATTGTGGCGGTGACCTTTGGTCCCGCCGACATTGCGCCCACCGAAGTGTGGCTGACCATCGCGCATCACCTTGGCTTGCCGTTTGAGACGTCAGTAACGCGGTTGCGCGATGCCATTATCTGGGAACTGCGCCTGCCCCGCGTTCTGGTGGCGGCCGGCATTGGCGCCGGATTGGCGCTGTGTGGCGCCATCATGCAGGCGCTGACGCGCAATCCACTGGCCGATCCCTATCTGCTGGGTCTGTCGTCGGGCGCCTCATTTGGCGCCGTGGCGTTTCTGCTCGCCGGTGCGGCCCTGTTGATGCCCATCGGGGCGTTTTTCGGTGCCGGTGTGGCGATGGCGCTGACGCTGCTGGTGACGCGGCTGCTGGGCGGCGCAACGCCGTCACGCGCCATTCTGGCCGGCATTGCGGTGTCGGCACTGGCGGCGGCGGCCACCTCTTTCCTGATCTTCTGGTCGGCAACCGGCGACTCCTATCGTGAAATCCTGAGCTGGCTGATGGGTTCGCTGAGCGGCACCGGCTGGGCTGATGCAGGCATCGTGCTGAGCGCGGTGCTGCTGCTGGGGGTGCCGATGCTGTTGGCCGGTCGCGCGCTGGATGCTTTTGCATTTGGCGACGCGGCGGCGGCGACAC
This sequence comes from Devosia alba, assembly GCF_039938915.1. Classification (NCBI taxonomy): domain Bacteria; kingdom Pseudomonadati; phylum Pseudomonadota; class Alphaproteobacteria; order Hyphomicrobiales; family Devosiaceae; genus Devosia; species Devosia alba. The sequence goes on along the minus strand of NZ_JBDUUI010000001.1, from coordinate 40,080 downwards.
TGGGGATTGATGTCGCAAAACTGCGCTGGGCGCTGCTGGGTGCAACAGCGCTGCTGACCGGGGCGCTGGTGGCAGTTGGCGGCGCGATTGGCTTTGTGGGCCTGATCATTCCGCATGTGGTGCGGTTGGGGACCGGATCGCGCCATCGCCTGCTGCTGCCGGTGGCGATGTTGGTGGGCGCCTGTTTCATGGTGTGGACCGATACGGCGGCACGCAGCCTGTTTTCGCCCCGCGAACTGCCGGTGGGGATTATCACTGCCCTGCTGGGGGCGCCGATCTTCCTGCTGGTGCTGTTGCGCTATCGGCGGGTGACATGAGCACTGGTCTGCGGTTTGACGCCGTGCGGGTCTGCGCCGGCCAGAGCACGCTGCTCGACGGGGTCAGCTGCCGCGCCCATGCCGGCCGCTTGACCGGCCTGATTGGCCCCAATGGTGCGGGAAAATCGACGCTGATGCGGGCTGCGCTTGGCCTGGTGCCGCTGGCCGATGGCCGCATCAGCTTTGACGGACAGGATTTGCCCGGCATGCCGCGACGGGCGCGAGCGCAGATGAGCGCCTTTGTTGAACAGAGTGGCAGCGCCGAGGTGCATTTGGGCGCCCGCGAAGTGGTGGCGCTGGGCCGCATTCCATTTCAGTCGGTCTGGCAATCGGTGCCGTCGCCCGATGACGATGCCGCGGTCGACACGGCGCTTGCCGCTGTGGGCATGAGCGGCTTTGCAGAACGGCACTACCATACGCTGTCGGGCGGCGAGCAGCAGCGGCTGCAGGTGGCGCGGGCGCTGGCCCAGCAACCTAGGTTGCTGATTCTGGATGAGCCGACCAATCATCTGGATGTGCACGCGCAATTGAGCATTCTGGGTCTATTGCGGCGGCTGGCGCAATCGGGCGCCACGGTGTTGCTGGCGCTGCATGATCTGAACCTGGCGGCGGCGTTTTGCGATGATCTGGTGGTGTTGCACCACGGCCGCCTCGTCGCAGAGGGTGCGCCGGAGGCCGTGTTGACCCCTGCCCTGCTGCGCGATGTCTATGCGGTCGAGGCCAGTCTACTGCGCCATCCGGGCACCGGCCGGCCGATGATTGCCTATGATGTGCCGCCCGAATGAGGGACAGGACGCAAAGATGATTGACATTAAGTCCGGGCCCGACCAAATTTTGATCAGCTGGTCAAATATCTGACCGGACGGCAGGCGGAGGGCTTTATGGAATTCGGCATCACTTTCAAGGGTTTCATTGAGCCTGAGCGCGCGCGGTATCTGGTCCGGGCTGCAGAATACGCCGGTTTCACCTATTGCTGGTTCTACGACTCCCACATTCTCTGGCGCGATTGCTACGCCGCCATTGCCATGTGCATGGAACACACCACCGATATGCGGTTTGGCCCGCTGGTAACCAATCCGGACGTGCGCGACTGGTCGGTGGCGGCCTCGCTCTTCGGTTCGCTGTCCAAGCAGAGCGGCGGCCGCTTTGATCTGGCCGTCGGGCGTGGCGACAGTTCACGCCGCGTGATGGGCAAGAAGCCGGCAACGCTGGCGCGCGTTGCCGAGTTCATCGACAAGACTCGCGCCATGGTGCGCGGCGAGGCCGTCACCTATGACGACATCGCCGAGCCCGTAAAATTCCCTTGGGCCGTTGGGCATGACATGCCCAGCTGGATTGCCGCCTATGGCCCGCTGGCGCTGAAGACTGCCGGGCAGAGCGCCGACGGCGTGGTGTTGCAACTGGCCGACCCGGGCCTGTGCAAATGGTTCACCGATCAGTGCCTTGACGCTGGCAAGGCAGCTGGTCGCGACATGAGCAATTATCGTTCCATGGCCGCGGCGCCGGCCTATTTCGGCGACAAGGCGCGCGCCATTGAAGCCACCAAGTGGTTCCCGGCCATGGTGGGCAATCATGTCGCTGATATTGTTGAGAAATACGGTGCAGACAGCGATCAGGTGCCGGAAAGCCTGACCAGCTATATCGAAAAACGCCGCGGTTACGACTACTCCAAGCATGGCCAGGCCGATAACCCGTTCCTCGATTTCATCACGCCCGAGGTGGTAGAGAATTTCTGCGTGCTGGGCGAGCCCGATGAGCACATCGCCAAGATGCACGCGCTCAAGGCAGCTGGCATCACCCAGTTCAACATCTATCTCGATAGTGGTGACGAGGAAGAGATCATTGCCGGTTACGGTCGGCATGTGATCCCGGCATTCCGTTAAGCGGCGAAAGCCTCAGCGATTGAGGATGGTGCCGGTCACCACATCTATCCTCATGCCATCAAACGCCGGCGTTATGTGCGCCGGCGTTTCTGCGTCGAGCCGGGCATAATCAAGATCGATATGCAGATCGGTCAGCACGGCCTGGCGGGGGGCGAAGCGGTCGATCCAGTCCAGCGTTTCTGGCAGGCTGAGATGGCTCGGGTGCGGCGTGCGGCGCAGGGCATCGATGATCCACAGGTCCAGCCCGGAAATGGCGGCGAAAGACGCTGGGGGGAAGCCGGAGAGATCGCAGCAATAGGCAAGATTGCCGACACGGAAGCCCAGCGAGGTGATGTCGCCGTGCTCCTGCTCAAATACGGTAACCTCCAACTGCCCGCCTGGACCGTTGATGCTGAGTATCTCGCCTGCTGCGATGATGTGGGCATTCAGGATCGGTGGATAGCTGCTCCCTGCCGGGCTTTCAAAACAGTATCCGAACGCCGCCCGGAGCCGATCGCCGGTGAAGGCGTCGGAATAGACGTCGACCCGCTGGCGATTGTGCAGCGCCAGCACCCGCAAATCATCAATGCCATGCGTGTGGTCGGCGTGTTCGTGCGTGTAGAGCACGGCATCGACGCGGTCGACCTGGGCATCGAGCAATTGCTCGCGCAGGTCACAGCCGGTGTCGATCAGGATGCGTGTCGGTTCCGGGCTGCCATCGGACCATGCTTCGATCAGCAACGAACAGCGGCGGCGGCGATTGCGCGGTTCGGCGGAGTCGCAGTCGCCCCAGTCATTGCCGATGCGTGGCACCCCGCCCGACGAGCCGCAGCCCAAAATGGTGGCGATAATTCTCTGGGCGGCCGGCATGGGTCAGGCCAGCCCGGTCTTGGCAAACAGCCGGGCGAAATTGGCCGTGGTCTCGGCGCCGAGCTGTTCGAGGCTGATGCCGCGCACTTCGGCCAGTTTCTCGGCCGTATGGCGCACGAAGCTGGGTTCGTTGGACTGGCCGCGATGCGGGATCGGCGCCAGATAAGGCGCGTCAGTTTCAACCAGATATCGGTCGGCGGGGACGAATTTGGCGACGTCGCGGATCTCTTCGGCGTTCTTGAAGGTAATGATGCCGGAAAACGAGATGGACCCGCCCAGATCAAGCGCGGTGCGGGCCAGCACCGTGCCGGCGGTGAAGCAGTGCAGCAGAAAGGGGAAGGCCCCCTGCCCGGCTTCTTCGGTGAGGATCGCGGCCATGTCATCATCGCAAGAGCGGCTGTGGATAACCAGTGGAAGACCGGTGATGCGGGCGGCAGCAATGTGGCGGCGCAGACCCGTTGCCTGCGCCTCGCGTGGCGCGTTGTCGTAGAAATAGTCCAGCCCGGCTTCGCCAATGGCAACGCAGCGCGGATGGGCACTTAGCCGGACAAGTTCATCCGTCGTGATATGCAGTTCTTCATCGGCATGGTGCGGATGGGTGCCCACCGAACACCACACATTGTCGAAGCGCTCGGCAATGGCGGTGTATGTGGAGAACTTTTCCACATGTGTGGATATCGTCACCATGCCGGTGACCCCGGCAGCAGCGGCGCGGGACATCACCCCGTCAATATCATTGGCCAGCGCTTCAAAATCGAGGTGGCAATGGCTGTCGATCAGCATTGGTTATTCCACCTTGCGCTCGATGCGGGCAAACACCCCCTGCGGCACCGGCAGCTCGGCACCAGGCTGCAGGCCTGCCGGAATTTTGCTGTCCGCAAGCAGGCGGCTCTCTGCGGCAATGCCGAGCTGGTCAAGCAGGCGCGCCGCTGACTCTGGCACAAAGGCCAGCATGGGAATGGCCAGGCGACGGACCGTATCCGCCGTGACGTAGAGGACGGTCGCCATCCGCGCGGGATCGGTCTTTTTGAGCGCCCAGGGTTCCTGAGCGGCGAAATAGGTATTAGCAGAGGCGAGTGCGGCGATGATGACGCCGCTGGCCTCATGCACAAGTTGCTGATCCATCGCCTGTTGAGCGGCGGCGATCGCCTCGCCAACTTCGGCGATGATGGCGTCGTCCGCTTCGGTCAGCGGGCCCGGTGTGGGCACCTTGCCGTCGCAATTCTTGTTGATCATCGACAGCGAGCGCTGTGCCAGATTGCCCAGATTGTTGGCGAGGTCGGCGTTGACCCGGTTGACCAGCTTGTCGCGGCTGTAGTCGCCGTCATTGCCGAACGAGACTTCGCGCAGCAGGAAATAGCGCAGCGCATCGGCGCCGAACTCCTCGATCAGCGTGAACGGGTCGATGACATTGCCCAGCGACTTGCTCATCTTGTGGCCATCCACGGTCAAAAAACCATGGGCGAAGACGCGATGGGGCACCTCGATGCCGGCGCTCATCAGGAAGGCGGGCCAATAGACGGTGTGGAAGCGGATGATGTCCTTGCCGATGACATGCAGATCGGCGGGCCAGAACTTCTTGAACAGGTCCGCAGCTTCATCGGGATAGCCCAGTCCGCTGATGTAATTGGTCAGCGCATCGACCCAGACATACATCACATGACCGGGCGCATCCGGCACCGGAATGCCCCAATCGAAGGTGGTGCGCGAGATCGACAGGTCGTTCAGCCCGCCCTTGACGAAGGAAATCACCTCATTGCGGCGTTCCTTGGGGGCGATGAAGTCGGGATTGGACTCGTAGAGCGCGAGCAACTTGTCCTGATAGGCCGAGAGGCGGAAGAAATAGGTTGGCTCTTCCACCCACTCAACCTCGGCCCCCGAAGGGGCGAAGCGCTTGCCGTCCTTTTCGGTCAGCTCGTCTTCGTCGAAATAGGCCTCATCGCGCACCGAGTACCAGCCCTTGTAGGTGGACTGGAAGATATCGCCATTGTGGTTGGCGGCCATCTTCTTCCAGATGCCCTGGCTGGATTCGTGGTGGCGCTGTTCGGTGGTGCGGATGAAATCGTCATTGGAGATGTTGAGTGCTGCCGCCAGCTTCTTGAACTCGGCCGCATTGCGATCGGCCAGTTCGCGCGGGGTGATGCCCTGCGCCATGGCGGTCTGCACCATCTTGATGCCGTGCTCGTCCGTCCCGGTGAGGAAATACACCTCACGCCCCTCGAGCCGCTTAAAGCGGGCAATCGCATCGGTGGCGATCATCTCGTAGGCGTGGCCGATATGGGGCGCGCCATTGGGATAGGAAATCGCGGTCGTGACGTAGAAGGGCTTGGAGGTCATAGGGTCTCGGCGGAAACGGGGATGGTCGTCGATACGTGCTTGCGGATCGCGTCGAAGATGACGATCAGGGTCTGTTTCATGTCCAGATTGATGGCATCAGCATCGGCAAATAGGCTGTGCGCCTTGTCCCATAGCTCATTGGCCGAGGCAAGGCGCATCCGCGCCCCGGGCTGCAGGGCGGCATTGCGGGCCTCATCGGCGATCCAGTCGTCGAGCATTTCACGGGCAAAGGACAACTCGGGGCTCTGGCTGTCCGAACCGAGCGCTTCGGCGAGCTTGATTGCGACCCCGGCGGCGTGTTGGCCGGGACTGGCGAGCCAGGTCTGGAGCGCGCCGAGCGCGGAGTCCGGTTCGAGCGCCAACGTCTCAAACGCCCGGCGCGGGCGTCCACCGGCCAGGGCAATGGCGCGGTCGAGCGCGGCGGCGCCAAGGCCGGGATCATGCTCGGTCAGCACGGCACGGACGTCATCTCCCGCAATCGGGCGCAGCGCCAGATTGTGGCAGCGCGACTTGATGGTGGGCAGCAATTGGCCGGGCCGGTGCGAAATCAACAGGAAGGTGGTATCGGCCGGCGGCTCTTCGAGCGTCTTGAGCAGGGCATTGGCGGCCGATGGATTGCAGTCATCAATACTGTCGATGATGGCGACGCGGTGCCCTGCCCGGCCCCGTGTGTGGTGCAGCCCGTCGCGCAACTGGCGCACATCCTCGACACGGATGACGGTATAATAGCTCTTGGCGTCCTTGGGACGGCGGCGCAGCAACGAGACATTGGGATGGGACAGCGCGGCGATCTGTTCCTCGACGCGATGGGCGTCCTCATCGCCGGTGGCCGTCAGAATGGCAGCGGTCATTTCGAAGGCGAAGGTGGCCTTGCCGATGCCCATCGGGCCGTGCAGCAGAATGGCGCCGGGTAGCCGGCGGCTGGCGATCTGGCTGGCGATCCCTGCACGGGCGGCCGCGTGCCCCCGGGCCTGCTGGCGGCGCTCGGGTGGGGCCAGGCCTTCAAGTGCATTGGGGTCGGTCACGCTTGAGATCCGCGAAGCAACTCGGGAAAGCGCTGGCGGACCACCTCCCAGATCGCGGCTTCCAGCGCGTCTTCATGCTGGGCCGCCGAAATCACGACGCAGCGCTCGGGATTATTACGGGCAATGGCCAGGAAGCCATCGCGCAACCTTATGTGCCAGTCGAGTTCCTCTTTCTCAAAGCGATCGCCGGTCAGAGCCAGCCCGTCTTCGACGGCCCGGTCAGCGACGCGCTTGAACGCGGCCACCGGGTCCATATCCAGCATAATCGTCAGATCGGGGGCGTGACCATCAAGGGCCAGGCTCTCCAGCGCATCGATCAGCTTGTCGTCGACACCACCGGTCAGCCCCTGATAGGCACGTGTGGAGTCATGGAAACGGTCGGACAGCACCCAGGTGCCGTTCGCCAGATTTGGCGCGATGAGCTGATTGACGTGATCGAGGCGCGCGGCGGCAAACAACACCGCCTCGGCCCCTGCCCCCCAGCTTTCCGAGCGTCCCTGCAGGATGAAGGAGCGGATGGCTTCGGCCTTTGGCGTACCGCCGGGCTCGCGCGTGCGCACCACCTCAATGGCGTGCCGCTGCAGGTTTTGCAGCAGCCGTTTGACCTGGGTGGATTTGCCGACGCCTTCACCACCTTCGAAGGTGATGAAGCGGGCACGATTGGCTTTGGGCGCTTCGAGCATGATGAGCGTTGTATCCGAGTCTCAGAGCCAGCCAAGGGCCAGTTGTCGCAAAGCGTCTGCAGCCTTGCGGGTAATACCCCCTTCGCCGACGGTTTCAGCGGCATAGAGCGGCGCCACTTGTACCAGTCGATCGTCGCAGAAGACACGCAGTTCGGCGATCTGGTCACCGGCATTGACCGGTGGCAGCAGCGGCGCGTCATAGCGCACTTCGGCGCTGAGGCACTTGCGCGAGCCACGCGGCAGATAAAGCGCAACTTCGCCATTACCGATCAGCCCGACGCTGCCCGATTCACCGCCATAGACATTGGCGTAGGCGACAATGGCGCCATCGGCATAGGCCGCCACACGTTCAAAGGCCCGGGCACCCCAGGTGATCAGCTTGCGCCCTTCTTCGGTGCGTTCCGACATGGAGGTCAGGCCATGGATGACGGCGATCAGGCGGCGGCCACCCTCCTTGGTCGAGATCACCGAGCCATAACCCGCGGCTTCGGTGTGTCCGGTCTTGAGACCATCCACGCCGATACCCAGCTCAACCAGCGAGTTGCGGTTGGATTGCTTGATGCCATTCCACTCCATCTCGGGTTCGGAGAAGTAGTGGTAGTATTGCGGGAATTCACGGATCAGATAGCGCGCCAGATCCGCCAGGTCGCGCGCGGTGACCCGCATTTCCAGGTCAGGCAGACCAGCGGGATTGGTGAAGTGTGAGCCGGTCAGGCCAATATCCTCACCCAGTTCATTCATCATGGCGGCAAAGCTGGCTTCCGAGCCGGCAATGCCTTCAGCCAGAATGATGGAGGCGTCATTGCCCGACTGGATGATGACCGAGCGGACCAGGTCTTCGACCGAGATCTTGGAGTTGAGTTCGGCGAACATGGTCGAGCCGCCCGACGCAGCGCCGCCCGTGCGCCAGGCATGTTCGGAGACAAAGAACTCATCGCTGAGGCTGACGCGACCGAGACGGATTTCGTTGAAGACCACGGCAATGGTCATCAGTTTGGCCATGCTGGCCGGCTCCATGGGGAGGTCCGCGTCCTTCTGGAAGATGACCGTGCCGGTCTCCTGATCCATCAGAATGGCGAATTTGGCCTTGGTATCGAAATTGGCCTGCGCCCAGGCAGGCGCAGCCAGCGCCAGCACTATTGCCAGAATGTACCCGAGCCGTTTCACGCGCACTACCTCTCGTTTGCCGGCACAAATGCCGACAAAGAGAACTAATAGAGAATTATGTCGGTAAGGCCAAGTTGCCGCGCCATATCAAGGGCATCGACCCGGGCCACGCCAGGCTTGAGCTGGGTCAGGGTCAGGCGGGTAGCGGCCCGGCCATTGACGGTGACAGCTTCCTCGTCGACGGCGCCGAGCATGGCGAACTGTTGGGCCAGTGCAATGGCGTTGTCGCGATCGGCGAAGACGCCGAGCCCCAGCTTGATGGCGCGGGCGTCGACATCGACCGACTGCACCCATTCGTCAAGCGCGGTGGAGCGGGTCGCCATGGCGGTGACGGCAGCGTGTGCCGTACCGATGGCGATCTCCTGTTCTTGCGGCGTGGTGTCAGCGTAGGAGAACAGGCCACCAAAGAAATTGCCGGCAATGTCAGCCAGGCTATTGGTGTTGTCGGCATAGGCATAGCGGGTATTGCTGCTGCCGCCCCCGATATCGGCCGGGCCGGAATAGCTGGCGAGCAGCATGCGGGTATCGTCGCCTTCCAGCGGTGCCGGACCGACATATTCGGCCCGGATCTGGGCGTGGCCATTGTTGACGTAACCGAGCATTTCGGCCGCACGATGCGACAGGTCCATGATGCGACCAGGCATGTAAGGCCCGCGGTCATTGACCCGCACCACGACTGAACGGCCATTTTCCTGATTGGTCACCCGAACATAGCTGGGCAGCGGCAGGGTCGGATGGGCGCCGGTGATGGCGTTGGCCGAGAAGATCTCGCCATTGGCGGTGCGGCGGCCATGGAAGTCGGAGCCATACCAGGAGGCCTCGCCGCTATCGGCGTAGTTCGGGTTCTCCTGCGGCACATAGACCTTGCCGCGCACCGTATAGGGCTTGCCGACCTGATAGCGGCCGCCACCCTTGGGCGGATTGGGGTTGGTGGTGACGCGGGGCGAGGAGTTAACGCCATATTCTTTGGAGCTGAAGGCCGAGCGTTTGACGGTGGCGCCGAGGTCGCCCATGCCGCAGGCGGCAAGGATCGGGGCGATCAGGGTCGCCAATGCGACCAGGCGGATGGCATGGCGCCAGGGTGTCATCACAGTACTCATACTCATAGGCCAACCTTGCTGCGAACGCCGAGTGTAACGCGATTGAACGGCGACTGCCCCCTCAGAACAGTTTTCTGGTTTAGGGGAGGTTAAGGACAACAGAATGTTAGCAGCGAGCTTGGCATTTGGAACGAATGCGCGACAGTTTGCGGACAACCGGGTTCGGGCCGTTCCCTGCTTGCGTTTTTGATGATATAAAGATATCTTTATGTCAAATCCGACGATCGTTGAACCGAGGTGAATGGCGATGAGCCTTTCCGAGCAGCAGCCCCCTATTCCCGACTGGACCGAAGTGCGGACCGCCCTGGCGCAAGCTGCCAGCGAACGCATTCTGATTCTGGACGGCGCCATGGGGACCATGCTGCAGCGGCTGAAGTTCACCGAGGAGAACTTCCGTGGCGAGCGCTTCAAGGACTGGAAGTTGCCGTTGCAGGGCAATAACGACCTGCTGGTGCTCACCGAGCCAAAGGCGGTCGAAGATATCCATTTCGATTACTACATGGCCGGCGCCGATATCGCCGAGACCAACACCTTCTCGGCAACCTCGGTGGCGCAGGCCGACTATGGCTGCGAAGACGCGGTCTATGAGATCAATTTCCAGGGCGTTGCTGTGGCACGCCGGGCGGCGTTGCGGGCCGAGGCCGCGGACGGGCGCCGCCGGTTTGTTGCCGGGGCGTTGGGGCCGACCAACAAGACGTCGTCCATGTCGACCGATGTGAACAGCCCAGGCCATCGCTCGATTACCTTTGATCAACTGGTGGTCGCCTATGGCGAGGCCATTCGCGGGCTGGTCGATGCCGGCGCCGACCTGCTGCTGTTTGAAACCATTACCGATACGCTCAACACCAAAGCCGGCATTTTTGCGGCCCAACGCCTGTTCGAGGAGCGCGGCATTGACGTGCCGATCATGCTGTCGGGCACGATTACCGATCGCTCGGGTCGCACGCTGTCAGGGCAAACGCCAACCGCGTTCTGGTATTCCCTGCGCCACGGCAAGCCGTTCACCGTCGGCTTGAACTGCGCGCTGGGTGCCGATCTGATGCGCGAGCATATTGCCGAACTGTCGGCGGTGGCCGATACGCTGATCTGCGCCTATCCCAATGCCGGCCTGCCCAATGAATTTGGCGGCTATGACGAGACGCCCGAACTGATGACGTCGCAGCTGGAGCAATTTGCCAGCGATGGCCTGCTCAATATCGTGGGCGGTTGCTGCGGTTCGACGCCCGACCATATTCGCGCCATCGCGCAAATGGCCAGCAAATACGCGCCACGCGTGGTGCCGGAGATCAAGCGTCAGCTGCGATTGTCGGGCCTTGAGGCGTTCACGCTGACCCCGGAAATTCCATTCGTAAATGTTGGGGAACGCACCAATGTCACCGGCTCGGCGCGCTTTCGCAAGCTGATCACCGCCGGCGACTATCATGCCGCGCTCGAAGTGGCGCGTGATCAGGTGGCCAATGGCGCCCAGATCATCGACATCAACATGGATGAAGGGCTGATCGACTCCAAACAGGTGATGATCGACTATCTCAACCTGCTGGCGGCCGAACCCGATATCGCCAAAGTGCCGCTGATGATCGACAGCTCCAAATGGGATGTCATCGAGGCGGGCCTGAAATGCGTGCAGGGCAAGGCGCTGGTCAATTCCATTTCCATGAAGGAGGGCGAAGAAGCCTTCCTGCATTACGCCCGGCTGGTACGCGCCTATGGCGCCGCGGTGGTGGTGATGGCGTTTGACGAGCAGGGCCAGGCCGATACCATCGAGCGCAAGGTCGCCATCTGCACGCGTGCCTACCAGTTGCTCACCGAAGAGGTCGGTTTTCCGCCCGAAGACATCGTGTTTGATCCCAATGTGTTCGCCGTGGCGACCGGCATTGAGGAGCACAATGGCTATGGCGTTGCCTTCATCGAGGCGACCAAGCAGATCACCGACACCCTGCCCCATGTGCATATTTCGGGCGGCATCTCGAATCTGAGCTTCTCGTTCCGCGGCAATGAACCGGTCCGCGAGGCCATGCACGCGGTGTTTTTGTACTATGCCATCCAGAACGGCATGGACATGGGCATCGTCAATGCCGGGCAATTGGCGGTCTATGAGTCGATCGACCCCGATCTGCGCGATGCCTGTGAGGACGTGATCCTTAACCGGCGCGACGACGCCACCGATCGCCTGCTGGAAATTGCCGAGCGCTATCGGGGCGTAGCCGGCAAGGAAGCCGCAGACAAGGATCTGAGCTGGCGCGAGAAACCCGTCGAGGACCGGATTGCCCACGCCCTGATCAATGGTATCACCGAATATATCGATGCCGATACCGAAGAGGCGCGGCAGAAGGCCGAGCGGCCGCTTCATGTCATCGAAGGCCCGCTCATGGCCGGCATGGGCATTGTTGGTGACCTGTTCGGCTCGGGCAAGATGTTCCTGCCCCAGGTGGTCAAATCGGCGCGGGTGATGAAGCAGGCGGTGGCGCTGCTGCTGCCCTATATGGAAGCCGAGAAGAATGCCGACGGCAATGCCACCGGCCGCAGGAGCGCCGGCAAGATTCTGATGGCGACGGTGAAGGGCGATGTGCATGACATCGGCAAGAACATCGTCGGCGTCGTGCTCAGCTGCAACAATTACGAGATCATCGATCTGGGCGTCATGGTGCCAGTGGCCAAGATATTGCAGACGGCCAAGGATGAGAATGTCGACATTATCGGGCTGTCGGGGCTGATCACCCCGTCGCTGGACGAAATGGTGCATGTGGCAGCCGAGATGGAGCGTGAAGGCTTTGACATTCCGCTGCTGATCGGCGGCGCCACCACCAGCCGCGTGCACACGGCGGTCAAGATCCATCCGCGCTATGATCGCGGCCAGGCCGTGCATGTCAATGACGCCAGCCGGGCCGTGGGCGTGGTGGGCAATCTGCTGTCGCCCGAGACCAAGGTCAGCTTCATCGCCGACATCAAGGAGCAATATGCCAAGGCAGCAGCGGCGCACGAGCGGGCCGAGAGCGAGAAAAAGCGGGTGCCGCTGGCGACCGCCCGCGCCAACGCCTTCACGCCTGACTGGAGCGGATACACCCCACCCAAGCCGAGTTTTCTCGGCACCAGGGTGCTGAATGACTTCAAGCTGGAAGCGTTGGCGGAATATATCGACTGGACTCCCTTCTTCCAGACCTGGGAGCTCAAGGGTCGCTATCCGGCGATCCTGCAGGATGAACGACAGGGCGAGGCAGCGCGGCAATTGTTCGACGATGCCCAGGCCATGCTCAAGCAGATCATCGAGGAAAAGTGGTTCGTGCCGCGCGCCGTGGCCGGTTTCTGGCCGGCCAATGCCGTCGGTGACGACATTCGCCTGTACAAGGATGAGGGCCGCGCCGACGAGTTGGCGACCCTGTTCACCCTGCGCCAGCAGTTGAGCAAGCGCGATGGCAAGGCCCATATGGCGCTGGCTGATTTCGTCGGTCCTGCCGGCGTACCGGACTATATCGGCGCCTTCGTGGTGACGGCCGGCATCGAGGAAGTAGCGATTGCCGAGCGCTTCGAGCGGGCCAATGACGATTACTCGTCCATTCTGGTCAAAGCGCTGGCCGACCGTTTCGCCGAGGCGCTGGCCGAGGCGCTGCACGAGCGCGTGCGCAAGGAATTCTGGAGCTATGGGGCCGACGAGGCCTTCACGCCCGAAGAACTGGCTGCCGAGCCCTATCGGGGCATCCGCCCGGCGCCCGGCTATCCGGCGCAGCCTGACCATACCGAAAAGACCACGCTGTTCCGCTTGCTCGATGCCGAACAGACGGTGGGCGTGACGCTGACCGAAAGCTACGCCATGTGGCCCGGATCGTCGGTCTCGGGGATCTATATGAGCCATCCTGAGGCCTATTATTTCGGCGTTGCCAAGGTGGAGCGGGATCAGGTGCTCGACTATGCCGCGCGCAAGGGCATGAAGCTGGAAGATGTCGAGCGTTGGCTGGGCCCGATCCTGAACTACATTCCCGGCCCGGCGATTGTGGCAGCGGAGTAGCGCGTGGCCAAGGTCGACCCCATACCCGTGGTTATGGTCACGCAAGCCGGGCAATTGCTGGCGCTTGGCCCCGATACCGCCCTGCTCCGCCTGCCCGCCAATAGCGGGCATGGCCATGCCGATGGTCAGCACTGCGTGGCCTGCGCAGCGCACACCGACGTCAGGGCCCGGCTGTTTGATATGCTCGAAGATGTCAAGCGCGGCACGCGACCTGCATTCACGCAGGTGATCGTCGATGCCAGCGCGGTGGGAGATCCGACCGCGGTGGTGGCGGCGCTGACCGGCAAATTGCCGGCGCAGGCACTGCGTGACCACACGGTAGCCCGGCTGTTCTATCTGGCGGATGTGGCCTGAAGATCACTTCCCCCGACCTGGGTCGTCGCCTATCGTGCGCCAAACCGTGTCGGGAGATCAATCATGGCCAAACCATCCATTGCCTTGGCGCTGGGCAGCGGCGCAGCGCGGGGCTGGGCCCATATCGGCGTGATCGATGCCCTGCTGGAAGCCGGCATCAAACCTGACATTGTTTGTGGCACCTCGATGGGCGCCCTGGTCGGGTCGGTCTATGCCAGTGGACGGCTGGAGGCCTTGCGCGACTGGGCCATGGGCGCTGACTGGCGGTCAGTGGCGGCCATGGTCGATGTCGGCCTGCTGGGCGGCGGCCTGGTGGACGGCGTGCACATCGTCAAATGGCTCACCAGCATGGGTCTGCCCGAAAATATCGAAGACCTCAAACTGCCGTTCACCGCGGTGGCGACCGATATCAGCACGGGGCGTGAGATCTGGCTGCAGTCGGGTCCGCTGGCCACGGCTGTGCGGGCCTCAATCGGCATGCCAGGCGTGTTCAGCCCCACAAAGATCGACGGGCGCTGGCTGTCGGATGGTGGTCTGGTCAACCCGGTGCCTGTCTCGGTGTGCCGGGCGATGGGCGCCGATTTCATCATTGCGGTCAATTTGAATGAGGACCTGCTGGGACGCCGGCTGGTCATTGAGCCCAATGTACGGCCCGATGAGGCTGAGCAAGCCGGCGAAGCCGCCAAGCCCGAAGGCATTTTGGCCTTGATTGCGTCCATTCCGGCGTCGGTGCGGGAGCAGATGTCGTCGCTGAACTTTTTCGGCGCCGGCAGCAGCGCGCCGGGCTATTTCGACGTGCTGACCAATGCCATCGACATCATGCAGGATCACATCACCCGCTCGCGGCTGGCCGGCGAGCCACCGCATGCCATGGTGGCGCCACGGGTGGCCGAAATCGGCCTGATGGATTTTCACCGGGCAGCCGAGTCGATTGCCGCGGGGCGCGCGGCGGTCGAGCAGATACTCCCGGTCATCGAAGTCAAGCTCAACGGGCGCAGCCGGCTCTAGAGCGTTTTCAGCAAAAGTGACGCTACTCTTGCGGATCGGTAACGTGACCAATCAGAGCTCTGGAGCATTTCGCCGTTTCAGCGCAACGGTGAATTGCTCTAGCGGGCGGCGTCTACGGACGGAAATGGCACCAGTTGCGTGTCAGCGCGCAGATAGAGTGGGTGTTTGGGGGAGCCGTCGGCATTGGTGCCAAAGCACCACAGCTTGATCCCGTCATTGCGCAGGGTTTGCACCAGTTCCGCCCCGGCGGCCGCCAAAGCCCTGTTGAGCTTGCCGTGGCACAATACGACGCGATCAGCGCCCGCCGCGGTCGCCCGCAGGGAGGGCAGGTTCGCTTCCGAGACAGCGACAATGCCGGGCATCAGCAGCATTTTGGGATGGGTGGCGCGATAGTCGCCCACATTGCCTTTCGCCATGCCCGTATAGCCCTCGCGCCGGGCGAAACTCCATTCACGGGCACAGGTCGGGTCGTTGACCGTGGCGTCGGCCGTCGACGGGTTCATACCGATAAACAGAATGTAGCGGTCAGGGAAGCTGTCCCCCAGCCAGCGGCGCATGATCTGCCGGTGGCGCCCATCGGCGCTGAACGCGGCATCGCCCTTGACGCCCGGCATCAGCGCCAGGCGCACCTTGCCGCCGGGGTCGTGAGCGGCAGCATTCATGCCGTCAAATCGCTCGGGGGCACGAGGCCATTGATCAACGAGGCCGTGGTGACGGTGTTGGCCAGCAGGCAGGCGATGGTCATCGGCCCAACGCCGCCCGGGACCGGGGTGATGGCGCCAGCGATCTCTGCAGCTTCGGCAAAGGCCACGTCGCCCAGCAGGCGCGTCTTGCCTTCGCCCCGCTCGGGGGCATCGATGCGATTGATGCCGACATCGATGACGGTGGCGCCCGGCTTGATCCAGTCACCCTTGATCATTTCCGGCCGGCCCACGGCGGCGATGACGATATCGGCCTGACGTACGATGGACGGCAGATCGCGCGTGCGGGAATGAGCGATGGTGACGGTGCAGTTCTCGCGCAGCAGCAATTGGGCGATCGGCTTGCCGACCAGATTGGAGCGGCCGACGACCACGGCGTGCAGGCCCGACAGGTCGCCCAACTGGTCGCGCAGCAGCATCAGGCAACCCAGCGGCGTACAGGACACCGGGCCCGGCAGGCCGATGGCCAGCTTGCCGACGCTGGCCGGGGTGAAGCAATCGACATCCTTGGCCGGGTCGATGGTCTGGATGATCTTTTGCGGATCGATATGATCAGGCACCGGCAGTTGGACGAGAATGCCGTGGATGGCCGGGTCGGCATTGAGCTTTTCGATCAGCGCCAGCACTTCGGCCTCGCTGACCGTCTCGGCCAGTTCGTATTTTTCCGAGTGCATGCCGACGGCGACAGTCTGCTTGGCCTTTTGCGCCACATACACCTGGCTGCCTGGATCATGACCGACAATCACCACGGCAAGGCCGGGGGTGATGCCGTGCTCGCTCTTGAGACGCTCCACATGGCCGGCAATGCGACCGCGCAGACCCTCGGCGAAGCTCTTACCTTCGATGATGCTGGCCGTCATGTGTCGCCTCATTTTGGGAGCAGAATTGGAGTTGGCCGCAGCAATAGGAAATGCCGAAGCGCTCGTCTATGGTTTTGCTCTTAAAATGGGGGGTGAGATCGCCGTGCCCGGACAAAAACCCAACCGGAGAGTAGCGTTCGGGCCTGGCAGACGAAAAAAGGCCACCAAAACATCTCTGTTCTGGTGGCCCTGGGGAATGCCGGTCTACCGCACTGTTGAGGGCTTGGGGGACAAGCGGCCAACACAACACTCCTCGCTCACCGGTTGCATGGGTCGTTTGCGATGCCAGTGAACTGGGTATCAAGATGGTGGCCAATTGCGGCGATAAAAGTGCTGGTCACTCCGATGTGAAGGGCTGCCGGAAAGGCGCCCGCAGTTGAAGCGGCGCCGAGAAGCTGTCATCACAAAAGACTAGACGTTGCACACGATGCGGCGCGATTCCGCCCAAGCGGGTTCAATCCGGAACCCGCGAGATGAAAGAGCAAGAAAATGACCACGATCAGCCCGCCACGCGCCGAGACGCAATCCTTTACCGACCCCGAGAAGGCGTGGGCCTATCTTGCCGAAATCTATCACCGCAATACCGGTTTCATCCGCAGCCATCTGGCATCGCTGGCCAAGGGCATCGTGCCACCGGGCCAGGTGCGGGCCTGCTATCCACAGATCGAAGTACGTTCGACCAGCTATAGCCGCAGCGAAAGCACCCTGCCCTATGGGTTCCTGCATACCCCGGGCATCTATCGCACGACGGTGACGGCGCCCGATCTGTTTCGCAACTATTTCCAGGACCAGTTTGCGGTGATCCTGAAGAATCACGGCGGCACCATCGACATCGGGGAATCCGACACCCCCATCCCGCTGCATTTCGCCGTGCCGGCCAATGAGCGAATCGATGGGGAAGCGCTCAATGCGCTCAATATCCCGCTGCGCGATGTGTTCGACGCGCCCGACCTGGGCAATACCGATGACGAAATCGCCAATGGCACTTTTGTGCCGCCGCGCGGCGGGCCCTATCCGCTGGCCGCGTTCACGGCGCCGCGGGTGGATTATTCGCTGTTTCGGCTGAGCCACTATACCGGCACCGACGCCAGCCATTTCCAGAACTTTGTCATCTTCACCAACTACGCCTTCTACATCGACGAGTTCTGCCGCGTTGCCAAGCAGTACCTGGCCGATGGCCATACCCATTACGAAAGCTTCATCGAGCCGGGCAATGTGGTGACCGACAATGCCCTGGCCGGTGGCAAGGTGGCGGGCACCTCGCCTGCCCGCGCGCCGCAGATGCCGGCCTATCACCTGACCGCCCCCAATGGCCGTGGCATCACCATGGTCAATATCGGCGTCGGCCCGTCCAACGCCAAGACCATCACCGACCATATCGCCGTGCTGCGCCCGCATGCCTGGATCATGCTGGGGCACTGCGCAGGCCTGCGCAATTCCCAGGAGCTGGGCGATTATGTGCTCGCCCACGCCTATGTGCGCGAGGACCATGTGCTCGACGCCGATCTGCCGCTGTCGGTGCCGATTCCGGCACTGGCCGAAGTGCAGGTGGCGCTCGAGCAGGCGGTGCACGAGATCACCCAGACCGAGGGGCTCGAAACCAAAAAGATCATGCGTACTGGCACGGTGGCGACGTTTGACAATCGCAACTGGGAACTGCGTGATCAGACCGAGATCACCCAGCGACTGAGCCAGTCGCGCGCCGTGGCTCTGGACATGGAGAGCGCCACCATTGCCGCCAATGGTTTCCGCTTCCGCGTGCCCTATGGCACCCTGCTGTGTGTGTCGGACAAGCCGCTGCATGGCGAGCTCAAGCTGCCCGGCATGGCCTCGGATTTCTATCGCACCCAGATCAACCGGCATCTTCTGATTGGCCTGCGCGCCATGGAAATCCTGCGCGACCAGCCGGCAGAGCGGCTGCACTCCCGCAAGCTGCGCAGCTTTGCCGAGACGGCGTTCCAGTAGGGAGTCATCTACCCCACCCACCGTACGGCACCGGCCCCTTCACGGGGAGGTTCGGGCGGGGGTGTTGACTGCGAGTGAAGCTTTCACCAGACGAAAGCCCGGCATCACTGCCGGGCTTTGTCATTCAGTCTTGCGACAATCAGCGGCCCTTGACCACCGAATAGCCGGCATATTTGGCCGAGGAGCCGAGCTGCTCTTCGATGCGGATCAGTTGGTTGTACTTGGCCAGACGATCCGAGCGGGAGAGCGAGCCGGTCTTGATCTGACCGCAGTTGAGCGCGACCGCGAGGTCGGCAATGGTCGAATCTTCGGTTTCGCCCGAGCGATGCGACATCACCGAGGTGTAGCCGGCGCGGTGCGCGGTATCGACGGCGTTCAGCGTCTCCGAAAGCGAACCGATCTGGTTGACCTTGACCAGAATGGAGTTGGCCACGCCCATCTTGATGCCCGAGACGAGGCGCTCGGTATTGGTGACAAACAGATCGTCGCCGACCAGTTGCACCTTGTCGCCAATCGCTTCGGTCAGGGCCTTCCAGCCCTCCCAATCGTCTTCGCCCATGCCATCTTCAATGGTGATGATCGGGAAGCGGGCGGCCAGATCGGCCAGGAAGCGGACGTTTTCTTCCGAGGTGAGCGACTTGCCCTCACCGACCATCTCGTATTTGCCGTCCTTGTGATATTCAGTGGCAGCGCAGTCGAGGCCGAGGAACACGTCCTCGCCAGGCTTGTAGCCGGCCTTTTCGATCGAGCGCATGATGAAGCCGAGCGCTTCGTCGGCTGATTTCAGATTGGGCGCGAAGCCGCCCTCGTCGCCCACCGAAGTGTTGAAGCCTTCGGCCGAGAGATTCTTCTTCAGCGTATGGAAGATTTCCGAACCGATGCGGACGGCGTCGGCCAGGTTTTCCGCGCCGGCCGGCAGGATCATGAATTCCTGCATGTCGATGGGATTGTCGGCATGCTCGCCGCCATTGATGATGTTCATCATCGGCACCGGCAGGACATGGGCGTTGGGGCCGCCGATATAGCGATAGAATGGGAGTTCGCTCGACTCGGCGGCGGCCTTGGCGACAGCCAGCGACACGCCAAGAATGGCGTTGGCGCCGAGGCGCGACTTGTTGGGAGTGCCATCGAGGTCGATCATGGCCTGATCGACGCCGATCTGGTCGAGTGCATCCATGCCCTGGACCTCGTCGAAGATCACCGAATTGACGTTCTCGACCGCCTGGGTGACACCCTTGCCCGAGTATTTCTTGCCGCCATCGCGCAGCTCAACGGCTTCATGCGCGCCCGTGGAAGCGCCCGAGGGCACGGCGGCGCGACCGAAGCTGCCATCGTCGAGCACCACATCAACTTCGACCGTGGGATTGCCGCGGCTGTCATAGATCTGGCGGCCGTTGACGTGGATGATTGAAGACATGGAAAGCCCTTCCGGTGTGGGTTATCTCGATTACTGGCCCTGTGTTAGCCGCCCCCCATGACAGTGAAAAGAGGGCAGCAGCACAAAATGCCAGTTTAATTGATGGTTCGGGCACATATCGCGGTTTTTGATCTGTTTCGGTCGGTTAGGCTGGCGGCACTACAGCAAGAGATTCGCGGAGCCATTGCATGACCAAAGCCCTGATCAAACAGCTCGCCCATACCTGCATTTTCGCGCACGATCTGGACGCTACCGAGGCGTTTTACCGCGACGTGTTCGGCATCCCGACCGCCTTCACCTTCATGCGGGGCGATGACCGGATCGGCTACTATCTCGATCTGGGTGGCCGCACCTTTATCGAGGTGTTCAGCAAGGCCAGTGCCAAATTCGACGAGACCAACCAGATCAATCATATCTGCCTCGAAACCGAGGATCTCGATGGCTTGCTCGCCCATGTGCGGGGTCAGGGCGTCGAGATCACCGACAAGAAGCTGGGCGTGGACGGGACCTGGCAGGCCTGGACCAGCGATCCCAATGGGGTGAAGCTGGAAATCTTTGAGTACACAGCGAGCAGTCTGCAGTTCAAGCCGCATGGCGGCGTTTGTCAGGTGAACTGGTAACCGATCGCCGACCGGATCGCCTGACTACTCGTCGCGCTTGTGGCCATCGATACGCTTGTCGGCCAGCGCCTGTTCGGCGGCCGACAACTGCTTTTCGGCCTTGCTGCGGCCGAATTTGATGCGGTTCTGTTCGGCGGCGGTGGCCTTGTCGGCCCGGGCCTTCTGCTTGCGGACATTGCGCAGATTGATGATCTCGGCCATGGGCGGCTCCGGCGGTTTTCTGCCCATGGCTAGCATGACCCAGTCGGGTCAGCCAACACCCATCAGCGACGCGGCAAGGTCAGATAGACGCTGTCGCACCACTGCTCGCCCAACAGGAAGGTATTGGCAGCGCGTCCGGTCTCGACAAAGCCCAGCTTGGCCAGCGTGTTGAGCGATCCCAGATTGCGCGGGTCCACGTCGGCCCTGAGTTCGGTGGTGTCCGTCACGGCAAAGATGTGGGCAATGGCGGCGAGCGACGCTTCGGTAGCGTAACCCTGTCCCCAATGGTCAGGATGGATGATGAAGCCGAAATCGGGCAGGCGCCCTGCCCCGACTTCGCCGATCAGTTGGCCATCGCGTTCAATGACGAAGTGTTCGCCCCCGCTCTGCTCGCGCGCCACCATCCGCGCCAGCCAGGCCTCGGTGACGCCCAGATCGGCATGCGGCAGCGTCGACCAGTAGCGCATGGCTGTCGGATTTGAGGTAATCCCGAAGAAGGCCTCAAGATCGGTCATGGCGGGCCGGCGCAGCGTGAGACGCGCCGTCCGCAGCAGCATCAGACCAGTCGGCTCTGATCCATCGCCGCAGCGATGAAGCTGGCAAACAGGGGATGAGGCTCGAACGGCTTGGACTTCAGCTCGGGGTGGAACTGCACGCCGATGAACCATGGGTGGTCGGTCCGCTCAACGATTTCGGGCAGCGTGCCATCGGGCGAGACGCCGGAGAACAGCAGGCCGTTCTTTTCGAGCAGCTTGCGATAATCCATGTTCACCTCATAGCGGTGACGGTGGCGCTCGGAAATACGGGTGGTGCCATAGATGTCGGCGACGCGGCTGCCCCGGGTGAGCTGGGCCGGATAGGCGCCAAGGCGCATCGTGCCGCCCAGATCGCCTTCGGTGGCGCGCTTTTCGGTATCATTGCCCTTCACCCACTCGGTCATGATGCCGACAATGGGCTCCTTGGTGGGGCCAAATTCGGTGGACGAGGCGTTCCTGATGCCAGCGGTATTGCGGGCCGCCTCGATGCAGGCCATCTGCATGCCAAAGCAGATGCCGAAATACGGCACATCCTTGACGCGCGCAAACCGGGCTGCCTCGATCTTGCCGGCCGAACCGCGCTCACCAAAGCCGCCGGGCACCAGAATGCCGTGCACATGTTCCAGATAGGGCGCCGGGTCGTCGCGCTCGAACACTTCGGAATCGATCCACTGCAGATTGACCTTCACCTTGTTGGCAATGCCACCATGGGTGAGCGCTTCCGAGAGCGATTTATAGGCGTCCTTGAGGCCGGTATATTTGCCGACGATGGCGATATTGACTTCGCCTTCGGGGCTATGCAGGCGGGTAGACACCTCCTGCCAGGCCTTGAGATCGGGTTCGGGCGCGTCGGTAATGCCAAAGGTGGCCAGCACTTCGCGGTCCAGACCCTCATGGTGATAGGCCAGCGGCACATCGTAGATCGAACTGACGTCCAGCCCCTGGATAACGGCAGATTCGCGCACGTTGCAGAACAGCGACAGCTTCTTCTTCTCGCCCTCCGGAATCGGGCGATCGCAGCGCACCAGCAGCACGTCGGGCGCAATGCCGATGGAGCGCAGCTCCTTGACCGAATGCTGGGTCGGCTTGGTCTTGAGCTCGCCGGCCGACGCAATATAGGGCATCAGCGTCAGATGCAGATAGCAGGCGTCGCCCCGGGGCAGATCATTGCCGAGCTGACGAATGGCCTCAAAGAACGGCAGGCCTTCAATATCGCCGACAGTGCCGCCGATCTCCACCAGCACGAAATCGAATTCGTCATTGCCTTCGAGCACGAAGTCCTTGATGGCGTCGGTAACGTGGGGAATGACCTGAACGGTGGCGCCGAGATACTCGCCCCGGCGCTCCTTGGCCAGAATGTCGGAATAGATGCGACCGGTGGTGATATTGTCGCGCTTGTTGGCCGCACGGCCGGTAAAGCGCTCATAATGGCCCAGATCGAGATCGGTCTCGGCACCATCATCGGTAACGAAGACTTCGCCGTGCTGGGTGGGCGACATCGTGCCCGGATCGATGTTGAGATAGGGGTCAAGCTTGCGCAGGCGCACCTTGTAGCCGCGCGCTTGCAGGACTGCGCCAAGCGCCGCCGATGCAAGACCTTTACCCAATGAGGAGACCACGCCTCCGGTGATGAATACGTACCGAGCCATGGGCGCTCACCTTAATCTCATCAGCATCGATTCGTAGAGTGCTTCTGCAGCCCTACACAAAAAGAAGAAGGGGATGTTGCCATCCCCCTCAATCGTCGTGCCTTGCGGCAGTTAGTTGCTTGCCGGAGCAGCCGGCGTCTCTGCGGGTGCCTCGGGCACCGGCAGAGCATCGCTCTGGCCCGCCCCAGCATCAGCAGCCGGTGCGGCAGGCGTGGTCAGAGCCGGTACGGGCAGATCACTTGGGGTATCGCCCTGCAGCGAATTGAGCGCATCAAGCACGCTGGCCGGGGCGGCTTCGCCGTCGGTGGTCGTCGCCCGATCGAGAATGCCCGAACTGCCACGATCGAGTTCGTTGATAACCGTCAGGCCAATAGCGGTGGCAAAGAACAGCGCCGCCAGAACAGCGGTCGTACGCGTCAGCAGGTTCGACGAACTGCGTGCCGTCATCAGGCCGCCGCCGCCACCACCACCAATGCCCAGCGCGCCACCCTCGGACCGCTGCAGCAGAATTACTGCAATCAGCGCCAGGACGATCAGCAGATAGGCCACAATCAGGACGTTCGCCATCGTGTCTCAGTCTATTGGTCTGTCAAAAGTTGGCGCGTCATACACGCCCCATGCCGAAAATGCCAGAGGCCGGGCGGATTTTCCGACCAGCCTTTGGCGCTCGCGGCGCTATACGGCGGAGATAATGGTGTAGAAGTCTTTTGCCAAGAGGCTGGCGCCACCAACCAGGCCACCATTGACGTTTTCCACTGCCAGAATCTCGCGCGCATTCTGCGGCTTGAGCGAGCCACCATAGAGAATGCGCATTGTCGGGCCCTGCTCGGGGAAACGCGCACTCAATTGCTGGCGGATCGCTCCATGCATGCGGGCAATATCCTCATTGGTGGGCGTGCGGCCCGTCCCAATGGCCCAGATGGGCTCGTAGGCCACAATGACGTCATGAAAATTGGCCGCCTCGGGAACGGAAGCCGCCAACTGGGCCGCAACGACGGCCTCGGCCTCGCCACTGTCGCGCTGGGCCTCGGTTTCGCCAACGCAGATAATCGGTTTGAGACCGGCGCCAATGGCCGCTTCGGCCTTGGCGCGCACCTGATCGTCGGTTTCACCATGATCGGCGCGGCGCTCGGAATGACCAACTATGACATATTGCGCACCGGCATCGGCCAGCATGCTGGCCGAAATATCGCCGGTATGGGCGCCCTGCGCCTGGGTGTGACAATCCTGTCCACCGGCCTGGATGCCGGCTGTGGCCCCGAGCTGGGCGACTTCGGACAGGATAGTGGCAGGCGGGCAGATCACGACAATGGCGCGCGGGTTTTCGCCGGAGATGAGCATGTGGGCCAGGCTCGCCAACTCGTCCAGCGAGCCCCGCAAACCGTTCATTTTCCAGTTGCCGGCGATCAGCGGCGAAATTGTCGTGGTCACTGTTTGCTACTCCTACCTCTTGCACCGGAACGGGGATTGCCCTAACCCCGGCTGTCAACATGGATTACTACTGCCCACCCGCCATTGCGGTAAAGGCCCAAGTCTCTGAACGGAACGTCCGATATGCTCGATAGTTTGCGTGGTTTTGCTAAATCCTGGGCCGGCAAGATCTTGGGGGCGTTCCTTCTGGTTGGCTTGGCCGGGTTCGGCATCAACAATGTGATTACCGATTTGGGCACCAATACCGTGGCCCGCGTCGGCGATGCCGAGATCGACTCGCGCACCTTCCTGCGTGCCTACGAGCGTCAGCTCAATCAGGTTGCCCAGCAATTGGGATCGGTGCCGACTGCCGAGCAGGCGATGAGCCTGGGCATTCCCTCAATGGTTCTGCAGAACCTGGCCCAGGATGCGGCGCTCGACCAGCTGGCCGACGATTTCGGCGTCGGCGCTTCCGAAGCCAAGCTCAGCGAATTGCTGCGGGCCGATCCATCGTTCCAGGGCACGCTGGGGGCATTTGATCCACAGGCCTTTACCCAGGTGTTGCGCCAGAACGGCTTGACCGAAGCACAGTACTTCGAGGACCAGAGCAATGTGGCCCGCCGCGAGCAAGTGGTTCTGAGCCTGTTCGCCGACACCGGCCTGCCACAGACCGCCTCAAGCCTGATCAACCGCTATGTCGCCGATCAGCGGACAGTCGATTTCTTTGTGCTGGGCGACACCAATGTCGACACTCCCGCAGTGCCGACCGAGGACGAACTGGCGGCTTATCTCAGCGAGCATCAAGGCGAGTTCCGGACCGTCGAGAGCCGGACCGTGCAAATGCTGCGCCTGTCGCCAGCCGATCTGGCCGCGACCAAGACCATTGGCGATGACGCCATTGCCGCCGAATATGAGCGCACCAAGGCCGGGCTGACCAAGGCGGAGCGCCGCACCATTCAGCAGGTTGTGCTCAACGACGCGCAGGTGGCAGCGTTTGAAGCCGGTCTTGCCGCGGGCACGCCGTTTGAAACACTGGTGAGCGACAACGCTCTGACGGCAACCGATCTGGGGATCCTCGCTGAGGCCGACATCAGCGATGCCAATCTGGCCACGGCGGCCTTTGGCCTCGCCGACGGCGAGTTTGCCATCATCGACGGGGTGACCGGCAAGCGCGCGGTGCATGTTTCGGCCATTGAGGCCGGTGGGGTGCCGAGCCTGGCCGAAGCACGCGAGCAGATCGCCCAGAATTTGGCGCGCAGCCAGGCGCGCGATGAAGTTGCCGACGTGCAGGATCAGGTCGAGGAACTGCGCGCCGCTTTCCGCCCGCTGAGCGAAATCGCCGAGCGTTTTGGTCTGGACATCTATGAGGCCGATGTAACCGCCAGCGGCGCAGAACTGAACGTCTTGCCCGAGCTGGATCCTGCTGACGCCAGCCGGATCAGCCAGGCCATTTTCAAGGCCGAAAAGGGTCAGTTGACCGCGGCCATTCCACTGGCTGGCAGCGGCAACCTCTATTTTGACCTCATCGCCGTCGAACCTGCGCGCGACCAGACCCTGGATGAAGTGCGCGAGGACGTGGTGGCCGCGCTGACTGCCGAACGCACCAATGCCGCCCTGCTGGCGGCCAGTGCGGACGCTGTGGCCAGGCTTGATGCCGGCACGCCGATTGCCGATGTGGCCGCGAGCTACAATGTGTTTCCACAGTTGAGCACGCCGTTCTCGCGCTTTGGTGCTGCCGATGGCAGCATCGATGGCGTGGTGGCCGGTGCAGCCTTTGCCGGTGGCAGCGACCATCATGGTTCCGCGCTCAACGAGTCAGGCGAGTACGTCGTATTCCAGGTGGTCGATGTGATTGCGGGCGAAGGGCCTCTCGATCCAGCCGCCCAGGCCAATCTGGAAAGCGAAGCGCGCGTCGGTCTTTATGGTGAGTTCGTCACGGCCATTCGCGACGATGCCGGCCTGCGCGTCAACCAGCAGGCCCTGCAGCAGACGCTGGCGATCAATACCGGCCTGTAACCCAGGCCGGCCCAACTCGAGACTGGACGATGACGATGGCCGACGACGATTTTGAGCGCTTCTCTGAGCAGTACAATGCCGGGAAATCGCAGATCGTCTGGCGGCGCATCGTGGCCGATCTGGAAACCCCGATCGGCACCTATCTCAAGCTGGCCGCTGGCCGCAAGAACACTTTCCTGCTGGAATCGGTGCAGGACGCTGCGGTGCGCGGACGCTATTCGATCATCGGCACGCAGCCTGATGTGATTCTGAAGGTTGAGGACGGGACCGCCGCGATCAATCGCACAGCCCAGATCGATGACACCAGCTTCGTGCCGGTTTCCGCCCTGCCGCTTGATGCGCTGCGCGAACTGGTGGCAGACAGCAGGATTGAGATGCCCGACGGGCTGCCGCCGCAATCGGCGGGGGTCTATGGCTATCTCGGCTATGACATGGTGCGCTACATGGAAGTGCTGCCCCGCAGCAATCCGGATCATTTGCAGACCCCCGAAGCGGTGTTGATGCGGCCCTCGCTGCTGGCAATTTTCGACACCCTCAAGGATGAGCTGTATCTGACCGCACCGGTCTATGTGCGCGACGGCGTATCGGCGCGGCAGGCCCATGAGGCCGCGCAGGGCCGCATTGATGACGCGATAACCCGGCTGGGCCGCGCCATGCCGGCAACCCCTGCCCTGCCTGACCTCGAGAGCATCGAGGTGAGCAGCAATACCAGCCCGGACGCCTATTTCGCCATGGTCGCCAAGGCCAAGCAGTACATCACCGCCGGTGACATCTTCCAGGTGGTGCTGAGCCAGCGCTTCTCGGCGGACTTCAATCTGCCGCCCACGGCGCTCTATCGGGCGCTGCGCCGCACCAACCCCAGTCCTTATATGTATTTCCTCGATTTTGGCGGCTTTGCCGTGGCCGGGTCGAGCCCGGAAATCCTGGTGCGGGTGCAGGATGGCGAAGTGACAATCCGGCCGATTGCCGGCACGCGAAAGCGCGGCGCAACGCCGACCAGGGACGCGGAATTGGCCGCCGAACTGATGAGCGATCCCAAGGAACTGGCCGAGCATCTGATGCTGCTCGATCTGGGCCGCAACGATGTCGGTCGCGTCGCCAAAATCGGCACCGTCAAGGTCACCGACAAGTTCTTCCTCGAATACTATTCGCACGTCATGCACATCGTCTCCAATGTGGTGGGTGTGCTCGATCCGAAATATGACTTTGTCGACGCGCTGTCGGCCGGGTTTCCGGCCGGAACAGTGTCCGGCGCCCCCAAGGTGCGGGCGATGGAAATCATCGACGAGCTGGAAAGCTCTCGGCGCGGGATCTATGGCGGCTGCGTCGGCTATTTCGGCGCCGATGGCACCATGGATACCTGCATCGTGCTGCGCACTGCGATCCTCAAGGACGGCAAGCTCTATGTTCAGGCCGGGGCCGGCATCGTCGCCGACAGCCAGCCCGAACTCGAACAGATGGAATGCGAAAACAAGGCGCGTGCCCTTTTCAGCGCCGCCGAGGAAGCGCTACGCTATGCTGGCGAGGCGAGGATCGGGCAATGAGGGCACAGGCTTTGGCAATGCAGCGATGGCGGGGCAGCTTCTGAACGCGGCGCCCGCAAGGGCCGCTCAATGTTTGAACTGCCTGCCAGGAACCACACAACATGACCCGCACGCTCGTCATCGATAATTACGACAGTTTTACCTACAATCTCGTCCATTTCCTGGGCGAGCTGGGCGCCGACATCACCGTCGTCCGCAACGACAAGATCACCCTCGATGAAATCGCCGCCATGGCGCCGGAGGCCATTGTGCTGTCGCCCGGCCCCTGCACTCCCAATGAAGCGGGGATCTGTCTGGCGCTGATCGACCGCTTCAAGGCGGAAATCCCAATTCTGGGCGTGTGCCTGGGCCATCAGGCGATCGGCCAGGCGATGGGGGGCGAAGTGATACGTGCGCCCCATCTGGTGCACGGCAAGACCTCAAAGATCAATCACACCGGCAAGGGCCTGTTCCGTGGTCTCAATGCCGGGTTCGAGGCGACGCGCTATCACTCGCTGACAGTGCGGCCCGATACCCTGCCCGCTACCCTTGAAGTCACCGCCACCACCGATGACGGGTTGATCATGGGCATGCAGCACACCAGCCTGCCGGTCCACGGCGTGCAATTTCACCCCGAGAGCATCGCCTCCGAGAATGGGCACGCCCTGCTGCAGAATTTCCTGAACATTGCCCGCGATTTCAACCAGAAGAGGGCCGCGTGATGGATATCAAGCAGGCACTGCACAGAATTGGCGAAGGCAAGGATCTGACCGGCGAAGAAATGCGCGGCGCCATGCGCATCATCATGGCCGGCGAGGCGACGCCCAGCCAGATTGGCGCCTTCCTGATGGGCATGCGGATCAAGGGCGAAACGGTCGGCGAGATTGCCGCCGCCGTCTCCATTCTGCGCGAACAGATGGTGCCGGTGGAGGCACCTGCCGATGCGGTGGATATTGTCGGCACCGGGGGCGATGGCGGCGGCACGCTCAACATTTCCACGGCCAGCGCCATTGTCGTGGCGGCGGCCGGTGTGCCGGTAGCCAAGCATGGCAACCGGGCGCTGTCGTCCAAGTCGGGGGCATCGCAGGTGCTCGAGGCGCTCGGCGTCAATCTGGAGCTGACGCCCGCCGATATTTCCCGCTGCATTCGGGAGGCCGGCATCGGCTTCATGTTTGCGCCCAGCCATCACCCCGCCATGCGCCATGTCGGACCGTCGCGGGCCGAAATGGGCATGCGCACCATGTTCAACCTGCTCGGACCACAGGCCAATCCGGCCGGGGTGCGGCGCTATATGCTGGGGGTCTATGCCCAGGAATGGGTGGAGCCGGTGGCCGCCGCGCTGCTCGCCAACCGGGCCATCAAGGCCTGGGTGGTGCATGGCAGCGACGGGCTCGACGAGATCACCGTCACCGGGCCCAGCTTTGTCGCCCAGATTGCCAATGGCGATCTGCGCAGCTTTGAAGTAACACCTGAAGAGGCCGGGCTAAAACGGCACGCAGCCGAGGATTTGCTGGGTGCTGATCCCGAATACAATGCCCGGGCCATGCATGCGCTGTTCGATGGGGCACCGGGCGCCTATCGCGATATCGTGCTGCTCAATGCCGGCGCGGCGCTGATCGTGGCCGACAAGGTGGCCGATCTGCGCGAAGGGGCCGAAGCCGCCGCCAGCCTGATCGACAGCGGCAAGGCCAAAGACACTCTCGCCCGCCTGGTAGCGGTATCGAATGGACGCGACTGATGACCGATATTCTCAAGCAGATCGAAGCCTATAAGCGCGACGAGATCGCTGCTGCCAAGTCGCTGCGGCCCTGGGCCGAAGTGGTGGCGCAAGCCCATGACCAGCCTCCCCCGCGCGGCTTCGTCAAGGCCCTCAAGGCCAAGCGGGCCAATGATCAGTATGCGCTGATTGCCGAGGTGAAGAAGGCCAGCCCGTCCAAGGGCTTGATCCGGGCCGATTTCAATCCGGCTGCGATTGCCCGCGCTTATGAAGCGGGCGGCGCCGCGTGCCTGTCCGTGCTGACCGACCAGCCCAGCTTTCAGGGTTCGCCGCAGTTTCTGATCGAGGCGCGGGCGGCGGTGAACCTGCCCGTCCTGCGCAAGGACTTCCTGTTCGAGACCTATCAGGTCGCCGAAGCGCGGGCCTGGGGCGCCGACTGCATTCTGATCATCATGGCCGCCGTCAATGACGAGGTGGCGCGCTATCTGCTGGACGCCGCCGCGGAGTGGCAGATGGACGCGCTGGTGGAAGTGCATGATCAGCTTGAACTGGATCGGGCCGTGGCGCTGGGTGCCAGGTTCATCGGCATCAATAACCGCAATCTGCGCACGTTTGAGACCACGCTGGAGACTTCGGTCAATCTTGCGGGTGGCGTGCCGCAGGGCACCCTGCTGGTCAGCGAGAGCGGCATTGTCGACCACGAGCACCTGCTCAAACTCGACCGGGAGGCCGGTATCGGCACTTTCCTCGTGGGCGAGAGCCTGATGCGTCAGGATGACGTGGCTGCGGCCACCCGGGCGCTGCTGCTGGGGTCAGTGCAGGCGGCCCACTGATGGCGCAGGGACTGACCCACCTCAATGCCAGGGGCGAGGCCCATATCGTCGATATTGCCGACAAGGCGGTGACGCGTCGCCGTGCCGTGGCGCAGGCGCGCCTTGTGGGCCAGCCTGAAACCATCGCCACCATCATGGCGGGCGGTCTCAAAAAGGGTGATGCCCTGGCGGTGGCGCGCATTGCCGGCATCATGGCCGCCAAAAAGACTGCCGATCTGATCCCGCTCTGCCATCCCATTGCCCTGACCAAGGTCAGCGTGGAGATTGCCGAGCATGGCGAAGATGCCATTGTGATCATCGCGACCGCGGAAACCACCGGGCAGACCGGGGTGGAAATGGAAGCCCTGGTGGCCGCCTCGACCGCCGCGCTGACGCTCTACGACATGGCCAAGGCGATCGACCGGGGCATGCTGATCACCGACATATGCCTGATGGAAAAGTCCGGCGGCAAATCCGGGGCGTTTGTGCGGTCATGAGCCTGCTCCCGGTTGAGAACGCCATCGCTGCCATATTGCGCCGGGTGCCTGCGCCAGTGGGCGAAAGCCTGCCACTCGGCGAGGCGGCAGGCCGGGTCCTGCTTGCCCCCGTGCTGGCCCGGCACGATCAACCGCCCTTCAATGCCAGCGCCATGGATGGCTATGCCGTGCGCGCCGAAGATATTGCGCCGGGCCACAGTCTGGCGATCATCGGCACGGCGCAAGCCGGGGCCGGGTTTGCCGGAACCCTCGGCGCCGGCGAGGCGGTGCGGATTTTCACCGGCGCTCCCGTGCCCGATGGCGCCGATGCGGTGATCATGCAGGAAGATGCCACGCTCGACGGCGACCGCGTATCGTTTTCGAGCCAGCCCCAGCCGGGCCGCAATGTGCGGGCCAGGGGCAATGATTTTGCCGTTGGCCAGGCCCTGATCGCCGCAGGTGTCCGCTTGACGCCGATGCAGCTGGCCGTCGCTGCTGCTGCCAATGCCCCCGCCCTGAGCGTATCCAAGCGCCCGCGCATCGCCCTGCTGGCAACCGGCGACGAGCTGGAACTGCCAGGCGCGGTCCTTGGGCCCGATCAGATCATCGCGTCAAACAGCTTTGGCCTCGCGCCCCTGTTGGCCCCCTATGCCCAAACCGTCACCGACCATGGTATTGCGCGCGACCAGCGGGACCAGTTGCGCGCCAGGCTGGTGGCGATCCTCGCCGATGAGCCCGATGTGCTGATCACCACGGGCGGCGCCAGTGTCGGTGATCATGACTTCGTGCAGGAAATCCTGCTCGAACTCGGGGTCACCCTGGATTTCTGGAAGATCAATATGCGGCCGGGCAAGCCGCTGATGTTCGGCACCGTTGGGAAGACCCTGGTGTTCGGGCTGCCGGGCAATCCGGTTTCCGCCATGGTCACCGCCATTGTCTTCATCAAGCCGGCCCTGCGCGCCTGGCTGGGCCTGGCGCCGCAGATTCACTGGCACCTGCCATTGGCGGCGCCGACCCCGCCCAATACGGCACGCCGCCATTTCATGCGGGCGCAGTTGCTGCAGACTCCAACCGGCCCCCAGGCCCTGCCGATCAGCCAGACCGATAGCGGCCACACCTCGTCCATGGCCAGGGCGGACCTGCTGATCGTGCAACCCGAACACGACCCGGGCCAGCCCGCCGGCGCGATGGTCGAGACGATCGTGGTCGACGCATTCTGACGCCGTCGAGTCTGGGCGCAGCACAAAATTGCACGGGATATTGCAGAACATAACTGGAACACTTATAGTCGTTCTGTCTATGTTCCGATTCTCACCCCGAGGGGCCCCATGCTGACCCGCAAACAACACGAGCTGTTGATGTTCATCCACGAGCGGATGAAGGAAAGCGGCATCCCGCCATCGTTTGATGAGATGAAGGATGCACTCGATCTGGCGTCCAAGTCCGGCATTCACAGGCTGATTACCGCGCTTGAAGAGCGCGGGTTCATTCGCCGCCTGCCCAATCGGGCGCGGGCACTCGAAGTGATCAAACTCCCCGATTCGATGAACCCGTCACTGGGTGGCCGCAAGGCGCGCTTCGAGCCGTCGGTGATCGAGGGCAATCTGGGCAAGGTCGCCAGCCCGCCCTCGCGGATGGCCGCTGATGATGACGGCGTGCGCTCGATTTCCATCCCGGTCATGGGCCGCATTGCAGCCGGCACACCGATCGAGGCAATTCAGTCTCATTCACACACCATCATGGTGCCACCCGAAATGCTGGGCAGTGGCGAACATTTCGCGCTCGAAGTGCGCGGCGATTCGATGATCGATGCCGGCATTTTTGATGGCGACACCGTGCTGATCCGCAAGCAGGACGCCGCCAGCACCGGGGAAATCATCGTGGCTCTGGTGGACGATGAAGAGGCCACCCTCAAGCGCCTGCGCCGCAAGGGTAATACCATTGCGCTCGAAGCGGCCAACCCGGCCTATGAGACCCGCATTTTCCCGCCCGACCGCGTCAAGGTTCAGGGCCGGCTGGTCGGATTGCTGCGCAAGTACTGATTGCCTGCCCGCCGTGATGAGCGGCGCGATGGATGGCCCCGCCGCCCCGCCCCTTTATGCCGGTCAGCCGGTTGTCTTGAATGACAGCCGGGTGAGCCATTTGGCGGGGTCGGGTTCCTCGCGGGGATCAGTCTCGTAGATTTCCAACCGGCAGGCGAAGTGATCGCCGTCTGCGGCGGCGCGCATGTCCCAGGCAATGTTGTTGTCTTGCGCCCAGCCGATGAATTGCGCGGTGGCGTCCAGCAAGCCGTCATAGTGGCCGGTATGGCTGGCGCTGAGATATTGCCCCGCTGGCAGGGTGCCGAACTTGACCGGACTGTCCCCGGCCATAGCGCGCTCAACCATCACGCCGGCTTCGACATCGAGTGTCCTGGCCATGTCGATCCGTCGGTAATTGTAGAATGGCGCCCCAATGGGGGTAAGGCCGTGGCTGGCGAGCCAGGCGAACAACGCCGGAAACCCCTCGTCGGCCGGCTTTTGCATCTCTGCCATGGTGACGGTGAAGGGGATATAGGCATAGGTTTGGGCGGTGCGGTCTTCAAGCACGGGACTGGTCAGCACAATATGTCTCCTCTGGCGGCCCCCCTGGGGGCAAGGCAGCACGCCGGCGCAGCAGAACCAGCGGCGAACGGGTACTGCACGCTAGACGATTGAACTTTGGACAGTTCGACAGCGTTGTGCGTTTTTCGGAAGAGAATCAGTCGCGCGCGTCGGGCGCCGGCACATCGGTGCTGGTGTCGCACTCGATCAGCCACACATCATAGACCGCATGGTCGATGGCGTTGAGCGCCGGGCTGTCGGCAAACATCCAGCCGGTGAAGATGCGCTTGGAGGTGCCGGTCAGGCTGCGCTGGTCGACCTCAAGAAAGGCCGAGGTGCGCTGGGTTTCGGTGGCCGGACGGTTATAGCAGGCGCGCGGCGTGATCTCGAGCGCACCAAACAGCACGGTCTCGTCGATATAGACATCAAAGCGGGTAATGCGGCCGGTAATCTTGTCGAGGCCGGAAAAGGTGGCAACCGGGTTGGCGGTGGGTTGGGCCCATGCCGGGCCCGTAATGCCCAAAACCCCCAGCGCCGCGATTGGCGCCAGGACGGTCAACAGATGGGGCAAGGCAGTGCGGTGGCGCAAGGCGCCGGCCTTACTCAGGCGACCAGGCGTCGTAGTCGCCGGTGACGCGGGGGCGTTCGCCCTTGTTGAGCAGGCTGCCATCGGGCCGATAGGCTGCCGCGGTGCCGGTCAGGTTTTTCTGATGCGGCAATTCCCAGTCGCGGGCCGCGTAATTGGCCTTGGTGGGGACGATATCGGTACGGTGATGCATCCAGCCATGCCAGCCCTGGCCAATGGTGGAAGCGTCGGCGGGACCGGCATAGGTCACATAGCGTCGGTCGGCCTTGCGATCCTGGTAGTATTGATTGCCGAATTCGTCGCTGCCGACATAGTCGCCGAAGCGCCAGATCCATAGACGGGTGCCCCAGGTCTGACCGCCCCACCAGGAGAAGATTTCGCTCAGGAACTGCTTGATACCGGATTTAGCCAATTGTCGATTCCGCCGTCGAGAGGTGCGAGTGCGCCGGGTGTATCATGGTGCAGTGTTGCAGCCTAGTGTTTGGCGGGCGTTTCGTTGCGACAATTGGGCATTGCGCGTCGCGATCGCGGAGCGGCCCGGCTGCCCGGCGCGCATGCCATGCCCCTGCTACTGCATCTGGTAGGCCATGGGGGGCACACCACCACCGGCTCTGGTAGAGGGCATGCAGCGATTTTTGCGCAATCTTTCTGTGCTTGACAGCGTTGTGGTCGATTGATTCGAGACATTCCGGACATGGTTACCGACATTTTAACGCGCCGGCAGCAAAGGCGTTTAGCCTTGGTATTTCGGCGCTTTAGCGGCGATCTTTCGGCTCACTTATCGCGACTTCATGTGACGGAATCGGGTGTCTGAATAGCGGCAGCCAAGTGCCGGTTTTGCTTGAAGTTTGTCCCCGTAATCCACATATTGAGCCTACTAGTGGTTGTCTCGGAGCTGCCCTCAACCACTAGACCTTGTGATTTGTGACGTTGACGCGTCGTCTGAATCGGCAGATGTTTTGAGCAGGCCGACAGCACACCATGTCGTTGGCTCAAGTCCCCTGGTCAAGCACTGGCATCAGACCAGAGCGATACGGGGGCACAGGCAAGTTTTTCGGGCCCGGCCACGGGCTCGGTTGGTGACGCGTCAAAACAGATTTGGGTAAGAAGCCGGGTTTTCGGCTCGCGGGACTTTGTGTGCCCGTTACATTGGGGACTAAGACGACCATGCGCATTGAACACCGCTTCACGACAGCCAATCAGGACCGCTATGCCGGCCTCGAATTCCGTTCGGCCACCAGTGAGATTCGCAATCCGGATGGCTCGGTCGTCTTCAAGCTCGAAGATATCGCCGTTCCGTCGACCTGGAGCCAGGTGGCAGCCGATATCATCGCCCAGAAATATTTCCGCAAGGCCGGCGTCGCCAAGGTGCTCAAGAAGGTCGAGGAAAATTCGGTGCCGTCCTGGCTGTGGCGCTCGGTCCCCGACCACGCTGCGCTCGCCAAGCTTCCCGAAAATGAACGCTATGGTTCGGAAATGGACAGCCGTCAGGTGTTTGATCGCCTGGCCGGCACCTGGACCTATTGGGGCTGGAAGGGCGGCTATTTTGACTCTGAGGAAGATGCGCAGGCATTTTTCGACGAGCTCGCCTATATGCTGGCCAGCCAGCGCGTGGCGCCCAACAGCCCGCAATGGTTCAATACCGGCCTGTTCTGGGCCTATGGCATTGATGGCCCCGGTCAGGGTCATTTCTATGTCGACCCGTTCACCCACAAGCTCGTCAGCTCCAAGAGCTCCTACGAGCATCCCCAGCCCCATGCCTGCTTCATCCAGTCGGTCAGCGATGATCTGGTCAATGAAAACGGCATCATGGACCTGTGGGTGCGTGAAGCCCGCCTGTTCAAATATGGGTCGGGCACCGGCACCAATTTTTCGGCGTTGCGCGGTTCGGGCGAAAAGCTCTCGGGTGGCGGCAAGTCAAGCGGGTTGATGAGCTTCCTCAAGATCGGCGACCGCGCTGCCGGCGCCATCAAGTCGGGCGGCACCACCCGTCGTGCTGCCAAGATGGTGGTGCTCGATATCGATCACCCCGATGTGGAAGAATATATCAACTGGAAGGTCAAGGAGGAGCAGAAGGTTGCCGCGCTGGTGACCGGCTCCAAGGTGGTTTCCAAGCACCTCAAGGCCATCATGAAGGCTGCCGTCAACTGCGAAGGCAGCGGTGACGATTGCTTTGACGTGGCGATGAACCCGGCGCTCAAGCGCGAAGTGCGCGCCGCCAAGAAGGCACTGGTGCCCGAGAACTACATCTTCCGCGTCATCCAGTTCGCCAAGCAGGGCTATAAGGAGATCGAATTTCCGGTCTATGACACCGATTGGGACAGCGAAGCCTATCTCACCGTGTCCGGCCAGAATTCCAACAATTCGGTGCGCGTCACCGATGATTTCCTGCGCGCCGTGGAAGGCGATGGCGACTGGGATCTGAAGGCCCGCCAGACCGGTGTTGTCACCAAGACGCTGAAGGCCCGCGATCTGTGGGAACAGGTGGGCTATGCCGCCTGGGCCTCGGCCGATCCCGGCATCCAGTATCACACCACCATCAATGAGTGGCACACCAGCCCCGAAGCCGGTCCGATCAATGCGTCGAACCCCTGCTCGGAATACATGTTCCTCGACGACACCGCCTGCAATCTGGCTTCGGTGAACCTGCTGCCCTATCGCAATGCCGATGGCTCGTTCAACACCGCTGCCTATGAGCACACCGTGCGCCTGTGGACCGTGGTGCTGGAAATCTCGGTGATGATGGCCCAGTTCCCCTCCAAGGCGATTGCCGAGCGCTCCTTCGAATACCGCACGCTGGGCATCGGCTACGCCAATATTGGCGGCTTCCTGATGACCTCGGGCATTCCCTATGACAGCAAGGAAGGCCGCGCCATTGCCGGCGCCGTCACCGCCATCATGACCGGCGTTTCCTATGCCACCTCGGCCGAAATGGCCAAGGAGCTCGGCCCGTTCAAGGATTACAAGCGCAATGCCAAGCACATGCTGCGCGTCATCCGCAATCACCGCAACGCGGCGCACGGCAATGCCGAGGGCTACGAAAACCTCTCGATCACCCCGGTGCCGCTCGACCATGCATCGCTGATCGACGCCGAGCTGAGCGAACGCGCCAAGCTGGCCTGGGACAATGCCCTGGCGCTGGGCGAGAAGCACGGCTTCCGCAACGCCCAGGTGTCGGTTATCGCCCCCACCGGCACCATTGGTCTGGTGATGGATTGCGACACCACCGGCATCGAGCCCGATTTTGCCCTGGTCAAGTTCAAGAAGCTGGCCGGCGGCGGCTACTTCAAGATCATCAACCGCGCCGTGCCCCCGGCCCTGCGCACCCTGGGCTATTCGGAATCCGACATTGCGGAAATGGAGGCCTATGCGGTCGGCCACGGCAATCTCAACCAGGCGCCGGGCGTCAATCCGTCGACGCTCAAGACCAAGGGCTTTACCGACGAAAAGATCGCCGCGCTGAATGCCGCGACCGCTTCGGCCTTTGACATCAAGTTCATCTTCAACCAGTGGACCCTGGGCGCCGATTTCCTCAAGACGCTGGGCGTCACCGATGAGCAGCTCAACGATTTCAGCTTCGAGCTGCTGCCTTTCCTGGGCTTTTCCAGAAAGGACATCGAGGCGGCCAATATCCACGTCTGTGGCGCCATGACGCTGGAAGGCGCCCCGCACCTCAAGCCCGAGCATCTGCCGGTGTTTGATTGTGCTGCCCCCTGCGGCAAGATCGGCAAGCGCTCGCTGTCGATTGAAAGCCACATCCTGATGATGGCGGCGGCGCAGCCCTTCATTTCGGGCGCCATCTCCAAGACCATCAACATGCCCAATGACGCCACGGTGGAAGACGCCAAGCAGGCCTATATGCTGAGCTGGCGCCTGGCGCTCAAGGCCAATGCGCTCTATCGCGACGGCTCCAAGCTGAGCCAGCCGCTGAACTCATCGGTCCTGGCGGCGGCTGACGAGGATGAAGACGAGGATAACCTCGAGGAACTGGCTGCCATGCCGGCAGCTGCCCGCGTGCCCCATGTCGCCGAAAGGATCGTCGAGCGCATCGTCGAAACGGTCGTTCGCGACCGCGAAAAGATGCCAGACCGCCGCAAGGGCTATACCCAGAAGGCCGTCGTGGGAGGCCACAAGGTCTATCTCCATACCGGCGAATATGCCGATGGGCGCCTGGGCGAAATCTTCATCGACATGCACAAGGAAGGCGCTGCCTTCCGCGCCATGATGAATAATTTCGCGATTTCCATCTCGATCGGCCTGCAATATGGCGTGCCGCTCGACGAGTTCGTGGAAGCGTTCACCTTCACCCGCTTTGAGCCCGCCGGCATGGTGATGGGCAATGACCGGATCAAGAACGCCACTTCGATCCTGGACTATGTGTTCCGCGAGCTGGCCGTCAGCTATCTCGACCGCGACGACCTGGCCCACGTCAATCCCGAAAGCCCGACGTCGCTGGGCAAGGGTGCCGACGAGGCCAAGGGTGGCCGGACTGCGCCAGCGCCTGCTGCCCCCATGCCCGCCGACCGCTTTGTGTCGCGCGGCATGACCCGCGGCCGCGTCACCAATAAGAGCCTGATGATCGTCTCGGGCGATCAGTACATCAATCCGGTGCAGGCGATGCAGACCTCAACCGTGACGGCCCTGAACGCCGCCACTGCCCTCAAGCACGACAACCAGCTGGCCCCGGCAGCCTTCCCGGCCGCCGAACTGCGCCCGATCCCCAGCCCACCCCCGAGCAAGGATTCCGGCCTGCTGCGCGCCGAAGCCCAGATGAAGGGCTACACCGGCGACCAGTGCACCGAGTGCCACAACTTCACCATGGTGCGGAACGGCACGTGTTTGAAGTGCGACACGTGCGGGACGACGACGGGGTGTAGTTGAGGATAGACAACTGCCGACTACCCGGTGTCGCTGCCCATGAGGTTTGACCAGATTCCTGGCATCAGACGCAGAAAAGTGAGGCAAAGTTTGCCTCACTTCTTCAAGTTGAGGACAACGAGCGGGCACTGGGCCAAATCGGGACGTGTTTGGAATGCCAGAGTTGAGGGACGACGACTGCTAAATACGTCTGTCTGAGGAGACTGTTGTTAAGACGCTCCCATAGAGTTTCCATTATTGGGGGGAGCGTTTCCATTCATGAACGGATAGCTTTTCCATCGACTCACGAAAGGCCCGGAACTCCGGGCCTTTGCCTTTTCTAGGGATAGGGATCGTGCTGACGAGGTTGGCCGGAACAATTACTCGGTGGGTGAGCTTTCAACAAAACGAGGGAGATACCCAAAGCCATAAGGGCGTTGTTGCCCTGATGGCTGCCGCCCACACCAATCCGGACTCCGCTCTTTACGCCTCCTGCGCAGCGGTTCACTCAGCCAACGCGAGACTGCTGCTCCGCGCTCAGGCCGAAGGTACAGCCCGAACAGATATGAATGGAGACGACCTGTTCGGCCTGATGTCGGCGCTCGGCTGGCTTGTCGACCTGCCCGCATTCGCGCCACGGGCAGGTCATCTTTTGCACATTGTGGCGGGCGCCATCGTGACAGATCGGCTTGGCAACGATGACAAGAAGGCAGCGGCAAGTCAGTTATCCCGTGAGGGCGGGCTGTGACTCGATGAATGGCAGCTACTAGGATTTCGATCTCGGCCCGCAGATGGCCGCAATGGGGTCGGATTCGACCACTTTGGGGTGAGAATGGGACAGGCAGGTTTTGACAAACCAGCGGCAAAAGCAGCCACTGATGCGAAGCCGTTTACTGCAGGAACTTGCGTTGGCGAAAAAACTGCTCCTCAGCTGCCTTTTCCTTGCGCCGCAACCAGAACAAAAAGACCGAAATTCCGGACATAAGCACTCCAAAAGCAACATAAGCTAGTATCGTGAAGCCGAACCAGAACGGCTGCTCAGCGCGGAGAATGAGCTCCCGCGAATGACGCTGAAAAGGGAATACGCCATCCGAAAGTAAGCCATGTCCGGCAAATCCGAATAGCAGGATGGCCATGCACAAAAACAACAATCCGCCACGCATAGTGTTTTTCCCCGCTCGCTCTATCGAACAATGGTTGAACTGGAACCCTATCGCAACGACCCGCGAGCGATTGCGTTAATGTCCGCTTTCAGCGTCTTGCCATCAGGAGGTGAGCGTCTGAATTGGGGTGGAGGCCGTGTGAGAACTCGGCGAAGCTGATCGCTTAGGTTGTTTTGCATTGGCGGGCGTCAGCTCCGTTCAGCCGGTTATCGCCTTGAGGGTTGAGGCAACGCCGGCGACGGCGATGGCGCGCTTGAGGTTGT